>CAYZDF010000011.1:0-57372 GCA_964477085.1 uncultured Gracilibacteraceae bacterium | reverse complement strand
ACTTGAATTACTTTACCTATATTTGACACAAGCTAGCAACCTCCTTTGTTAAGGTACTAAATCCGGCAGCTACTCCAGAGCCGCAGCTCCTCCGACGATTTCAGAAATCTCTTTGGTGATGGCTGCCTGGCGGGCTCTATTCATTGCCAGCGTCAGTTTATCTATCATTTCCTTGGCATTTTCAGTAGCCGAATCCATCGCCGTCATCTTTGCGCCCATTTCACTGGCTTTACTCTCTAATAAAGCACTGAATACCTGGCTTTCCAGATAACTCGGCAACAGGTGCTCAAGCATCTGCTTTGGAGACGGCTCGAAGATATACTCGCTGCCGGCCTTCTCTTCTGATGGTTCAATTGGCAGTAATTTTACCAAGGTGGGTTCCTGAGTCAGAACGGATATAAATTTGGAATATACCAGGTAAACCTCATCCAGTTCCCCTGAAGTATAAAGTCCAATGATTTCGCCGGCAATTTTTCTGGCTTGGTTAAAATCAGGACTGTCACCTAGGCCGGTAAACCTGGACAAGATCTCAACTTTACGCCTACCAAAATAATCGCTGCCTCTACGGCCTACCGCTACCAGCCCGGTCTGTACATCCTTCTGTTCTTCGAGAATCCCACGGGTCATTCGGATCAGATTAGCATTAAAACCACCACAGAGACCACGATCCGAAGTAACCAGGATATATCCGATCTTTTTAACCGGACGCTTCTCCAGGAGAGGATGTGTCATTTCAGTCTGGGCTTGGACCAGACGAGCCAGAACATCTTGAATCTGTTTGGCATACGGGCGGGAAGCGATTACTTTTTCCTGAGATCTACGCAGCCTAGCCGCAGCAACCATTTTCATAGCTTTGGTGATCTGCTGCATGTTCTTAACACTGCGAATTCGCCTGCGAATATCGCGTACTCCTGCCACTTCGCTCACCTACTCTTTCTTAGGCCAAAAAGCCTTGTTTGAACTCATTGATAGCGTCTCCAATCTCTTTCATAAGTTCATCGGAAAGAGCTTTTTCGGTGCGAATCTTTTCAGGAATATGCGCTTTAACGGTACGCATGAAACGGAGGAATTCCTGTTCAAAGGCTTTCATTCGATCAATGGGAACATCGTCAATGTAACCTCTTGTAGCAGCAAAGATGACCAGTACTTGCTCTTCAACAGGCATTGGCTGGTATTGACCTTGCTTGAGAATCTCCATTGTTTTCTGACCGCGATTTAAGCGTGCTTGAGTAGCCTTGTCCAAATCGGAGCCGAACTGCGCGAAGGCAGCGAGTTCACGATAGGAAGCCAGGTCCAAACGAAGCTGACCTGCTACTTGTTTCATCGCTTTAATCTGGGCAGCACCCCCTACCCTGGATACAGAGATACCAACGTTAATGGCTGGACGGAAACCGGAATAGAACAGGTCAGACTCCAGAAATATCTGTCCATCAGTAATGGAAATAACATTAGTCGGAATATAGGCCGAAACGTCTCCGGCCTGCGTTTCAATGATCGGGAGTGCGGTCAATGATCCACTGCCATTCTCTGTCGAAAGTTTAGCTGCACGCTCCAGAAGACGGGAGTGCAAATAGAAAACATCTCCAGGATATGCTTCACGGCCCGGAGGACGTCTCAGCAAGAGGGACAGTTCACGGTAAGCAACTGCTTGTTTGGAGAGGTCATCATAAACCACCAGCACGTGTTGTCCATTATCTCTGAAGTATTCTCCCATTGTACAACCACAATATGGTGCGATATAAAGCATCGGAGCTGGGTCAGAGGCAGTAGCCATAACCACGATTGAATAGTCCATGGCTCCATGCTCTTCTAATTTTTTCACAACACCGGCAACGGTAGATTGTTTTTGTCCGATTGCAACATAGATACAAATACAATTTTGTCCTTTTTGGTTGATAATAGTATCAACCGCCAAAGCAGTCTTTCCGGTCTGACGGTCACCAATGATCAATTCACGCTGGCCACGACCGATAGGAACCATGGAGTCGATAGATTTTAAACCGGTCTGTAACGGTTCATGAACAGACTTCCTGTCGATAACGCCAGGTGCAGGTGATTCGATCGACCTGTAACCGGAAGGAACAATCTCCCCTTTACCGTCAACCGGTTGGCCAAGTACGTTTACAACACGGCCGATCAGGGCTTCCCCTACAGGAACTTCCACGATCCTGCCGGTACGTTTGACCTGGTCGCCCTCTTTGATATTTTCGTATGGCCCCAGGATAACACAACCGATGTTATCCTCTTCCAGGTTCATGGCCATACCATATATTCCACTAGGGAACTCCAAGAGTTCTCCTGACATCGCCTTTTCTAAGCCGTAGATACGTGCGATACCGTCACCTACCTGGATGACCGTTCCCACATCCACAACTTCCATGGCGGATTCATAGCGTTCGATCTGCTGTTTAATAATTGAACTTATTTCTTCCGGACGCAAGTTCATCCTCTTAGCTCACCCCTACTTCCTGCTGAGGTTTAGTCGATGATTTTCTCAATTCCTCACGCATTTTATATAACGCCGTGGCAATTGACCCGTCCATCACACGGTCTCCAATCTGAAGTTTGGCTCCACCGATCAAATCAGAATCAACCGATGCGGTTAACTGAACATTTTTACCTGTTAACTTGGCAATAACGTCTTTCAGTTTCACTTCCTGATTTGCAGTCAGTGATGTAGCACTTGTTACTTTCGCTTCAACAATATTCTGTGCCTCATTGGCCAGACAGGAAAACTCACGTTGTATGAGAGATAATAAGTCCTGTCTTCTACGATCAATCAGTAGAAACAGAAAATGTCTGGACACTTGAGAAACACTTTTATCTAATATTTTCCCTAAAGTCTCTTTTTTAGCTTCAACTTCAATACTGGGATGGTTTAACAGATATTTAAGCTCATCGTTTTCTGAAATCAGTTTGGCAAGGTCGCGAAGTTCGCCGTCGATTTGATCGAGAACAGTCATTTCAACAGCTAACTCGAAGAGGGCCTGAGCATATCTGCGTGCCAACGCTCCTTTTAACATGGCCTATCCCCTACCTCTTGAATGAATTGTTCAATAAGTGCCTCCTGACCCGTTATATCCAGTTTCTGCTGGATAATCTTTTCCGCAACTGCGATAGACATATCTACCACCTGAGCTCTAACATCTGCAATCGCTCTATCACGCTCACGCTCAATATCAGCAAGGGCAGCTTGCTTCATCTTCTCAGTTTCCTTGCGTGCTTCAGCAAGAATCTCTGTCGCGCGTTCCTCACTATTCTTCGTTGCTTTTTCAATAATCGCCTGAGCTTCCTGACGAGCTTTCAGCATTTCTCCCTGGTATTCTTGTCTGATTCGTTCAGCTTCTTTTCTTTCATGCTCAGCATTAGCCAGGTTGTCTTCGATGAATTGACGGCGTTTCTCCATCACACCCATCAGAGGTTTCCAAGCGAATTTTGCTAAAATTAAAACGAGAACAAGAAAGGATAGAATCTGAGCTGGATACGTATAATCTATGGCTATAGGATTTCCTCCGCCTCCCCCTTTAGAGGCTGCGGCTGAGGCAATCGTATATGCTAAGTTAATTCCAAAGGGATTCAATCGGTCCTCCCCTCCTCTCTAAGCAAGTAAATATCGCAAACACTAATTAAAATCGCAGTTTAGAGGGGAACAGGCGAGTCCCCCTCTGCCTTTCGGTAGAGTGCTTATCCCTTGGTGAAAACCATCAAGAGTGCAATAACCCATGTCAGAAGAGGAAGAGCTTCAATCAAACCAACACCGATAAACATAATACCTTGAAGGGATCCTTTTGCTTCTGGTTGACGAGCAACACCTTCAATAGTTCTGGAAATAACATTACCGTTCGCAAAAGAAGCTCCGAGAGCAGCTGCACCAGCAGCAATACCAGCACCTAACATAGCAGCAGCAGACATATCCATAATAGTTTGTCCTCCTTCTTAATAAGACATTTTAATTTCTTTTTAATCATTCCAGCGATCATATGAACACTGGAAAATTATACTGGTCTTACCACTAAGACCTTTCTTATGACCTACTTATGAAACCTAACACTGTGTTCCCTTCCCTATTCAATTGTCATCAGTGATCTGAAGCAACGGCTTGAGCAATATAAGCAATTGTCAAGATCGTAAAAACAAAAGACTGAATGGCACCGATAAAGATACTGAACCCTAACCATATCGGCATTGGAACAATCCCGCCAAATACATAGATACCTGGTAACAGTAAAATTACCGCGATGAGAACCTCACCTGCATAGATATTTCCGAATAGACGGAAGGCCAGCGTCATGGGCTTAGCCAGGATATCAATGAGGTGGATCGGCAGGAAGACTGGATGTGGTTCGATAAAGTGATGAAAGTAGTGAACTCCCTTATGTTTGACACCTAACCCAATCACCAATAAGATGGTTAAAGTTGCTAAAGCCAATGTTGTATTGATATCTGCTGTTGGCGACATCAAAACGGCTCCGTGAAATACTTCATTTAACTTTGCAAACTCTACGTGATGAAATAATGGTGCAACAAAATTGGGGATAAGTCCAAGCATATTGGAAAAGAAAATAAACATTATCAGGGTAACCAGATAGGAAAGAAGTGGCAAACCCTTTTTATAATCCATATTATCCGAAATGAGTTTCCTGACGAAATCAATCACCCATTCCAAGATATTCTGGAGTTTACCTGGCTTTCCGCTTGTAAGGTTCCGCACTCCAAGCAGTACAAAGATTAGTATCAGTGCCATTGCGATCCAAGTCATAACTAAGGTTTTAGCATGTAGAGTTCCATTGCCAACCTGCCAAGTAAGAATTTCATGCATTCATTGCTCACCCCCTTCCACGTATAAGCTGTTGCCTAATAGCTAATATCAGAGGTATTATTACACCTACTGTGATACCCAGCGCCAGATAGAAAAGCCACTCCGGTCTAAATCTGCCGAGCGTGGCCACAACCAGGGTAACCATCCCCAGTCTGGAAAACAAGCTTTTATAATAGATCTTAAGAGCATCGTACAAGTCTTTCTCAATCGCCTTTTGGGAATCCCTGAATAACCATTGAATATTAACAAGACCGGTAAAGAAACCTATTAGTATACCCCAAAAAGCGTAATTATTTGTAAAAGATATCCCAATTAATATTACTGATGTAACTGCTGCAGATAGGGTAAAAGCTGTTCTACTGTTCATCTTCTGTCTTCCCAAACTTGCTGAGAGATACAAAAAGATAACTCACACCAAGAATCAATCCTGATATCATTAAGACTATCTTGAGCCAAGGATCTGTTCCCCACTTCATGTCTAGGTAATTGCCCAAATAGTACCCTCCCCCTACCAAGCCGGCAAGAGCAGTAGCGGCTGTTGATCCCCAAGCCATATACTTCACCCAGTTGCTGACGTTCTTATCAGACATCCGGACCCCTCAATTCCTACATAGCTTCGCCAAAATAATCTGAATTCCTTCAATTGATTGAAAATTATTTGCTGATTATAATTTTCCATCATTTCCGGTCATAAATCAAGTAATTTCGATCCAAAATTGATTAAAAAGTTTACATAATAGTGCTATTTTTGCCAATCTTCTAGATATTTTACGACAATATTCGCAATTCTTTCACTCGCCGTACCATCTCCGTAAGGATTTGCCGCTTGGGACATGCGTTTGTAGGCTTCTTCATCTGTTAAGAGCTTGTTTAGATTTTTAAGTACATCTTCATAATGTGTCCCGACGAGTAATACTGTACCTGCATCGACAGCTTCCGGCCTTTCCGTCGTATTCCTGACACAAAGAACCGGTTTCCCCAGAGATGGGGCTTCTTCCTGAATACCGCCAGAATCTGTTAAGATCAAATATGCTTTGGCCAGGAGATTGACAAACGGTTCATAATCCATCGGTTCGATTAAGTAGACTCTATCGTTATCTCCAAGAACTTCTGCGACAACTTTCCTCACAGTAGGATTCTTATGCACCGGAAAAATAACATATGTATCTGAGTGTTGACTTAGAACGGTATCAAGTGCCATATTGATCTGGCGCATTGGTTCACCCCAGTTTTCTCTGCGGTGAGTAGTCATTAAGATCAATCGCTTATGGCTATTATTTTGAAGTATTTGATTAAGCCCTGCATCAGCAAAACTAAAATCCCGTTTCACTGTTGAAATTAAGGCATCGATAACAGTATTTCCTGTAACGTGAATTCTCACAGAGTCTATACCTTCACGTAATAGATTGCCCTTAGATACTTCGGTAGGAGCAAAATGAAGATCAGCAATCCCACCGGTAAGCTTACGGTTTATTTCCTCAGGCCAAGGAGAATATTTTTCCCCTGTCCTAAGGCCAGCCTCTACATGACCAACAGGAATTTTATGATAAAAGGCAGCAATGGCTGATACGAAAGTCGTTGTCGTATCCCCCTGGACAATAATCATATCTGGTTTTTCCTCTGCAAGAATCCCATCCATCCCTTCGATGACTCTGGAGGTCAGACTAGCTAAGGTCTGTCCGTGCTTCATCAAGTCCAGGTCATAATGTGGCTTTATGTGAAATAAGTTCAAAACTTGATCAAGCATTTCCCTGTGCTGGGCTGTAACAACAATACAACAATCGACGTCTTCCCTTTTTTCAAAGGCTTTCACAACAGGTGCCATTTTAATGGCTTCAGGTCGTGTTCCAAACACTGTCATGACTTTGAATCTAGCCTTCCCCATCTGTTCCTCCTACTTTTAAATTATTATTCCAAGTATATTATCTTCAAAAATAATATACAATATTTTATTTTTGTAAATCAATTCCAATATGTTTTTCAATCAATCATTTACTATTCGGCATCATATTATCTTAATCAACCAGCTTCGGAAGTATAATAGCTCTGTTTGGTATAAAAGCGCCTGCATGGCGCTTTAGGTCGATACTATTCACTTATACCGAATCTGATGTTCTTTTTCTTACCATTTTCATCAAGATAAACAACTCGTTTGATCATGGCATTCTTGATCATCCGGCGACAAAGCAAACATGGTTCAGCAGAAGCTGGTTCTCCATTACGACCATATCCTGAAACGTAGATAGTCGCTCCCTGCATCTTTATCGGATCTCCCGCAATGATCGCATTCTGCTCAGCATGCACGGCCACACATAGTTCGTACCGTTCACCCTTGGGGACATTATACTGTGCCCTTACACACTGCATAGTATCAATACAATTGAGTTCTCCTCTTGCCGCTCCATTATAACCCGTACTGACGATGATATTATCTTTGACAATGACTGCACCATAATTACGTCTTAAGCAGGTAGACCTTTTGGCTACCAAGCAGGCGATATCCAAGAAATATTCATCCCAGGACGGTCTGGTCTCGTTACTCATGATCTTCTCCCCAAACACGTACGTATCTTTTTATTCAGTTTTAGTATACACCCGTAAAGAAATGGTGTCATTATCTCTTTAGATAAATCTCCAGAATTTAATCGTTCGGTTCTATCCGATCGTTTAAGATCGATATTGATTAGGCAAATTATTTATTTGTAAAGAACATTATTAGATGTTGGTACTATTATGTATTCTTCAAATCTTTTATAATCTTTCTCATCTAGCCTGAGGGCTAACCATATACCATCTTCTTTATACTCTATCGAATCAACAGCATATTTTGTCTTAAGGTAATTAAGCACTTCTCCTCTGGTAAAAGGAATCATCATCTTAACTTCGAACTGATCACCTGTCAGTTTACTTTCTATCATTTGGAGCAGATGGTTGAGGTTAAGGCCCTTTTTGGCAGAGATAAAGACGCTGTCCTCTCTGTCTCGATACTGATGCCCGTCTCCTATCAGATCAATTTTATTATAGACCGTAAGTAGGGGCTTATTCTCCACTCCCAGCTCTTTTAACACATCCAGGGTCGTACTCATCTGGAGCTGGTGACTATCATTACTGATATCGATAACATGAAGGATTAGATCAGCATAAGTCACTTCTTCCAAGGTAGCTTTAAAAGCTTCGATAAGGTCATGAGGAAGCTGACTGACAAAACCGACGGTATCAACAACAAGAAATTCTTGTTTATTTGGAAGAACAGCCTTTCTTAAGGTTACATCCAATGAGGCAAAAAGCATGTCTTTGGCCAGAACTTCCTTCTCATGAGAATATTCCTTATGCATTTTGATGAGTTCATTTAAGAGAGAGGATTTACCCGCGTTGGTATAACCAACAAGAGCCACTAAGGGGATACCTGTTTTTAGCCGTTGTGCTCTTTGTACCGAACGATTCTTCTTAACCTCTTCTAGTTCTCTTTTGATGTCGGTGACGCGGCTTAGGATATGCCTCCGATCGATCTCCAGCTTCTGTTCCCCCGGTCCTCTGGTACCGATTCCACCACCCGTTCTGGACATCTCTTTCCCCATACCCTGCAGTCTGGGAAGTCGATATTTCATCTGGGCAAGTTCAACCTGAAGCTTGCCTTCTTTACTGAGGGCACGTTGAGCAAAAATATCCAGGATCAGTGCAGTCCTATCAAGGATTTTTAAATCTAAAATTTCCTCAATGTTTCGGATTTGTGTCCCCGATAATTCGGCATTAAAAATCACGACATCCGCATCGAGTATTAGGCTTTGTTCTTTGACCTCTTCAATTTTTCCCTTTCCAACATAATATCCTGCATCACGGGAGGGCCTGTTCTGAATGATACTAGCTACGACTTCAGCACCTGCTGCTTCTGCCAAATTGGCCAACTCAATCATGGACTCATTAATATCAATATCGTGACTCTCGGCGGATCTCGTTGTTTTGTTAAGACCAACCAAGATGGCGCGTTCTTTCTTCATCTCCATTGTTAAGCTCCTTTTTATAGACACATATTTAAACTCTGTAATCATTGGTGTAAGTAAGAATTCTATGGTAAGCCATCATAAGTATATTGAAAAAAACGAATTGCCTTTTATTTTGGTTTGTAACCCCGAACCTGAATACTTAATCTGGTATGGCGTGTGTAAATTAATTATTAAGAAAAAAAACCATGATCTACCTGTTGTCAAATTGTTTCTGGTAAGCATAGTCTATTCTAATAAATAATTCTGGGGGTAATTACGATGATAAAACCCACTATGCTTGCACCTGATTTTTCAGCAGAAGGTTATTACTTAGGAGACAAAATCAGTCTTACCCTGAGCAACTACCATAAAGACTGGGTACTGTTATTCTTCTACTCCAGTGATTTTACCTTTGTTTGACCGACAGAACTGGCAGCCGTGGCTGCCCATCACCATTATCTAGAACAGTTAGGGGTTAAAGTATTGGCTATTAGTACGGATAGTGTCTTTTCCCATAAGGTTTTTGCTGAAACCTCTCCATCTGCGAGGAAAATACAGTTCCCCTTGCTTTCTGATCGTTCACACCACATCTCAAAAGCATATGGTGTCTTACGGGAGGAATTAGGTTTTACGTATCGGGCAACCTTTATTATAGCCCCAAGTGGGGAAGTCAAATATTCCTGCCTCTATCCCCCTGAAGTCGGACGCAACATTGGTGAGATTATCCGTATTATTCAAGGTTTGCAGTATGAAGAATCCACTGGGTTAGGTATTCCTGCCGGATGGCGACTTGGAAAGCAAGGTGTACAAAGAGACTTCTCTCTGGTGGGAAGAGTTTAGATATTAAATTTTAGAACTATTTTCATTGACCATCTTGTAACGTCTGGTGTTTAATCACTAAAGTATTACGCTAGTACCCTGTTAACCCTAAATCTTATATATAATGGTGGCAGATTTTTTGTAATACTGCGTTGTCGTTAATCGCAATACTACCAGTATTACTCATTCCTCCGACAGCCATCGATGGCTTAGTGTCGCGATGCCACGGATGGCAAATAGCGACCGCCTTGTCTTACTAAAAATCTTCTCGCCATTATATTATGATTTTAGAGTTTACAAGGTACTAGCCTATTCTAGGACGAGCATAACAATAAAGACAACCCGTTAAGCATACTTTTGGAGGCCATCCGCCAATATCAATGGAATGCGTACATCCGCACTTTTCTCTTTTTCGGGGTTCAGAAATATCTGCAGGTTCCCGGTTATCATGAAGTGAACTTAACAAATACCCATCGATACATCTTGTTTCCTCAAAACCTGGAACACAGCAGGCAGAAATGCTGACCTTAAATCTTTCTGCCATATTATTTATCCATATTTTTGTTTTCTCCCGCTCGGCAGAATCTGGCGGTATGATTTTGCAGCCCAGAGTATCAAACCTCTTATCCACTTTAGGATAAATATTTGCTTCAAGGAAGCTGAACGTATAATATTTAATACCTATATTTCCTGTCAAATCAATTATCTTCGGAAAAATCTCAAAATTTGAGAATATTGTTCCTCTATAATCCTGTACACGCAAAATAGGATCCACCCGAAGTCGTATCCGATGCGGGTGCCCTACGAGCTTAATGATCTCTGGAAGAATCTTTGTCGAGTCGTTCCAGGACGGAGCATTGGGCTCCAGTACCAGAGGACTTCCTTTAGAAGTGCTTCCTACCTTTGCTCCTCCTAGTCCTGTTACCGTTAAGTTAACAAAAAGCTGTATATGCTGTTGTTTTAAGGACAATAAAAAAGACCTGAGAGGTTCCCGTAATAAACTCCTCGGATGTTTGGTCCATAAGGCCAGCGTATGGATGGACTGGCCTTTGCTTATCCTTAATTGGACTTGGCTAATAATGTCTTGCTGATAGTAGGCAGGCATATCCGTCATCCTCGAAGCACTTAATATGACCTTCGGTTTATTCTTCATTTTCGTTTCCAATGGTCTTTGATTGAAGAGTGAAAAAGCAATCTTGAAGAAATCCCATCAAACCACCTGCCATATAATGAATCTCCTTGATATCTGACATACTATTTATCTTTTGGTTTTACTCGCATTTTTATCAGACACTTAACATCTTCTAGTATGGATTCATCCTTGACCTCAATCATTAGCCAACGCCCACCACAAGAAAAAGGTGATGTACGATATAATTTTTCTACATATGGGGTTAACGTTCCTAAAGCTTTTTCGGCTTCCTCTTCCTCTTTAGCTCCTATTACGACTAAGGAGATGAAATATCCGTCCATTGGATAGATGGTACAAAGTGATTTCCCACTCTTTTGATATTTGATATTCCATCCTGGCTGAGCCACACATTTACTATACGTCATTCTTGGTTGCACATGATAATTATTTTCTATAAAACACGATAATTCTTCCCATAAGGAAGATGATTTTCCCATATGCTCCTTAACATCTTCCAATGAAGGTAATTGATTTGCGTTATACCGTTCACTCCATTTCATGAACAATCCCCCTATGGTTTTACAAGACTTTAATAAGTTACCGCTCTAGTCTATTCCATTATATACCATACTATTATGATGTCGCTATCTTCCGTCTTCTGGTTCTCAATTAATTAGCAGTCCCAGTGTTCGGGTCTAATAATTGAAGGTGGAAGCTTGGTGGCAGAATCTCCCTTTGCAGCATAAACTTGGGATTGGGTAAGAAAAATACTCTTAGAGAGATTGGCTCCTCTAATGTCAGCATTTCTAAAATCGACACCGATAAGGTCAGCCCCACTTAGGTCAACTCCTCTAAGGTCTGCGGCTATGAGGAAGGTTCCCCTTAAATTTTGACCTCTGAAATCTTTTTTCCTTAGATCTTTTCCCATAAGATCCAACCCTCGCCGGAATGTGTTTTCATGCTTATGCTTAGCGTTCTTCTTTCTTACCATATACTCTGCCCTTACTAGCTCGCTGGCCTTTAAAAGAAGCAAATTAACCTTGGTGCGATGTTCTGGAACATCCAACTCTAAGAGCGAGGGGGGACTTAAAAACGTAAGTACTTCTGTTTCGTTGTATATGGAATAGATGGTTTGATGGATTGGTCGAGTTACCTCTAATTCAAGTACTTCTCCCAAATACCACAACATCTCATGTAGTTGCTGCATGATAAGAAATACTTCAAACATCGTCTTGCGTGTTACTGATACCTTCCTCCAATCACATCCATTGAAGCTCACTTGCGCCACTTTTTGTCCCGCTCCATAACAATCAAAGGCTATGCAGCCTTTATAGCCTAGTTCCTTTAAACTTTTATGAACCGAGCATCTAAAATCGGTTTGCAGATTACAGCAGGGCTGACCTGCTTCTTTGTCGCTGGGAAATCCTTCTAATGCCGAAAAATAAAGCGCAACGCAACAGAGTCCAAAACAGTTTTTGCAATCTGCACGGAGATGTTTACGATCTTGCACCATATAAATACCCTTCTCTATAGCTGAAATATCCGAATACATACGCAGCTAATACCATTCTATTCTTTATCCTTCTTTTTACGGGATAGAGACAATCCACCAAAGCCACTAATTACAGCAATATAGAAGCCTAGGTCATACCACCAGCCCGTGTTTATTACTTCATAAACCCTGATATCCTCTTTAAATATTCCTATAACAATTGATATTGGAGCAATCCATCCGTGCCAAACACCCCATAGAAACCCTGCAGGCTTATCTGACGTATATGTACCATCTCCTGGTAAGCACCCTGTCAGTGTTAGAGAAATAAAGATGACTATAATTCCAAAGATTAAAAACCTGTTCCTCATATAAGTGCTCCTCCCCTCGAACTTTACTTCTGGAACTCATATTCCTTTTGCCTTCCATAACCTTTCTTCGAATGTATATGTATGTGTCATCGCCATACTCCTTTTCAATTTCTTATGATTGTATGATCAGAACAATTGAATATTCCAAGATGTGAACGATGCAATCCTGAACCCCATGAGAACGTATAGATTAAATCTTTTTGGCTATTCCAACTATACCAAGTGTCACAACCGATTAATAGTCTTCAAAAATTCAGGACATTATATATTATACCAGACTCAGAAAACCCGTGTATGACGACGTTACGCCCCCAAAAGTATACTTACGCATAAAACACACTGTCAACAATGTATTTAATAAAGCCCATATAATCAATATTATTGACTACCTTAATAACATATGTTAATATTAACCTATGTTATTAAGGTAAGGGGTGTCGATATGTCAATTTCTTTTGCTATACTTGGTATCCTCAGTTGGAAGCCATCTACCGGATATGAATTGAAGAAGATATTTGAGGAATCTTCCTTTATGTATTGGTCTGGCAATAACAATCAAATCTATAAAGCCCTGCTTCAGATGCAGGATGACGGACTGGTAACCAGCGAAGTTATACATCAGGATAACTCTCCTTCAAAAAAAGTATATCGGATAACGGAAGACGGATTGGATGAGTTAAAAGAATGGGTACTGTCATCTTCGGAAGCTCCCAAGTTTAAAAAAACATTTCTGATCCAACTAGCCTGGTCGGACTTGCTGAACAATCAGGAATTGAATGAACTGCTATCAGGATATGAATATACCGTTAAAGTTCAGTTGCTTATGCATCAGGAAAAAAGCAGCCAGTCCCTTAACTCACCCAACAGAAATAACCGGGAAACCTTTTTATGGGATATGATTTCTCAGAATTTAATAGCCTCATATAAAGCTGAATTAGACTGGATCAAACAAGTCAGACAAAAACTATTTGAGAATCAAGTAATTGAGGAGAAAAAGAGAATGAACTATCAAATAATTAACTTTAATAATAAAAAATATTTAGAATTTATTTCTACTCCTACTCCCATCCGTTCAGAAAGCGATGCCTTGGAAATGGTGGCTTTATGCGGTGAAAATGATACCCATCTGCTAATGATCCACTATGCTGCCTTGTCCGAAGATTTCTTTAAGCTCAAAACAAAAGTCGCAGGGAATATTCTTCAGAAGTTGATGAATTACCACATTAAAGCAGTTGCCGTTATCCCGAATGAGATCATCCAAAAAGGCAAATTTCGAGATTTGGCTCTCGAAATGAACAAAGGGCATCATTTTAGAATGTATGAAACAAGAGAAGAAGCAGAAACATGGCTTTTGCAATGAATGGAGGAGAATTATGTATAAATCCGATGCTGGCAAGCAAGAAATACTGGGAATGTATCGCGAAATACTTGCTGCCTGGCCTGTACAAAATCGGCAATATGAAGTGCAAACCAGTTTTGGCCCCACGTTTGTGATTGAGTCGGCCCCGCGCGATTTTATAGAACGTCCTGGGTCTTACCGTAGCGTCCCCACCACATTCATCTTGACAAAAGTTACGGTAACACCGGGTTATCTGACGTTGGTCGTCTTGCAAAGCCAAGGTCGTACGGACAGCGACCAACAAGACTCTTCTATAAAATCAATTCAATTTGTTTTATTGCTTTCTTATCAAGTAATCCGCCTGTAAGTGCTTTAAAAATGTATGTATCAATTTTTTCTGAAGTTTGATGTTTTTTAATTAGCACAAGAATATTTAGAATATCAAATAATATAAGCTTTCTCATTGTAGGTTTAACATCCATAATATCAATGGATATAAGTTCATTTGCAATAATATTATGTAAGTTTGTCCTGTAACTAACTATTTTACTTAGTGACTGGATACATTGACGTACCGTAATCGGCTTTTCATCATCTAAAGTTTTTAAGTAGTCATTAATTGTTGTATCAATTTTGTTATCTCTATCCCATTTAACATTAGCTGCAATAAGAATTACTCCAATACTTCTCTGATAAGAATTTTTACTTTTTAATTTTTCAATAAAATGATCCCAAAAAGGATACACATCATCATATTCCTCTGAACGATTTTCTAACAATAGCAATGAATGATATCTCAACTTATCATCTTTTTCAGTTAACCATTCCACCAGCCGAGATAGGTCTTCTGGCTCTAAAGTTTTAGAGATTTCGAGTAAATTCTCTTTTTCTGTTATCAAGCTTTCAATAATAATCATATACTCCACACCTCTTATCATACATTCATTCTCATTAGTACATTTTTTCCGGGTATTGTCCTTTGAGAAATTCAATGGTTATATAACTAAGGGCAATTAAATCCTGTTAATACTCAGAATGATTGTCATCTTTCATTGTTCCTTATTATCACTATTTGATCGAAACTGATAAATTGTTGCACTTTCTGCTACCAACTTAGGATAAGATTCCTCTTTCTCTGCAGGATTTTTTCCGTCTACTAACATCTTCATATCTAAACTAAAATACCAGTAATTACTGTCTCCCAAACGTTTAAATCCTAACTTTTCCCAAAAACTCTTACTATTATAATACTCGACATCATCTCTCGACTCAGGTTTTACTATTAAACATCCTGCTTTTAAGTTAAACTGAACTTCGATTACCTCTGTTAAAATATGTAAAACCACAGTACCGACATTTTTCCCTCTATGTTCCGGTAATATCTGCAAAGACTCAATTGCAAAAATATTTTCACTCATTGTTCCTTCATGATGCTTACGACCCATATCAAAAATCTCATATGTATATTGATCCACGCTATCAAAAACTTCCATCGGATCAAATTCATCTTCATAACACCGTTTAATATCAAATAATCTTCCAATTAGTTCCCCAGCTTTTTCTGTAAGCACACTCCCTTCCTTGTCAAGTTCATGTACAAAAATATCAAATTGAATGGACTTTAAATACAGCTCTTCACAATATACTTCTTCTCTAAAGGAGGTTTCTCCGGACAGTAACTCCTTAATATTCACTGGAGTTGAGCGAAAATCACCACCAGTATACGAATAAAGCTTTCCTGTCATACTTACGCTTGAAATGTTTACTAAAGTCAAAATAAAGCCTCCCCAATTAATTATTCGTTCATCCCTCAGCTGTCAAATACCAGTTGGTTGTTACCGCAGCGTCATATTACTTTCATCTTAGCAAAGCTACGGTAATATCTGGTTATGTAAAGTCGCCACCCCCATAAACCAGAGGCCGACAGGACGTCGGTCCCTAGACACTCAACTCATATACCGCAATATTATTTCACGTTTAAAACTGAGCTGGATTAAAGAGTTATCTAAACACTACGTATTGACCTTCAAATTTTGATAATATCTTATCATTATCTCTACAAAAAACATTTAACTTTATACGAGCACGCCTGTACTTCTTGTAGGTTAATAAAAACTTTTCTATACCTGTTTGTTCTTCGATTGTGCATTCGGCTGTAAAATCCTTATCTATAGGTAAAAAGTATTCTATATTACTTCTTTGGATAACAATATGTGAATTTAGATCAACTTCTTTTATGTTAATAAACACAGCTGCCCAACCACATACTGTCATTAAACTATTAATACTGCCACCAAACGCGGTACATTTATGATTTAGGTTTGGTTCTAGCCTAGCGAAGATCTTAACACTTAAAGGCTTAAATTCTATGACCTCTAACCCCATTTTTTCTGTTATTGGAATTTGATCATATATTAATTTTTGAAATCCTAATTCGTCCATAAATTCCTCCAATTTCCTAAATTTATCCATCTTTTAGCTTATTAAAATCTAAATTCTTTTATATGTTTGTATTATCCTCCACACGAGTCGCAAACCAACGCGGGATTTTATATAACGGTTCGCGTGTTTGCGACGCGTCCCAACTGCATTCATATTGGCAAAGTGTCAAAAACACGCTGTTTATCTGTCGTTCGCACTGTTTATTCGGACTTTAAATCTAAAGCACCGTAGTTCCAAGGTTTTCCGTACAATTCAACACTATATTCTGGATTAATAATTTTAACTTTTACCCTATCCAAAAGAAATTCGCCGTAGTCATCCCAAGCATTACTGATGTCTACTCTTATCTGGTAACTATCCGTTAAAGGCAGTTTATCGGTTATTACTTTATTAAATCGATTTTTCATTCTATTAATTGTCATTGCTTGAGCAGTTTTGTCTATACGTTGATTTAAATAGTCTTCTTCCGACTCAAATCCATATTTCTTATAAATCTCATTAGCAGATTTCATTATCTCATTTTGTTTTCTTAATGCTTCTTCATCTCCAAGTAATGCATCATTAGATACTTTATTACTTTCATCTAGTATTAGTTTGGCGTCATCAATAGAAGCCTCGTATCTATTTTTCACTGCTTCCTGGTAAAGAACTGCTTCCCTTAATAGTATATTAAATGCTTCATTGTAATTTATTAATTTGGTTGTTGATCTTTCAACAGACTCTAGATATCTGACTTGTTCAGGACTTAATTCTTCTTCCGTAATATTTAAAGATTGAATTAAGGCTTCTTTTGGTGTTGTAAAATTCGGTTCCAAATTGTATAACGTCTTAGAAATCTCAATAAACATTTCTCTCTCAGTTAGCTCTTGTGCAATTTCTTCAGTTGTAATGGTTTGTCCCTTAACTACAGCTACTACATTTTCTGGATATTGTTTATCAGTACATCCCGCTAAAATAGCAAAACACAAAACTAAAGCTATTACTAAAAACTTTTTAATCCTCATTCTCTCCTCCAACAACTCATTATCATAAATCTATACTTAAATATATAATACCAACCAAATTAGAATACTCCGAAATGCGAATGACAGATGGTGTTACCGTAGCATCAACCTACTTTCATCTTGGCTAATTTACGGTAACACCTGGTTAATCTGACATTTCCTGCCCCTCGAAACCAGAGCACGCCAAGGATGGCGTGCCCTTGAATGATTTCTATTTTCTATTCATTAATACATTAAATTCCATAAAAGTCTAGTTAGGTTCGCATTATATCGTATCCTTACAGAGTAATGTAAAAAATCCTTGACATTTTTTCGCTCTATGTTATGATTCATAATGTAAAAAGCTTTTTACATTTCATTAAAGGTAAGTACTTTTAATAAATTGCATCTTAGTATTATAACCTGTGTAAATACTGATTCTAACAATTGGAAAACTTTTAATGAGTTATGGAGGTAACTTATGAAAAAAATGGACGAAATGGAAATGAGCATTAGTCTCAAATCTATAAAATGGGCATGGTTTTACACGGTATTGTTTTTATTTGGTTGGACGGTATACGATTACATTCTCCAAAATACCTTCAATAATCCTGCTTTTTTCTTACTCATTACACAAAACATAATATATCTTGCTATTAATCAGTATTCAAATTGGAAGATGGGAAAAAATGAAAAATAACATTAGACAATTGCGTAAAGATATGGGATTACGGCAAGAAGATATGGCAATTCAATTAGGAGTTACACGACAAACGATTAATGCTATTGAAAATGAAAAATATAACCCTACGCTAGAACTTGCAATGAAAGTCGCTAAACTACTAAAAAAATCTGTTGAGGAAATCTTTGTGCTTGGTGATTAAAGAACGAATTTACGTATAACCTTCAAAAGTATCTTTATTACGCCATGGATAGCGGGCCAAGCAGGAAATGTCATAGTCACGGTAAAGATACCGGTTACCCGACAGCTGGATATCCACAGGAGTTGTGTACAATGTCTAAGCTACAACAACATATAAGATCAACATGCAAGGATGCTGGCTATCCCATTCTTGAAGAAATAGCCGTTTCAAAAAAATGGACAATCCTTAATGATGCTGAAATCAAAAACATTTCTATCATTCATGTCCAAAATCCTCCGTCGCCAGACGCGTGAGAACTGGGAAGAAGTCGATAAAATTACCCAGAGTGTGATTGAAATTACAGAAACAGTTGTAAGCAAGCAACAGCCGTCATCGGAAAAATACAGGATAAAGGTCGTCAAAACATCAAGCAGAGAAAAGAAGATTTAGAAAAAGCCGTAGAACTGACAAGTAAGGAAGAAGTGAAGTCACTTGTATATTCTCCAACAAAACTTATTTTCTTGAGCTTTATCCCAAATACAGCAACGTTGTTATTTTGTGAATAAGCCTTTTTCATGAGGTTGTTTAATGCCTAAGCATAATCACATATACAGCTTCTTTTTAGTCCTTCTCAATATACCCACCACACGATGTGGCGGCCACTCGCGCGATTTTATATAACGGTTTTGTGTTATAGTAGCGTCCAAACGACATGCATCTTGGCAAAGTTGAGGTAATGCCTTGTTGTAATAAAGCGCTGCGCGGTGGCTAACTAAACTACCGCCCACTAAAGTGGGCGGGTTAAAGCATAAATGCTTTTGCGACTGAAAGTCGCCCACCCAAGGATTAATCCTTCTTAAAGAACTGTCGCTGGAAGCAACTTAAATTAGTGTGGCAGTTATCTCCTTCCGCCGGTACTTAAGCTTTCTTAATTGAATATTCTTTTACAAAGCCTGTTTTGGGGAGGGGGAAGGTATGGTCATTTTTATGTTTGTTACAGCTAATTCTTTGTTTTTTTGTCTGTTTATTTTTTATATGATAGATAAAACTCGCGCCTAGAGCTTTACCCCTTCGTTCAAATATTTCTTTTGCTTCTGAGTCTCGGTGGAAACAGCAATTGACTATACCGCACCCCGTTGGTCAAGACATATTCCCCATCCCCTGATTTAGGGTAGCATTCGCCGCCCCCATGTAAAGTCTTTCTCTGGTTATGATAAGCTCCTTGAAAACCTAATTTACTGATTAATTCTTGAGGTATATGAGCCATGTACCAATGGTAATATCCCCCACCCAATACCTTTTGACCATCTAAAGTAATCCACTGATATGAATATCTCATATGTTTATCAAGATAACAAAATTTTATTTGAATTTGTATAATTCACATTCTACTACTTTTTTGTTCATAGACAACTATAATAAATGCAATATAAGCAGAAGATATTCGATTAAATATCTTTTACCCCGACAATTGAAAAGAACCCTATAACAAAAAAGCAGCAAGATTATTTACTGCTTTACACTTAATCCTCAATTAGGGGTTGATAATATCCTTGCCAAGACGTTTTCGGAAGTGTGTCATGAGTGAATGGTTAAATGGTGGTTTAATGATATCATATTTTGAATGATCAGAGATCCAAGTGCCAAGCGCACGGAATAGGCTTTTTGCCGCGACTGACAGGGAAACTTCTGGCATACTTCTTCTCTATTTCAGCCCAGGGGATCATTAAGGCCAGCTGGCACCATTTATTATCCGGGTTCAATTTTCCGCCGAAAGGCAGAAAGAATTCGTGCGGAAATGTAATTTGTTGCTCGGAAGGTTTGTACGAAAACACGCTCCCAAGAGCAAGGTTCTTTAACAAAAAGTTTATGTTTACATGTACTATTTTACCAAAAACAGGGTGAAAACCCAGCATTTATGCAGATTTAGATGCTATTCAGCAGCCCCCATGGTAGGTGCAACAACCTAAAGTGGAATGAGGCACACAAGCCAACCCAAGAGTTGTCATATGATAAAACATTTAGAGAATGTTGTACTAGCTCAACAACGGGAATAATTCATACTCTTCTTTCTCTACTCGTTTAGATATTGCATAGAGGATTGCGCTCGTATCCTTGATAAATTCCCTGGCGTTTTCGGCAATAATGTTAGGCTTCCTGAGATATTTATCTTTATACTGATCAAAGACTGTCGATAAGTTACCCATCTCATTTTGAAACTGATTGGATAGTCTTCTGATTTGTTCGTTCGGGTGCTGTTGGAGTGTAGGGTAAAGGTGTTCGTCTTCATAATTTAGATGCATAAGAAGAACACCGGTGAGGGTTCCGATCCGCAGAGCGATCCAAAGCTGATTCTTAATTACTTCATCTTCAGTGTAGACATCTTCTTGCAACTCCTGAAGTACTTTTCTTATTTGTTGGTGCTGCAACCTAACCGTTTCGTTGATCATATTAGTTCAACTCCTCATAGTCTATTCAAATACCTTCATTATAAACATGCTATGCTTCCAAGTTAATGACTCGTAATTACTGTTCAATTAAGATAATGAAATACTTGACGAGGTTAGGACTGGAATAAAGGCATTTGGTATTTTAGTATGAATACTAAAAAAAGAATACTAATACCTATTAAAAGATTATTTCCACATTGGCATTATTCTAGTGGAATTCGATACGATCAATTCTTTATCTAATCAGTATAACCTAAACTATATTTAATCATTCTTATGGTTGATATGTAACTATTTTGTACCAAACAGCCTGTCCCCTGCATCACCAAGTCCAGGAATGATATAGGCGTGCTCGTTAAGTCTTTCATCGACCGCTGCAACAAAGATGTCGACATCTGGGTGGGTATCTTGCACTGCTTTGATCCCTTCGGGAGCAGCAATCAGGCACATGAGTTTCATGTTTTTGGCTCCCCGATCTTTGATGAATCCGATAGCTGCGGTCGCAGATCCTCCTGTTGCCAGCATGGGATCGATCAAAATGATATCTCTTTCTTCGATATCCGTAGGCATCTTACAATAATACTCGACCGGTTTAAGGGTTTCATGATCTCGGTAAAGTCCAATATGTCCAACTTTAGCGGCTGGAATGAGTTTCAACATTCCAGCCACCATCCCTAATCCTGCTCTTAGAATAGGAACGAGTGCTACTTTTCGTCCGGAAATCTTTTTAGCTTTGGCCAAAGCTACAGGCGTTTGTACTTCGACCTCTTCAAGCGGGAAGTCTCTCGTCACTTCATAGGCCATGAGCATAGATACTTCTTCAACTAAAGAACGGAATTCTTTCGAACTGGTACTTTCATCCCGGATGAGTGAGAGCTTATGTTGGATCAGTGGGTGATCCAGAACACAGATGTTTCCCATTCTTCGTACCTCTTTCTTTTCTGGCATCTTGTCAGACAGATCTAAAATAATTCTAATGGCCTGACAGTAAGTAAGACAGGTAGACAAATTGATTTATTGTCTTCGTTATTATGCCCTGAGATTTCTATTTTCTGTTTGCTGTTATTAGTTATATTCTATTCCATATTTAGCTAATGATTTTCTTAATGGTAAAACTTCATGTATGGTTTAAATATAAAGTAAATGAAATTTTTAATGCAAAATTGCATGTGCCAATTTATATGGTATTATATATGATTCTTTAATTTGGATGTTTTTCTAGGGTTGTCTATTTTTTTTTGTTGTGTTTATGTTTATTTTTATATTTGTTGTTTATTATCTTGTTCCATGTGTGTTTACGTGTTCCTTAACCTTTTAATTTATATGTTTAGTATAACTCTCTTAAAGCTTTGCTTATGATTAAAATCATCATATAGGTTATTATCGAGACTGCTTGATTTTTAGCGATACAGCGGGAATTTGGCACAAAGCTCAGCGACGATTTCTTCAGCTTGCTTGAGTTGGGCACTGTTTTCCCCAGCAGTAGTGGCTAAATTTATCGCTTCTGTGATCTGTTCCATTTCCGGCTCTTTCATGCCTCTTGATGTCACAGCCGGTGATCCAATACGGACTCCACTTGTCACAAAGGGACTTTCGGGATCGAAAGGAATAGTATTCTTGTTCACCGTGATGCCAACATCATCAAGGATTTTTTCCGCAGCCTTTCCGGTAAGACCTTTACTCCTCATATCAAGAAGAACTAAGTGATTGTCTGTGCCACCGGATACCAGACGGAATCCTCTAGCCAAAAAACCTTTGGCTAAGGCCTGAGCATTATTGATGATCTGCTGTTGGTATGCTTTAAATTCGGGTTGAAGTGCTTCTCCGAAAGCCACTGCTTTAGCCGCGATAACGTGCATCAGCGGACCGCCTTGAATACCAGGGAAGATAGCCTTATCTATTTTTTGGGCATATTCCTCCTTACAGAGAATAAGCCCTCCCCTTGGTCCTCTCAGAGTTTTATGAGTAGTAGAGGTCACAAAATGCGCATATGGTACGGGATTGGGATGAAGTCCTGCCGCAACTAAGCCGGCGATATGCGCCATATCGATCATGACCAGAGCTCCAACTTCTTCAGCTATTTCACTTATCCTTTTGAAATCAATTTGGCGTGGGTAGGCACTCGCGCCACCAACAATCATCTTCGGCCTATGTTCATGTGCCAAGCTTCTGAGCGTATCATAGTTGATCTGCTCCGTATCGGAATCGACACCGTATTCTATAAAATTAAAATATACGCCGGAGATATTAACCGGACTTCCATGGGTGAGATGACCCCCATGAGAAAGGTTCATACCAATCACTGTATCTCCCGGCTGGAGCATGGCAAAGTAAACTGCCGTATTGGCCTGGGCACCAGAATGAGGTTGAACATTAGCATGTTCCGCCCCGAAGATTTTTTTTACCCTTTCTCTTGCCAGATTCTCAACGATATCAACGTACTCGCATCCGCCATAATATCTTTTGCCAGGGTAACCTTCTGCATACTTATTAGTCAGTACAGAACCTTGGGCTGCCATAACAGCCCGGCTAACAAAGTTTTCTGAAGCTATCAGTTCTATCTTATTCTCCTGTCTTCCTTCTTCGAGTTCAATGGCACGTGCGACTTCAGGATCTTGAGTAGCTACATATTTCTGAATATAGTCCATACTGCACATCTCCTTTGCTATACACATTGTAATTTATTACAGTTAGTCAGAATTCCTATGTATTACTAGACGATTTACCTCATGTATGAAATCTAAGTAAAACATCGCTCAACTAGTACCTTATAAACTCTAAAATTAAAACGGCGAACAGATTTTTTGTAAGACAAGGCGGTCGCTTTTTGCCATCCGTGGCATCGCGACACTAAGCCATCGATGGCTGTCGGAGGAATGAGTAATACTGGTAGTATTGCGATTGACGACAACGCAGATTACAAAAAAATCTGCCGCCAGGATATATAAGACTTAGGGTTAACAGGGTACTAGGTTAGCAAAAATTCAATATTTAATATGCTCTGACGTTACTCAAGTGACCATAGAAAAACTGTTAATTTAAATATATATTGTACCAGAGTTTAACGATTTATTGAATAATAAATCTAGAAAATTTGTTTAACTACAGGGATAAACTGCCCTGGGCCCACCAATATATTTTGCCCTGGTCTTAGCCAGTGTCAAATGAGCATTTCCCAAGGAGCTAACATCAATCCTGACAGGGACGACTACTGGGCGAAGGTGCATCCCGATAAGTGTATCTCCGATGTCAATTCCTGCATGTGCTTTAACAGATTCAACTGCCGTTGGCGTGGATAAATTTTCCCACGCGACTAACGACAAAGCTCCGCCTGCGGCAAGAGATGGTACGACAATAACCGGTTCCAGTCCGAATTTCGAAACACAGTCTCTCTCTACGATTAAAACTCTATTCAAATGCTCACAACACTGAAAAGCAAGATATACACCATGCCTATCTGACCAGTTTAGTAATGGGTTAATAAGAACCTCCGCTACTTCTTTACTACTTTCCTTTCCAATCCTCTTCCCTAAGACCTCACTGGTACTGCACCCGATAACAACCAACTGGCCTGCTTCCAAGTCGATAGCTTTGGCGAAGTCCTGAAGAATATGCTCCCATTGATCCTTGAGATCATGAAGCATCTCCTTCTTGTCATCCATGATAACGCGCCGCCTTTCTATTTATCTGATTCCAATTAACATCCGATTTCGAATTCTGAGATCTGATCTACTCTACGGGTATGACGCCACCCGCTGAAGGAAGTAGCCAGGAAAGTATCAACGATATCAAGGGCTAAACCGTGGCCTATGATCCTTGCTCCAAGAGCAAGGATATTGGCATTATTATGTTCTCTGGCCATTTTAGCCATATAGCTGTTCGTACAAAGGGCAGCACGGACACCTTTGACTTTGTTGGCAGCAATAGAAATGCCGATCCCTGTACCACATACGACAATTCCTAAATCCACGTGTTTATCAATAACCGCTTGTCCAACCTTAAATCCATATTCAGGATAATCAACCGAATGTGCTGAGTCCGTCCCATAATCCATAATATCTAGGCCCTTATTTAATAAATGTTCTTTAATTATATTTTTGAGCTCGTATCCACCATGATCTGCTCCTAATGCTATTTTCATGTCTATAACCCCCTGGTTCCTTATTTATTAGTTGATGTAATTTAAATCACGTATTTTAAACTAGTTTTTTACAAAAAAGAGTAACAACTTTTACAAAGTTACTTATTGCCTAATTGTAAAACCAAAGCTTTAATCATCTGTTCAAGTTCCTCAGCACATTCACGGTACATCTCGATAGATCCCCCGAAGGGGTCAGGGACTTCCTTTCCTGAACGGCAGAAAGAACCCAAGCAAAATACTATCTCTTTATACTCAGGATACATGCTCATCATATATCGTTCTTGGGAATGCGTCATAGTCAAGATTAACTCCGCCGAATCCATCATGTCTCTGGTTAGCCTTTTTGCTGAATGTTTACTAAGATCAATACCTTTTTCTTTTATTACTGTTACCGCGTTAGGGCTGGCCTCATCTCCATCAAAAGCATGCAGACCGGCAGAAGCAATCTCTACCTCTTGAGAGAAGTAGAGCTTGGCCAATCCTTCCGCCATCGGACTACGACACGTATTTCCCGTGCAGACAAAAAGGAGTTTCATGTATTTTCCTCTTTCAGTCATGCGCATTTGCGCTATTATTATATTATATCAGGCTTTTCTCTATTATCTTAACCTGATCTATTGTCCTAATCAATAACTGACATGACACATTATAAGATTAGCCCCATACCCATTTTCAAACCAATCAGAACCAAAATGATACCACCTAGTGCCTCGGCTTTACTGCCAAGCCAGGTTCCAACTCTCCGACCGAGAATGATTCCTCCGCCTGTCATGATCCCTGCCGTAAATCCCATGATGAGGGTAGCAGGAATAATATTGGTTACAAAGGTTCCCAGAGAAAATCCTACGCTTAATGCATCAAGACTGACACTTCCGGCTAAAGCGTAAATTCCCAAGCCTTTTAGACTGGGAATGTTGCTTTTGGTTTCTCCTCCTTTGATCCCACTGATAATCATCTTACTTCCTAACCATAAAAGAATAACAGCTCCGATCCCGATCGCAACATCTCCAAAGAGGGTTCCTAGTTTTTGACCGGCCCATAATCCGAGAAGTGGCATGAAGACATGAAAGACTGCCACTGTTAGTGCTAAGCGTATGGCTGTATTGTTTTTGATTCCGATAAGCCCCAGGGCTAAAGAGAAAGAAAACGCATCCATCCCCAGTGCTATCGATACAGCTATTACCCAAGCTAATTCCAACGTACTTCCCCCTGTCACCTTTGTCAAATCTTCTCTGGTTTAGAGTATTCCTTCTTTCCTGCAGCTTTTTTTAAGCGGTTCATAAATGCCAATCCAATTCCTTCTTCCGGCATTTCTTCAGCTAGTATGATATTGATCTGATAATCATCACAAATTCTCAATCCTTCAAATAGTCGGCTTGCTGTCTCATTTGGTTTGTTCTTGGACCCCAAAACAAAGACTAACTCTATTTGCTCTAATTCTCCTTTCTGGAGTAATGCTTTAGTTTCTTCCATGCACAAAAGGGCTATCTTTTTCCGGGTATCTTTGTTCCTGGTGTATCTTCGTATTTTGTCCACTTTTTCTTGATCGGCTTCCCTCAGAAGGATTACTTCTCCTTCCGGAGCATAATGTCTATATTTCATCCCAGGCGATCTGGGCTGGAACAGAAGTTCATCCTGTAATAGGCTTTGATCTTCTCCTTTTACTCCGACATCCATCAGAACTTCACCAAGAACCTCCGTCAGTTGTTCCAGCGTAATGCCTCCTGGACGCAGGATGATGGGCTTTTCGCCGCAAAGATCCAGTACCGTTGACTCCAGTCCTACTGAGCATTTACCGGCATCAATGATCAGCGGTATTTTGCCTTTTAAGTCCTGCCAGACATATTTCCCTTCCGTAGGACTTGGTTTTCCTGACGTATTGGCACTGGGAGCAGCTAAGGGAATACCAGCAGTTCTGATTAACGCTAAGGCTACCGGGTGTTGAGGCATACGTACAGCTACGGTGTCCAGTCCACCGCTGACGATATCAGGGATCAAATCCGTCTTGGGCAAGACCAGCGTCAAGGGACCTGGCCAGAATTCTCGGGCACAGAGGTCTGCTGCAGCTGGCCATTCTTTAACAATACGTCTTGCATCCTGGACGGAGGCGACATGAACGATGAGCGGATTATCTGCCGGACGTCCCTTGACCTTAAAAATCTGTTGGCAAGCCTGACTGTCCAGGGCGTTGGCTCCAAGGCCATAGACCGTTTCCGTGGGAAACGCTACAAGCTCCCCTTTTTTTAGAAGCTCTGCCGCTTCGATAATCCCTTCTGGTTTCTTCTGCCTTTCGGCATTAATCATTGTTTGAGCATCATCCAATGTGATGTCAATCTTCTTGGTTTCCATCCTGTCTCCTATCAGACTAGCCTTCTCAAAAAGGCTTCTGTCCAAATTCTATTCCTTTTTAGCTATTACTATTCTATCAAGACCTGCATAATCAGGCAAAATTGCTGTTTCATACCCTTTGGTAGCTAATAATCCAGCTACAGCTGTTCCCTGAGAGCAGCCAATCTCAAGCATAATCATCCCCTGTGGCTTTAGGTACGGATCCGCCTCCTGAGTTATCCTTCGGTAGAAGTCCAACCCGTCATCTCCTCCTAGCAAGGCAATCGAAGGCTCTTTTTTGACTTCAGGCGAACACTCTAAGTATTCGTCAAAAGTGACGTAAGGGGGATTGGATACGATCATATCGAACGTTTCTCCCCTAAAAGGCTGAAAGAGATCTCCTTGGCGAAAATCGACTGCCACCTGATGTTTTTGAGCATTTCTGGTTGCTATGCCTAAAGCCCCTGCTGAAATATCCCCAGCCAAAACGAAGGCTTGGGGATAATAATAGGCAAGAGAAATCGCCAGAATTCCACTGCCTGTGCAGAGGTCCAGAATCCTGACAGCTCTGTTGTTGTAGTGATTCCTGACTGCTTTCAGAGCTTCTTCCACCAAGAGTTCTGTCTCCGGTCTGGGTATAAGAACATTATGGTCGACATAGAAAGCAAGACCCATAAATTCACGGGTCTTCAGCAGATAAGCCAGAGGCTCCCTGGTCCCCCTTTTCTGCAGTAATTGAATAAAGCTTTCCCTTTCCTGAACCGCAATGTTTTCATCAGACTCCAGGTAGAGTTTATCCCTTGAGATACCCCTAACAAAAGAGAGCAGAAGATCTGCCTCTGCTCTCGAATCAGGTATTCCACAGGATTCCAGATAAAGAGCCCCTGCTTTTAATAAGTCAATTGTTATTAAGGAATTAAAGTTACTGTCTGTCATCATGTTATTCAATCCATTTACCATCATTAGTCACAAAAGATTTCAGAGCAATTTCTGTCTTCTTAGGTAGCTGCTTTAAGTCTTTCAGCCTGATCGGTGGTGATCAATGCATCAATGAGCTCATCAATATCCCCTAAAAGGATATGTTCCAGGCGATGCAAGGTGAGGCCGATACGATGATCGGATACCCTTCCTTGCGGGAAATTATAGGTGCGAATGCGTTCACTTCTGTCGCCAGTACCCACTTGACTTTTACGTTCTTGGGCAATTTCTCCCATGGCTTCTTCCTGAGCTTTTTCCAGCAGTCGGGCTCGCAGAACTTTTAAGGCCTTATCCTTATTTTTATGCTGTGACTTTTCATCCTGACAAGACACCACAATACCAGTCGGCAAGTGAGTAATACGAACGGCGGATTGAGTAGTATTGACGGACTGACCACCAGGACCACTTGAACAGAAGATATCAATTCGAATATCATTGGGATTGATCGCTATATCCACTTCTTCTGCCTCTGGCAGTACCGCAACAGTAGCTGTTGAGGTATGAATTCTACCACCTGATTCGGTCGTCGGGATTCGCTGAACGCGATGAACACCGCTCTCGAATTTAAGCCGACTGTAAGCTCCCTTACCTTCAATCATGAAAATAATTTCCTTGAAACCACCGATATCGGTAAAGCTTGCACTGAGGAGTTCGGTCTTCCAATCCTGACTCTCCGCATATTTGGTATACATCCGGTAGAGATCTCCCGCAAATAGCGCAGCTTCATCTCCTCCCGCGCCAGCCCTAATCTCCAAAATGACGTTCTTCTCATCATTTGGATCTTTAGGCAAAAGTAAGATTTTGAGTTTCTCTTCATACGTTTTCTTCTTTTCCGTAAGTTCTTCTTGTTCCAATTCAGCCATCTCTAACATGTCGCGTTCCAGATTCTCTTTAAGCAGTGCTTCAATATCTTGCAACTGCTTAACGATTTCTTTGTATTCCCTGTAAACCATGACTGTCTCAGAGATATTGGACTGGTTCTTGGCATATTTTTGGAATTCGGCCTGATTGCTGATAACATCGGGACTGGATAAAAGTTCTGTGAGTTCATCATATCGTCTTTCAATTTCATCTAGCCTATTAAACATGTTTATCTCTCCTACTGTATATAAATAGAACTAAGCATTGCCCTATATTTTATGGAATTTAACTAACTCAGTTCCTGCCCTGAAGCTATGATACCGTTAAGGGCTGCAATTGCAACCTCTAGCTGAGAGTCATCGGGTTCTCTCGTCGTCAGCCTCTGCAATAACAACCCGGGAACAACCAACCATCGACAGAGGATGGAACCGGCATGCTTACCGGAGAACTTCAGAA
This sequence comes from uncultured Gracilibacteraceae bacterium, assembly GCA_964477085.1. Classification (GTDB taxonomy): domain Bacteria; phylum Bacillota; class Desulfitobacteriia; order Desulfitobacteriales; family Syntrophobotulaceae; genus Dichloromethanomonas. Next base: position 27,915 of record CAYZDF010000011.1, on the reverse strand, counting down.
CCTCATACGAAATACCAGCCACAAAAGGCATAAGCAGTACTCTGGATAGAATACGCCACCATAAGGGTTCCAACCCCAGAAAAGTAAATACGAAGATGCTGACAATCACAACAATGAGCAAAAAGCTGGTTCCACAACGCGGATGCATCCGTGAGTATTTACGGGTATTTGCTACATTCAATTCTTCTCCGGATTCATAGGCGTAAATGGCTTTATGTTCTGCCCCATGGTACTCGAATACACGTTGGATATCCTTCAAATTCGATATAATAAGAATATAGAAAAAAAGAATGATTAAACGGATGAGCCCCTCTAATAGATTCTGTAATACAGTACCCGGAAAATAATGTTCCAGGAAGTGAGCCGAAGCTGTCGGTAGTCCGACGAACAGGAGGATACCTGCGCCAAAAGCAACAACAATAGTAATAGCCATCTCCCAAAAACTGAGTTCTTCTCCCTCTCCTTCACCTACAGCGCGATTAGCCGAAAACATAAGCGCTTTCGTACCCAGGATCAGTGACTCGATCAGAGCGATGAACCCCCTGATGATAGGCAACTTTAGAAACGGTTTTTGAGACCAGGGGTCAATGTTTTCTTTGGCGACTTCGATTTCGCCATTAGGTAACCGGATAGCCATGGCTATGGCTCGTGGCCCACGCATCATGACTCCTTCGATCAATGCCTGGCCCCCATACTGAACCGGCTTGCCCATCCTACACCTCTCCTATTTCCCTTAAATATCGAAAAGCAGAGCTTGCGCTCTGCTCCTTTTTCTTTCTGGCAACGACCGCAGGCCGTTGTTATTGCAATCCGTATTTCTTTTTAAAGCGGTCAACGCGTCCACCAGCATCAACAAACCTCTGAACACCTGTGTAAAAAGGATGGCACTTGGAGCAAATTTCAACTTTGATATCTTTCCTTGTGCTACCTGTTTCTATAACGTTACCACAAGCGCAGCTGATGGTAGTTTGTTGGTATTTAGGATGGATTTTTTCCTTCACGATCAGTCACCTTCCTTCTCAATCAGATCGTAGCAAATAAATACAGTCAACTTTTGATATTTTAGCATAAATCCCAGCACCTGGTCAAGAAGGAAGTTGAAGCTTTGTCAAGATTCTTCTTCCAATCGTATTTTCCCAGTCCTTCCCGGGCCCTGTTAGAAAGCGCCTTTGATAGCATATTTTGGTTTTTTGGCAAAATAATGTCTGGCTTCAATAAAACGAACCGTACCTGTTTTGCCTCTCATCACGACCGTATGGGTGGTTGCTCCATCGCCGTTGAAAGTTACCCCTCTCAAGAGTGGTCCTTCAGTAATTCCTGTTGCTGCAAAAAAGATATCATCAGTACTAACGAGATCATCCAGTGTTAAGAGTTTATTGATATTCGTGATCCCCAGTTTTTGAGCTCTGGCAATATCGTAATCATTTTCCGGCCAAAGTCTGCCTTGCATCTCGCCACCCATACAACGTAGAGCGGCAGCTGCTAGTACCCCTTCGGGAGCACCTCCAATACCTATCATCATATCGATTCCGCTGCCTTCGATCGCACAGGCTACAGCTGGAGCAACGTCTCCGTCTGTGATGAGTCTAATGCGGGCACCGCATTCTCTGGTCTGTCTGATGATTTCGTAATGCCGGGGCCTGTCCATAATAACAATTGTAAGATCTTGGATTTTCTTTTTAAGAGCGTCTGCAACGTTATTAAGGTTATCGGCGACTGAGGCATCAAGATGAATACGACCCGCTGCCTGAGGGCCGACAGCGATCTTATTCATGTACATATCAGGAGCATGAAGTAAACAGTGTCTCTTGGTCACCGCAAGAACCGCTATCGCGCCAGGCATGCCTTTTGCAACCAGATTGGTACCCTCCAAGGGGTCAACCGCAACATCCACCTCTGGTTTCTCTCCGGTTCCCAGCTTTTCCCCGATGTATAGCATGGGTGCCTCATCCATCTCTCCTTCACCGATTACGACTGTCCCATCCATATGTACAGTGTCAAAAAGAGATCTCATAGCCTCAACGGCAGCATCATCCGCAGCTTCTTTCTCACCCATTCCTACCCAGCGGGCCGAGGCGAGTGCAGCAGCTTCTGTTACTCTGGCAAACTCCATCGTGAGCTCACGTTCCATCTAATCTTCCCCCCATTTACAGAAAAATATCAAGGTTGACTGTTACCAACCTTGAGTCCTTTTTCTTTTGTGCTATGAAAAAACAAATAAACAACTTTTTGAGTGTTATAGCCCTAAATCTTATTTTTTCTGTTCAATTAGCTAGCTTAAGGGTCAATATTTCTAAATGTACTTTTGCAAGCACTTAATCATAAATCTACATGTAAATTTACATTTATATTATTATGTTTAAATACTTAAATACTTAAATCCTAAATGTAAATAAGCCTTAATAGAATATTTACTTCCTACTCAGTATACCTCTTTTATCCTTTTATTTCAGCCTTATTTCGAAGAAAGTTTCTTCCAATCTGCCAGAAATCTTTCTATCCCTGCTGTTGTCAAAGGATGTGTAGAAAGCTGATTGAGCACTGAAAACGGAACCGTAGCAAAATCTGCACCGATCTTAGCTGCTTCAAGTACATGAACAGGGTTACGGATACTGGCTGCGATGACAGCACATTCTAAACCATGAACATCGAATACTTGACAGATATCTTCCAAGAGGTTTATACCGACTTCCCCGATATCATCAAGTCTTCCTAAGAACGGACTAACGAATGTTGCACCGGCTCTGGCAGCCAGTAATGCTTGAATAGGTGTAAATACCAGAGTAACGTTGGTATTAATCCCTTCAGCAGTTAAGGTGTTTACTGCTTTGAGTCCTTCTGTTGTCATTGGTATTTTGACCACAATGTTCTCATGAATTTGGGCTAGCTGTCTGGCCTCTTGAATCATCCCTTCGTAGTCAAGGGCGATAACTTCAGCACTGATCGGTCCATCTACTATTCCTGCAATGTCACCAATCAGTGTGAGAAAATCAGCACCTTCCTTTGCTACCAGAGTAGGATTGGTGGTAACGCCCGAAATGATCCCCATTTCCCAGGCCTTAGTAATTTCATTAATATTGGCAGAATCTAAGAAAAAACGCATTATACTTCCTCCTACATATCTAATCTCATGTTAAAAACACGCTTAGACCTTGTAAATTATGCTTTCCCGTCGCTGCCGAAGACCCGAATTTTCTCCCGAATAACTTGGACGGCAGCTTCTCTGGCTGGTCCGAGCATTTTACGCGGATCGATTTCCTTTGGATTATCGACAACCACTTTGCGTGCTGCTTCAGTAAACGCTTCGCGAATGTTGGTATCGATATTCACCTTAGCCACACCTAAAGAAATTGCCTCTCTTATCGCATCATCTGGCACCCCCGAAGACCCATGGAGAACGATCGGCGTCGATACCCTTTTGACAATCTCCTTAAGGCGTTCAAAGTCTAGCTTAGGTACACCTTTATACTGACCATGGGCAGTCCCGATAGCAATAGCTAAGGCGTCAACACCCGTTTCCTTACAGAATTTTTCTGCCTCTGACGGATCGGTGAATAATGCTTCCTTTTCGGAGACAGAGATATCGTCTTCTGTTCCTCCGATCTTACCTAATTCTCCTTCCACCGATATACCTAAGATATGAGCAATTTCGATGACCTTCTTAGTCAGGGCAATATTCTCATCTAGCGGGAGCTTGGACCCGTCAATCATAACAGAGCTAAAACCACTGCCGATACATTGGATGCATTGTTCATAGCTTGTTCCATGATCCAGGTGAAGTGCTACAGGTATATCGACACTCTCAGCAGCCAGTTTGGTTAAGCCTGCGATGTAGTGAATACCTGCATATTTAATAGCACCCTGGCTAGCCTGTATGATAACCGGCGCTTTCTCTGCCTGAGCAGCCGTAAAGATCGCTTGGACGATCTCCATATTATTGCAGTTAAAAGCCCCCACTGCGTAATGTTCTTTCTGTGCTTTAAGTACAAGTTCTTTCATTGAAACTAAACCCATAATTCTAAGCGCCTCCGATTATTTATTTTTGACCAGATTTTGACTTATAAAGGAATCGTTTAGGAACCAATTTTTATTCTCTTCCAAGAATATTGATCCTACATTATCTAGTATGCGCAAAATCTCTTTATTATCTGTATGAATGACACCCGTCGCTTGACATAATTCACAGACGATTTCAATTCTGTCAGTTAAAATCTCGACGGAAAGATTGTGATTTCCACAGCGACATCCTAATTGACCGCACTCAACCATTTTTCCCAATTTCTCCATTACACCGTAAACGACGAAGAAATTATCAAATTCACAAGTTTCTTCATCATTAACAAGGTCAGAGGCTAATTGAATGAATGTTTTTTTTACATCCTCACAGTAGCTTATGACTTTATACTGCGGACCAATATAACCGATAGGCAGCTCTTTTTCCCGACATAGCAATTCAAGCAATCCTTCGCCCCAGATCAGATTCCTTTTAGCCAAAATGTGATGCGATTCGCCACAATAAATACAAGGATACTCTATACTAAAATTCCCACGTTCAAAATTTGTTAACGTAATTAAGGGAGCACCGCAGGAACAGCAGTAACTCTCTTTATTGAAGTGAGAAAAGGAAAACACCGAAAGTGTTCGTAGTTGCACTTCGCCACATTTAGCACATTGAATACCGATAGTTGTGTTTGTAGAAACTATCATTGTTTTCCACTCTCCTCCTACAATAATATTTCTCCAAGTTGAATAGTTTTCCTGCCTTATTATTTTGTAAATCCAGGAAATATTTATCCACCCATAAAAAAACCAGCCATATATGCATTCGGCTGGTTTCATTTCCTGTCATTTAATAATCTATGGCCACAATATCGGCTACTATTATTAGCTGTTTTTATAGTAGTTTAACTGCAGATCCAAAAGTCTTTATCCTTCAAGATCTCTCCAACCTGATTTTTGAGTTCATTGAGATCGAAAGGTTTGATAATGAATCGTGCTACCCCAAGTGCTTCCGCTTGGTTCACATAGTGCTGATCACCATAGGCAGTCATCATAATGACTCGGATATCTTTATCCGTCTCCCTGAGTTTTCGTAAGACATCTATCCCATTCATTCCAGGCATTTTAACATCCATAATAATTAAATCCGGCTTAAACATGGGGATTACTTCAAGAGCTTTAATCCCATTCGCACAAGATTCGATTTCATAACCATACTCGATAAAAACCTCGGTCAATAGTCTCCTGATTCCTTTTTGATCATCGACAATAAGTAACTTCAACAAATGGCTCGCTCCTCCAAAAATACCATTATTCATTTATTTTAGGTCTTATGGTGTATTAGAATATTCTGTATTTAATGACAAAAATCCTTCTTCTATAATTCTTTTTCTAAAAATTTCACCATTTTTTTTGTATATTCTTGGAATGCGTGGATTAGCAATTGTCCTCCTCAATGGAACGACGACCTCTTCACCTAACTCACCTTGTTCTATCCCTGTATCTAATACAGTAAGCTGCATTCCGACTTTGCCCGCGACATTAACAGCCTTGCCACGGAAAAGAATCTTTTCCTTTCCTAATTGAAGACCTAATAAAGCTGCGATGTTTTTTACTATGATCTTTGCCAAATCAAAAACACCTTGAGGAACTAACTTGGGTTCCATGCCGAAACCATCAGCGTAACCAACAGGTATAACAGCAAGATACGTTTCTGATTTTGTCTTATAGATGCTCTGATAACCAACATACGTACCTTTTGGAGCCTTTTGCACATGCGTGATCCTAGATTTAACTATCCAAGGATCTTTCAAATTCACTTTGCTTGCAAAAGTCGGCGAAGGGAAATGACCGCCTAAGAGTGTTCCTACCCTGACAAAGTCATAATGATACTCTGGAAAATCGAGAAATGCTGCGCTGTTGCAAACATGTTTGGTAGGAATGATAACTCCTGATTCCTGAAGTTTATGTATAGATCTTATGAAACGCTCGTGTTGGGTCCGGGTATATTCATGGTCACGCTGAGCACCCCTCGCAAAATGAGTGTATGCTCCTGCAATGTAAATCGATGAGGTCTTTTCTAAGACCAGAGCCAGATCAGACAGCTTATCCTCACTGAACCCTGTACGCCCCATCCCCGTTTCTATTTTTAAATGGATAATTGCATTGCGATGAGTCTTCGAGGCAATAGAGTCTATCTTTGGTATCCAATCAATTTGCGATACTGTCAGTTCAACCTCGGCATCAATAGATAATGCCCATTCCTCTTCAGTTGTCGGTCCCAGAACGAGGATCCTCCCTGTTACTCCATGTCGCCGTAAAATCAAAGCTTCAGAGACAGTGGTAACAGCAAACGCGTTACAACCTTCATCCTGAAGCATCTTGGCAACTTCCACTGCTCCCAGACCATAGGCATCTGCTTTAATCACCGCCATCAGCGTACTTCTCTCTGAAATTCTGGCCATAATTTGATGATAATTATGTTTTACTGCATCTAAGTCAACTTCAATCCAGAGATTTGACATAAGAGATCCTTTCCTCTAGATTCCAAAATGAATTAAATACTGCGCTTTGCAGGACGATTATCCATTTAGGATACGTTTTTATTTTATTTCTTGGCTTCTCCGAAGCAGCCTAACCAGTATCCCTTTCAGCTTTCCGGAGTATACTCTTTCCGCGGTTTTCCATAAAGAATACATCAGTGGCCGATACACATAATCCCATTCTCCGATAAACTCAGTGAATTCACCGTTAAAACCTTTTTTAAACTTATATAATCCATAAAGGGGATTACTTTCATCCAAGTCTCCGGAGACTCCGCGGAAATCGTATAATGTGCAACCATAAACTTTAGCCCAGCGGATCATTTCCCATTGAATAAGGTAGTTTGGCATGACATTACGGTGAGAATTAGAAGATGCCCCATACACATACCACGCCTTGTTACCGGTGATAAAGGCAAAGGTTCCAGCAATAACCTTTCCCTCATACTCCCCGATAAACAGCTGACCAAAGCCAGCGGGCACCAAAGTATCATATAGATCTTCAAAATAGGAATACGCCCGTACGAGGAAGTTATCTCTTTCCGTCGTCTCCTTCAGTACTCTGAAGAATTCCGGCAGATCTTCCCTTGTCCCTATCCGGATAACAACACCTTTTTTCACAGCTAACCGGATATTATAGCGGGTCTTTTGATGCATATTGGCAAGTAAGGTTTCTTCATTCGGAGATATATCTAAACGAAAGACAAACTTAGGCTGTACACCTTCGAAGTTCTTTCCTGTATCCAGCGATTTAAAGCCTGAGGTTTGTAAAAAAATCATAAGCGTTCGATTGGTTACAGATATGTCCGGATCAATTTTTAATAGAATAGCTTTGGTTTTCTTGGCAAGCTCACGAATCGCTTGAAAAACTGCCTTCATTTTTTCTTGATCATCCATATTTACTACCGGACCACGGGGACAGTAGAAGATTGGCACCCCGACCAAAGGCAGCTTTCTTTCCAAAATCGTAGCCGCAGCAAAGATCTCGCCATTCGTCTCCAGAAGCATCCTCCAAGGCTTCCATCCTGTACGACATTTAATTTCGCCCCATTCCCAAAGCTGCATAGCATGTCCTTTGGGATGATTGCTGATAAAGGAATTAAATTGTTCTTTATCTTCCTTTTCCAGCCATCTAACGGTATATTGCATGAGTCATACCTCCCCAAAGACATTATTTCCACATATATCCATGCAAATACTTGAAAATGCAAATACTTAAAAATGCAAATACTTAAAAATGCCAATACCCGATCCTATTGCAGAACCGGTTAAATGGTGCCATATGCAACATGAAACTCCATAATTACTGTAACTACCAGAGCAAAACAAGTTATTTCCTTTTATTCATTTGTATTGTCTTTTAAAGTAGCCATCACAAATTGTTTAAACAGCGGGTGAGGTCTATTCGGACGGGATTTGAACTCCGGATGATACTGAGAGGCAACGAACCAAGGGTGATCGGGGTACTCCGATACTTCGACCAACCGATTATCCGGGGAAGTCCCCGAGAACACCAGACCGTTCTTCTCCAAAACCTCTCTAAATTCATTATTCACCTCATAACGATGCCGATGTCTTTCGTAGATGACCTCATTAAGATAAGCTGAATACACTGCGCTCTCGTGCCTTAATTTGACGGGAGAGATGCCCAAGCGCATGGTACCTCCCATATCTTCAACCTCTTTTTGTTCAGGCAGAAGGTCAATAACGGGGTATTTGGTCTCCGGATGGAATTCAGTACTATTCGCTCCTTTTAGACCACAGACATTTCGCGCAAACTCAATCACAGCACATTGCATCCCCAGGCATATTCCTAAGTAAGGAATCTTATTCTCTCTCGCATATTGTATGGCAGTGATCTTGCCTTCAATACCTCTGTTACCAAACCCTCCAGGAACAAGTATTCCTTTAACACCGGCAAAAATATCTTTCAGAGAAATGCCGGGATCCTCCAGTTCCTCCGCATTAACCCAGCGAATTTTGACACCTGCCCCCTGCTCAGTACCAGCATGACGCAAAGCTTCAGCTACACTGAGATAGGCATCAGGCAAAGCGACATATTTGCCAACGATCGCTATCTCCGTTTGTTTACATGGTGATTTAATTTTTCTGACCATCTTCTCCCAAGTAGCCATATCCGCAGGTTGTGCCTGCATACCCAAACAACCGAGAACAATATCATCCATACCTTCTTTCTGGATAAGAAGAGGAACTTCATAAATAGTTTCGGCCGTTGTAGCCGTAATGATGGCTTCTTTATCAATATCGCACAGAAGGGCTAACTTTTCTTTGAGATCATCGTTAATATCCTGTTCAGCTCTGCATACCAGAATATTGGGTTGGATACCTATTCCTCTCAGCTCTTTGACAGAGTGCTGTGTTGGTTTAGTTTTTACCTCGCCGGATGCAAATAGATAGGGGAGAAGTGTGACATGAACATAACAAACATTTTCTTTACCCATGTCACCGCGCACTTGACGGATGGCTTCCAAGAATGGCAGAGATTCCATATCTCCTACCGTTCCTCCAATCTCAGTGATGACAATATCAGGATTACTCTCTCTGGCAACACGATAGATCCGTTCTTTGATTTCATTGGTTATGTGAGGAATAACCTGAACAGTACCCCCCAGATAATCCCCTTTACGTTCTTTCGTTATGACTGACCAATAGATCTTACCGGCAGTTACGTTACTGCTTTTAGACAAAGGCACATCAATGAACCGTTCGTAATGACCTAAGTCCAGGTCGGTTTCCGCGCCATCATCTGTCACAAAAACTTCACCGTGCTGGTAAGGACTCATCGTTCCAGGATCGACGTTAATATATGGATCGAATTTTTGAATGGCTATTTTTAAGCCCCTGTTCTTTAGCAAACAGCCCAATGATGCTGCGGTAATCCCTTTCCCAAGGGAACTGACCACTCCTCCGGTAACAAAAACGAATTTTGTCATCCTTCTCTACCCTTTCTTAATATCTCGTTTCATTTTGTATTAAACTACCTAATCTCTTATCTCTAGTTACATTCTTTCCGGAGCTGAGACCCCAAGTATTTTAAGCACATTAGCTAAGACCTGTCTGATTGCTCTTATCAGTCCAAGCCTTGCTGTTCGAAGTGTCTCATCTTCAATCAGCACTCTTTGACTGTTATAGAAGGTATGAAATAACGATGAAAGCTCGAGTACATATCTCGCCAGTCGATGCGGTTCAGTTAATTTAGCCGCTAAAGCAATCTCCCCAGGCAGGTCAGCGATCTTTTTCAATAGATCTCTTTCTTCTGGAGAAGTCAGCTGCTCAAAATGATGTTCTCCGGGAACAACCTCAGGGTCATAGCCCTGCTCCTTCGCTTGTCTCAGAATGCTGCAAAGACGCGCATGGGCGTATTGTACGTAGAAAACAGGGTTGTCCGCAGATTGAGATTTGGCCAGATCCAGATCAAACTCCACAGTTGAATCAGGATCACGCATGATAAAGAAGAACCTGGCCGCGTCTTTCCCGACCTCGTCCATGAGTTCCTTTAGGGTGATGTACTGTCCCGAACGTTTGGACATGCGAACGATTTCTCCATCTTGAATCAGTCTAACCAGCTGCATGAGAATAATCTGAAGAGAATCCGGATCGTGGCCAAGAGCCTGCATTGCACCCTTCATCCGAGCGACATGTCCATGGTGGTCTGCACCCCAAATATTGATGACACGGTCGAAACCACGTTCAAATTTGTTCAGATGATAAGCGATATCGGCAGCAAAATAAGTTGGAACACCGTTACTGCGTACAATAACCTCATCTTTTTCATCCCCAAAGAGACTGGACTTGAGCCATAAGGCCCCCTCTTTCTCATAGATATATCCCTTTTTATCTAATGCTGTCGTTGTATTCTGAACATACCCGGAATCATGGAGCGATTGTTCACTAAACCATACATCGTAATAAACACCAAATTCCTCCAGTGTTTCTTTTATGCTGGCAATCTTTTCCTCCAAAGCAAAGCGAACCAACGACTCTCTGCGAAGTTCCTCTTCCATGTTGACATAGCGATCACCATCCTGTTCGATGATCTTTATAACCGTATCGATGAGATCTTCTCCATGATAACCTGCTTCAGGAAAAGGTGTATCATGGCCGAGTTGTTGGAGATAACGCGCCTCTAAAGAAAGCGCAAAATTATGAATCTGATTGCCGGCGTCATTGATGTAGAATTCACGACTCACGTCATAACCTGCCATAGCAAGAAGTGAAGCCAGGCTATCACCTAAAGCAGCTCCTCTGGCATTGCCCATATGTAACAGCCCTGTCGGATTAGCACTAACAAACTCTACCTGTACTTTTTCCCCTTTACCGATATTCACAAATCCGTATTTATCGCCAAGGGCCAAAACTTCGGGGATGACGCCGGTCAGCCAACTTGGGTCTAGGCGAAAGTTAATAAACCCCGGCCCTGCTATCTCGCAGGAGGTGATCATAGTTCTGTCCTTTTCTAGATTAGCGATGATAATTCCAGCAATTTCTCTGGGAGCTTTTCTAGCCTGTTTAGTGAGTAGCATTGCCAGATTCGTTGCCAAATCACCGTGCTGGCGTTCACGAGGTTCCTCCAGGACATAAAGTGGTAACTCATCAAAACTGATTTCACCTTTTTCCCGCGCTGTCAGGATTGCCTGCGTTAATTCCTGGTAGATTGTTTCTTTAATTTTTTCATATAGGCTCATCTAAGCTCCTCCTTTATCGGAAAGATGCACTCGATCATTTAATATCTAAAATTTTAATACATATTGACTGAAAATGCCAGTACATACATCTTTGACAACTACCTTGGCGAATTATGCATCATTGAAAAAAGTTAAGCAGAGAAATAGTCACTTCTCTGCTCAATTGATAACTATTTTATTATTCTACTGGTAAAGATCTATAAATTCAAGTCCTATTAGACTTGTTTCCCCGGGTTTTTATATGATTACCTTGAATTTTCAAAATAAGCAACTATATACATTTCAATTTACTGAATCAGCTTTCCTCTAGGTGTATCGATAATTCTACTGATCTTCTCTTCAGATCCATCCAGGGCATTGATATAGACAAGATATTCTTCACCAAATGCTGTCCCTCTGAACTCGTAACAAAATGCTTCATCTGTTCCTGCTTTGGAAATCAGAGCTAATCTGTTTTCGATGATCTTGAAGTTTTTATTCAGCTTGGTCTTGGCCTGATCAAGGGTTAAAACTTTGTTCAGTTTTCGGTCGTGATGATAAGCATAGTAAGGGCTGGCATCAAAACCCACGAGTTCCCCATTATCCGTTGCTACTGTTAACCTTACCTTATCAGGATATAACCTGACACCGTTTTCCTGGGCCACAGCATCAATCTGAATGGTTGAACCTAGATCCTGGTTTGAGGTAACCACAAGATCCCAATTCAGCTTTTTCAAGGTATCGTAGGTTTTTTCAATAGCCTTTTTGATGTCATACTGACGATCGGCAATCTCTCGTTGATCCCGATAATAGGTTACGACACCACCTTTTTTGCTGACTTCCAGATAGGACTCTTTGTAGGTTAAACCGAATCCGCCAAGGGGACCCTGAGATAGTCCTGTAACCTGGGGTGTGGCCCCATCATAGCCGACTTTCTTCAAAAAGTCTTTAGCCACTGCTACTGCTTTGCTTTCATTTATCTCTCCTGAGGGCAGTCCTAATGGTTTCTCGACGTAATGTTTATCGAGTTCTCCCTGATAGGTAAACGGCGGGTATTTCTGAAGGCTGACATCCAATTGCTTGAGTCCCCCCCTTACCGAGGAAGGTGTTTGCTGAGTAGCTTGTTCTCCCTGATTACCAGCACCACTCTCTTCTCCTTGGGCAGCTGTCTGGATACTCTTACCGATGCCCATCTTCTGAAGCAATCCGGGTGGCTTATCGACCCAGGCAAGGTCCTCAGTATAGAACTGTTGAGATATCTGTTGGACCACCCGGTTCACTTCAATAACCCTTTCATGCATATCATTGAACATATCTCTCTCTTTGGCACTCATATCTTCTACAGATGCAACTTTTCGAGTCATCATTTTACTGAAGTCACCGACCTGATTAACTAACGTGTCGACATAGCTTATCCCGACTTCATCAGCCGGAAGCTGCCCAAGTTTACTGACAGCAGTATCGCTCCCTTTCCAGGTTTCACCCAGATATAGCACTTTTTGAGCTGGGCTATGGGCAACTTTAACTTTGGACATGCTAGTTTCAACTTCGTTTAACGTTGTGACGAGCTCATTTAATGCTCTCTTATACTGATTTTCCGTCTCGATTTTATATTCCCTAAGCATACGGTACTCATATATTCCCCATCCAATCGAAAAGGCGAGCCCTATCGTTAAGGTTAGGGTGAGCAGGGACAGAATTTTAATCTTGGTTTCTTCTTTCATTTTCATCCCACCTAGCGTGCAAAAATATGTTTGCCAATTTTCTTAATTTGAGGTCTCGACCAGATAAACTTGTTTTTGGTTTTAGCCGGATTAAAATAATAAATTGCACCGCCAGTCGGGTCAGAGCCATTCATCGCTTCCCTGGCTGCTTTAACGGCTGTCTCATCAGGCTGTAAATTTATCTGTCCATCATCGACCGCCGAGAAGGCCCTGGGTTGGTAAACGATACCGGCGATTGTATTGGGGAATGACGAACTTTTGATCCTGTTCATCACGCAAGCTCCGATCGCAACCTGGCCGATGTAGGGCTCTCCCCGTCCCTCGGAATGGATGCAGCGTGCCAGAAGCTGGACATCAGAATTTTTATGTCCTACTTTCTTGCCTGTAGCTGTCTTGCTTTCTCCTGTCAGCCTCATTAGTTCATCAATAGTTTTCTTGCCGGCAACACCATCTGCTTTAAGGCCTCTGCTCTTCTGAAACCTCTTCACTGCAGCGGTTGTAGCTTTTCCGTAGACACCATCTACTTTTCCCACTTGGTAACCTATCTGAGTAAGCCTTTTCTGCAAATCTTTTACTTCAGAACCTTTAGACCCCTGGGAAAGAGTTCGGTCTCCCAGTGCTGCGTGGCTTACTGCTGAAAGAACCAAACACAGAACCAGACTTACTGTCAAGATTCGAAATACTTTACTTTCATTCTTCTTTTTAGAGCCAGCGTACATGTTTCCACCTCACCTGTTTTTCTTTAAATCATTTTTGCATTGTAAAAAATATATTGGGGATTCTATTTTTTCTTATTTTGGCTTTAAGCTTGGTTTATTATCCAGTTCCACCATATTTTTTTTAAGCTTTATTATGTTAACAAAAAAACTCCCTGGAAATATATCCAGAGAGTCTTACGTTTGATAGTGGAAGAAGCCTTTCAAACATCGCAAGCAAAACTAGTGTTATTAAAATCAGGCATATCCAAAAAAGGTTACTTTTTTAAAAGGATCACTCGTTTTCTATATTATTTTTGGTGAAGACTTCATTAAATATCATTATGGCCTTTTCAATGTCTACTTCGAAACCCTGCTCCTGTAGTGTTTCACCGATAGCCTGGATAGCCTTGGTGAAAACCTCATTGGTCGTGTTTCCCATATGACCCAGGCGGAAGCCCTTGCCAGCCAAGGGACCCAATGCTCCAGCTACAATCAGCCCTTTTTGGGCTAAAGATGATCTGAAGCCCGCATCATCCACTCCTTCAGGATAAAGGATACAACTAAGGGTAGGTGCAGCCACTTCCTCTTTAGCCAGAATCGTCATACCAAAAGTCTGTAGGGCAGCACGAATTGCTTTGCCGATAGACGTATGTCTTTGATAACGTGCTGTGAAACCTTCGGCCTCAATAATCTTCATTGCCTGATGATACGCATAAATCATATTCACAGGATGAGTAGCAAAGTATTTGAATGGTTCCCGCATGATATGAATCCAATTATAGATATCCGCATAATAGCTGTTGACATTTTCTAGTTCTTTTCTCGCTTCCAGTGCTTTCGGACCAAAAGCTACGATAGCCAGGCCAGGTGGGACACCGATCGCTTTTTGAGAAGCGGTGAGGACGATATCAATTTTATTATCATTGCCACCGTATTCCTTGTTCATATCTTCTTCCAAGGCGGCGGAGGCACATACACCGTCCAGGATGAACAGGGCGCCATATTTCTTGACAATCGGAACCAATTCATCCAGATTGGACATCACCCCGGTAGAAGTATCGACATGTGTGATTGTGACTGCTTTAAAGCCACCTTCTTTAAGCTTTTCTTCAATAAGCTCAAGACTAACTTGTTTACCCCATTCTGCCACAAGAGCTTCAGCCTTAATACCTAAAGCATTGGTGATGCCAATAAACCGATCCCCGAAGTACCCATGGCTCACGATGAGAATCTTCTCCCCTGGAGCGATGGTGTTAATAAGTGCCATCTCCATGGAAAGAGTTCCGGATCCAGCTATGACAAATACCTCACCATCGGTATTGAACATCTTCTTGGTAATAGACAACGCTTCACTAAACAGCGCTGAAAATCTCATGTCGGTATGAGTCATGGTCTCACGGGAGAGTGCTTCATAGATCTCGTCTACAACTGGTGTTGGTCCGGGAACAAGAAGCATTTCTTTATTCGGCATGGTAAACTTCCTCCTTGTAGCAAAACAGCAAAAAAAAATATTATTCTATAATAATGGATTATATCACAATTTTAAGTATTTCAGCTAATATTGACGTGATTTTTATCAATATTTTTCCCGCTTCATGATAAAGTACTCATTTTTTGATTGGTTGGTTCTTCCACTGATTAACTTAGGTTAATACTACAAAAAATCACCCCTTGAAAAATATAGATTCAAGGGGTGGTTTTTCCCATAGGGTTCCAGGGTAACTTTCTTAACTCAACCTTAATTCAGAATTGTTATGCCACCTTTTTCTTGTAAAAAATCCAGATCACTCGCTTTAAGATAACCATTGGATATGGTGTAAATGGTATCGTCAATATATAAGACTCTGGATATATCGCGGTTATAGTCGTACTGACCGGTTCGTTGGAGATCGAGGATCCTCCCATCAGGTTGGTGGGTTACCATCCCTTTCAGGTTGAAGCCGTTTTCGGTGAGATTATACACCATGGCCCCCTGGAATACTGGTATCCCGTAGGCGAGGCGCGGATCTATTCGGGTCAGATATTCATCTTTATTGATACGCACTGGATCCCGCTCGCAAACTGTTACCGGGAAAGCCATCAAGTTCTTCTCTTTGCTGAATAATAACGCTTTATGGTTCCAGAACAGTTCAGAATCCGTTCCTCTGTCTCCAATCTCAACCTTGAACTTTTCTTTCGGATTATTGACATCACTGACATCGAAGAGGGCTATTTTCATCCCCAAGTAGTAAGCATTCTTCGTTGTACCTTGCCCTGACCAATGAGGTTCTTCTACTTCAATGGCCTCTTTTCCGAAACCGATAATATGGTTTTCATCATAGGTGTGAAGGTAGTTACTGTAACCTGGAATTTTTAATTCTCCTAGGATCTTTGGCTCTGAGGGGTCTTTAAGATCCAACACGAACAGCGGATCGACTGTTTTAAAGGTAACCATATAACCTCTGTCGCCTAGAAAACGCACAGAATAAATTTTCTCTCCTGGTGCAATATTCTCAATCTTACCTTTAATATTCATGGACGCACCCAGGATAAAGAGATGATTGGTCATGTTCTCTGAGTTCGGAGTATACTTCTGCTCCGTCGTTGCAATTCGGAAATAGCCATTGTGTTCATCCATGCTGAACTGGTTCAGAATCCTTCCAGTAACAGTACCTTTACCTACATATTCCGTACTTCCTTCTTTCAGGCTGAATTTATAGATAGCGGTATTTTCTTCTGTCGGCATAAGAAGAATGGATGGTTTAACCAGGGAAGCTTCTGGCCTATTGGTATCCGGGGTGTCGGTTTGTGGTAATGGCTTTACATTTTCGAATTTATATTCGGGAACAGCAACAAATAAATTTTCCAGAGAACTATAGATATTTTGGCCGGCTCCAAGGTAAGTCTTTATTTCCGTTTTGCTGTCAGTCATACTATCCAGGTTAATACTGGCGATAATCAGGTAGTTGGCTTCTGGTGAACCAGGAAAATAACAAATATCCGCATACCCGATCCGCTTTACTTCATTTCCCTCGGCACTATCCCTATAGGCAGGGGTGGGCAATTCTTCGTTATGGGTTTCCAGAAGATGAACCGGGATAAATTTATTATTGACAAGATAAAGGTTATTGCCGACTTTTCTAGAAGAAACGTATTCACCATCTATTTCTACTTCTCGTACCTGTTTCAGATTAGTTCGGTCTGCGAGATCATAAACAATAACCTTTATACTGGACTCAAAGGGGCCAATTCGCGGCATCTTTTCTTTCTTGACGATACCATCTACCGGAAGCGGTTCTCTTAGATTGTAGTAACTTTGATTGAGTATAACAATCAAGTGTTTATTATCAACGTACATCTCTGCAGGAAACATCTGCTCATTATAGACTATTGTTGATACCACTTTGATCTCTTCAGCCGGATAGGCTTTAGCAACGACCAATTTATTATTGGTAATCTTATAGATATATTCACCATCTGTTTTGACGGTATCTGCCTCATCAACCCCTCGAACCTGAACATTGGTTTTGGAGTAGTCGCCACCTCCGCCACCACTTACTCCGGAATCTGTAGCAGTGGCGGCTTTCGCTTCCTCAGCCTTTTCCAGTACTGCTCCATTCATTCCCAAGGCTATTCGTCCACCATAGAAGTCCCTGTTTTGAGTTGCTTTTAGAATCTTCTTAAGATTCTCATACGACCCCACTGTAGGTAACAGCTCATTGTTAAAGGTGTTGACAGAAGCCTGGATGCTTCTGTCAACAGTACCATCAATGCCAACAATAACTGTCAAGCATAACAGACATAGAAAAGCCAGATACTTGAAACCTTTCATGCATACAACCTCCTAACATAACAAATATGATTTAAATTCTAAAATTAAATCCTAATATCTCTCCTTTTTCCTGTAAGTATCTTATAAGACGTCCAAAGCGAAGGAAATCTGTTCCTTCGCTTTGATCATTTAATTTATATTTTTCTTTAGTTCAACCCTCTAGAAATCAGCTGACTTAACTGTTCGTGGGAAGGGGATGACATCCCTGATATTAGATACACCACTCAGATACATTATCAGTCTCTCAAAGCCTAATCCAAAACCTGCATGTTTAACGCCACCGTATTTACGAAGCTCCAGATACCACCAATAAGCCTCTTCCTCCATACCCAACTCCCTAATCTGCTGGCTAAGAAGGTCTCCTCTTTCCTCTCTCTGGCTGCCACCTATTATTTCTCCCACCCCAGGAACGAGGAGGTCCATGGCCGCTACAGTCTTGCCATCATCATTCAGTCTCATATAGAAAGCTTTAATATCTTTGGGGTAGTCGGTGATGAACACAGGCTTACCGAATACTTTTTCGGTCAGGTAACGTTCATGTTCGGTTTGCAGGTCAAGACCCCACTCAACCAGATATTCGAAGGTATTGTTTGATTTCTTCAGGATTTCGATAGCTTCTGTATAGGTGATATGCCCAAATTCTGATTCCAGGACATTGTTCAGACGATCCATCAGTTCTTTATCGATGAACTTATGGAAGAAATCCATTTCTTCCGGACATTGTTCCAAGGCATAACGGATCAAATACTTAATCATATCTTCTGCCATCGCTTTATCATCATTCAGGTCGGCAAAAGCGATTTCAGGTTCGATCATCCAAAATTCTGCAGCATGCCTGGCTGTATTGGAATTCTCCGCTCGAAAAGTTGGCCCAAAGGTATAAACGTTCTTGAAGGCCAAACAAAAGCTTTCAGCATTGAGCTGACCACTGACCGTCAGGTTTGTCTCCCTGCCAAAGAAATCCTGACGAAAATCGATCTCACCTTGCTCATTGCGAGGGAGTTTACCCAGTTTCAGGGTAGAAACCCTGAACATTTCCCCTGCACCTTCAGCATCACTTCCGGTGATGATCGGAGTATGTACATAAATAAATCCTCTTTCCTGGAAGTATTGATGCACGGCATAGGCGATGACCGATCTTAACCTGAACACAGCTGAAAAGGTGTTTGTCCTGGGGCGGAGATGAGAGATTGTTCTTAAGAATTCGAGGCTGTGCCTTTTCTTCTGAAGGGGATACTCAGCTTGGCAAGCATTCTCAATTACGATATGCTCAGCCTTAATTTCATAGGGCTGGTTAGCCCCAGGAGATGCTACTAAGTTTCCTTCCACGGTAAGTGCTGAACTAACGCTAAGTTTGCAAATATCCTCAAAATTATCAAGTTTTTGATCAAATACAATTTGCAGGTTCTTAAAGAAACTTCCATCATTTAATTCAATAAAACCAAAATCTTTAGATGATCTAACTGTCCTTACCCATCCCTGCAATTGTACTTGCTGATTGAGCATCAGTTCTCCCTGTCCGAAAATTTCCCTAATAGTGGTTTTAAGCATGTTTTTCACTCCTTTGAACGAAAATCATACCTGCTGACAATTGATGTACCTAGAAACCGGAAGTAACAATATCTCTATCTATTTTTCTTTTTGCTCTCTATACTCCTCCACGGCTGCCTTCCACTGCTCTCTGGCTAAATTGACATATTTAACATATCGGCTTCGGTCAGGGTGCTCAATGACTGTGGTAAAGTATTTGACCGCTTCAGTGTAATTTCCTAATTTCCGATTGAGTTCACCGATCAAATATAAAATAGATATCTCCGACGTGGTCTCATGGTTAAAGTCTGAATGGATATAGGAATTCTCAAATTCAGATACCGCCAATTGCAAAAAACGCATCTCTTCTTCTTTATTATTAACTGCCCTCTGCAACCAGGCTATGCGTATGCAGAGATTAGCAAAAACGATATGTTTTTCTTTGACGAGTTGTCCGGTATAGATCGCAAGCTTATAAGCTCGCACAGCTTTGTCAAAATCACGTTTTCCCCAGTAATCCGTGCTCGTATCCATCTTGTCCGTTATCTGCTGCTGAACCGCTTTCCTTGCCGTTTGTCCAATATTTTTTGAGAAATCTTCGGAAAAGAAGACCCCACATTCTGGACAAACATTAACGTAATAATAGAGCGGATTATTCTCGTCATTAGCTGCAAATAAAGGACCAAAATCGCTATCGACCTTAAGTGGTTTAACGAACCTTGATCTTACCTTCTTGCTGGTAAACATCTTTCCACAATAAGGACAGCTGACCTTCTTATCATATAGCGGTTCAAGCTTTGTACTATCCGATTTACTGATCATTTACCTACGTCCTTCTCTTTTTAAAAGATTAACTCACCAATGTTTATTTTATACTGTATTTTATAAATAATCTACTATATGAGTTGATTTCATAATACCAAAAAATTAGGATCTCTAATCATATAGCTGGTGCCTAAACAATTTTTTTAACACTATATACGGTGTTAAAATGATGTAAAAACTATTTATGAAACTAATTCATTAAAAGTTTTATTCTTTTTTTCTTGGTGGTTTAGGACCAAAGAACTGATAGTAGTGACACTCTATCCTGCCATTGTAGAGTTTTCTGCTTTTATCCCATCTTTTGCCCATAAATCTTTCAGGCTTAGGTACAGTTGTAAGCATGTGGAGTGACCAGTCTTCCAACGCCCGATAGACTGTACCTAGGTCCATATAAACCTCTTCAATTTCTTGATGTTGACCGATCCGATGCCCATAGGGTGGATTGGTAATAATATGACCATACTTGAAACGCGACCGCAATTCTTTAACCGGAAGCTTTTGAAAATGCACTTTCTCTTCCAATCCGGCCTCCTTGGCGTGAATTCTCGCAAGTCTTAGGGCTTGATGATCTATATCCGACCCATAAATATGGGGAGTCAAATCCTTTCTCCAAAGATCATACGCTTCTTCTCTCGCCTTTATCCAGTACTTCTCGGGAATAGATGGCCAACTTTGAGCTGTGAATTCTCTAGACATTCCGGGGGCTCTATTTTGACCAATGAAAGCCGCTTCAATTGGTATCGTTCCTGATCCGCAAAAAGGATCAAGAATCACTCTATCTGCTTTCCAATAGCTTAAATAGATCATAGCTGCTGCCAGTGTTTCTTTAAGCGGTGCTTCCCCGGCCAACTCCCGATATCCCCTTTTATGAAGCCCTCGCCCCGAGGTATCAATAGTTAAGGTTACAACATCTCTCAGAAGAGCCACTTGAACAGCGTAGAGAGCGCCTGTTTCTTCAAACCAACTGACTCCATATGTGTCCTTCAGCCTTTCCACGATCGCCTTTTTGACGATAGCTTGGCAATCGGGAACACTAAAGAGCTGCGACTTGATTGATTTGCCGGTGACCGGGAATCTGGCATCTACAGGGAGCCATTCTTCCCAGGGCAAAGCTTTTGTCTGTTGAAAAAGCTCTTCAAAACTTTGAGCCGTGAATTCTCCCACTTTTATAACGACTCGGTCAGCACACCTCAGCCAGATATTGGAACGACAGATTCCTTCTTCATTAGAAATAAATATCACTCTACCATTTTCGACTTTAACGTCCTCGTATCCAAGTTCTTTTATTTCTCTGGCAACAAGAGATTCCAATCCAAAAGCTGTCGTAGCCATCAATTCTATACGAGCCAAATTACTCCCCCCAGACTATTTTAACTATAGACGAATTTCCTATCTTATTTATTCCTAAAAATCAAACGAAATACCCGTTAATCATACAATAAGTACCATATTTTTTCTAATCTCTTTGCCTTAATATGTAGGATTGGCAATATTAAACAAAGGTTACTCCTTATTCTAAAAGGTCACAGGCTTGCTCACCCCTATATTTTATTCTCTGACAGGTCTCAACATTTTTCTTCTTTTCGGTGTAGTATACTAAATAAGGTTGTATTAAGATGTATATTTAGGAGGAAAGAGTAATTGAGACCAGTTATTATGGTGATTGATGATAACCGCGGTATTGCTGATCTCTTATCTGTTGTTCTGAAAAATAATGGCTATACACCGATTACCGCACCGAACGGATATGCTGCACAAGATATACTCACTCGTTGTCCACTGCCCATTCTTATATTATCGGATTATGCGATGCCGATAATGAATGGCTGTGAATTCATAGAAAAAATCTCGCAGCATAGTTATCTTCAACATATTCCTGCACTTATCATGACAGGGTCAGATATAGACAGCCTTAGACTCCCAAGTACCCATAACTTTAAGGGTATTATTCAAAAACCCTTCAAGATTAGTACTATCCTTGAGACGATTAGCTACTATGCAGCAATGGATGAATGTGATAGCTCAATCTGTCCCGCCTGAAGGCATAATGAACCTATCCGCAAAGGGTAGGTATTTTTGTGTCTACTGGGTTTTGTTATTGCTTGAAATCTGATTGACCAAGGTGTCTTGATCTGATTTTTCCGGTCTTGTAGCAAGATAAACCCCGAAAATAATGATCAGGGCACTTAAGATATTGAACACGCTGATATTTTCTCCAAGTAGTATAGTAGCTAAGACGATAGTAAAGACAGGAACCAAGTTAATAAACATCGCGGTTCTTGGGGCACCGATATAATGAATGGCATTAAGTTGGAGGTAATATCCCCCCACAGAGGCAAACACAGCCATGTACATGATTTCAACCCATACTTTAAACGGAGCGTTCAGGACTGTAACCAATGGCTTTTCTAAAGCAATGCCTAACACAAAACTGAATAAAGTACAGATCAGAAAAGTATAGGCCGTAACGGTTAAAGGTGAAATCTGATAAGTAAGCATATACTTTCTGCTTAACAAGGCATAGGTAGAAAAGCATAAGACGCCTAAGACCATTAAGAAATCCCCTTGGTTCAAGGCCATCCCTCTGATTACCTGAGGATCCAGACTCGTCATGACACAGAATACGCCGAAGAGAGATACGCCTACCCCTATGGTCCTTCCAATGGTAATTCTCTCTCGAAAAAAGATGACGGCTAGTATCGTGGTAACCATGGGATTTGTCGCCCCGATCAGGGAAGAGTTGATAGCTGTTGTATATTTTAAGGCTAAAAAAAAGAAAAAGTGATATCCCATAGTACCGATAGTCCCTAGAATAATGAGAGGGACTATTTGTTGTTTGGTCGGGAACAGATGTGATCTTTCCTTGAGCCAAAGCAAGAAAAAAATCAAGGGTAGCGCAAAAAGGAACCGAAAAAAGGTCAGAGTCAATGGCTCAAAGGTAAACACAGCCATTTTGCCTGCTATAAAGGCCCCCGACCAAAATAATGCTGTAATGATCATCGAAAAATACACCGTGCGATTAGACATGTCAGCATACTCAATCTTTCATTAAATTGAAATCCCTAACCTCAAGCATAAGCTTTGATGTTGGTATCGTCAAGGAGCTTTCCTTTACATTATCATGTCATAAATAGAACTTATCAGTAATCTCAGAAACGACTATATTTAATAATTGATATTATTCCAGTTATTGTGCTAGTATTAACACAGATTTTTATCTCTTAGATACATTGAAAGAGCAGGATTAGAGAGGGTTAGCAAAATGCAAGAGAAACATGCCATAAAATATTTAGCTCCAAGCTGGTTTGCTGTTATCATGGGAACAGGCGGGCTAGGCAATATCCTTTATCTCTGGCAAGCAACATTTCCGTCAGGGAAATTGCTAGGTATACTATTGGCTGGCTTGGCTGATAGTTTGTATTTTTGCGTTTTGGTTCCATGGATAATGCGTTGGTTATTCTATTATGATTATGTTCGGAGAGATCTTCATCATCCGGTTGCTGTCAACTTTTTTGTTACCATGCCTGTTGCTACCACCATTTTGGGAACCAACATCTTTCTGATCTGGAGTCATTTTATGTCTTCATCTCTTACCTTTATCTTATGCTTCATTGCCTACCTGATAGCTATTATCGGTGTTACTTACTTTACCTTCTATACCACCTTTCGAATGATGAGAATGGAAATTTCCCCTAAGCCGGAAACAATGAATTTCTCCTGGATCATGGCACCTATCGCCAATATGGCAGTTCTGCTCATCGGTAACCCTGTATTAGCCATGACGTTACAACACCGTCCGGAATGGGCTGTTTCTGTTTTGATTACCAATATTGCTCTTTTCGGCATAGGCTTCTTCTTATTTATATTTATCAGTGCCATTATTTTTGTCCGTCTTGCTCAATATCCACTTCCCCCTGCTGAGATGACCCCTTCCTTTGGTATCTTTCTCAGTGCAATTGGCCTTGCTGTAAGTGCTGTCGTGGATACCGCCAATAATGCTCAGTCCATGGGTTTACTTACCTCTATTGACTTTTCTTACCTGGCGGCCACTAGTATTTGGGGCTTTGGAATCTGGATCGTAGGAATTATCTTCATTATCTGTATTCACCTGTACCGTAAAGATGGGATACCGTTCTCCTTGGGGTGGTGGGCTTTTATCTTCCCCCTCGCCGCTTATACCATAGCCAGCCAAAAGATCGCAGCTTATTTCGTTACTCCTTTAACCACCAGTTATACAGTCTTCCTCACGGGTTTGCTAGCTGCTCTTTGGATCTATACCTTTTCTAACACACTTTTCCGGGTACTTAAGGGGACAATCTTCGTCGGGACCCCTGTTGTACCAACCAAAGAAACGCTATAAACATAACTCCCGTTTTGCAAGAGCCTCGACGCCTTACACTATTAGCGATATAACGCTGTTTTACTATGCATTATTAACTGTAATTGAAATTATGAATTTATAAAAGCTGCCCGTCTTACAAGATGAGCAGCTTTAAACTATTCTAAACCGATCTCAAGCAAAAATATTTCAGGAAACATTTTTTCTATACTGTACAAGGCGCTCCAGGTATGGTTAAACAACCGGATCAAAAAACTCTACGGTCGTGATTCTACTCTGGTTTATTATGATGTTACCAATTAAAGACTATTCCTTGTGAGCTGTAATGAGTATTCAAAGTTTCTAAGGATAAGGGGTTTGCCACTTGTCATGATAAAAAAGTGGTTATCAGTATAGTTGTTTGGCAAAGCATCACGCTTATTCCTGTAATCGCGCAATTGGCTATCACTGAATCGTGAATCGGAAGGCATCGGTTCTTGGAAAACTTGGTTTCCCGAATATGAATTAAGCCAAAATCGACGTCAACATCCGAATCCAGAAGGTTGCAGGCTTCTGATGGTCTTATACCTGTAGCCCACATCAGCCCTATTGCAGCTGGAATTGTCAGGCGTCTTAATCCATCAGGAGAATGAAGATGTGCAGACTCATCCATAATGATGGAGATCTCTTTTTCTGTGAATATATATGGATTAACTCTTCCATGACACTTTTCCAAAAGCCCCTTTGGTGGGATCTGTGCATTAGGATCAAATATGCTGATATACTTGGCAAAGGTACGCACAGTTTCCAAGCGTCTTGACCTATACCATAGGGTATAATTAGGTTTTAGTGTAACCCATTTAAAGGTAATGTCTGCTGTCAAAGATCCGTTATATCCGACTAATACCGTATATGTAGCAAATCGCCTGAGTTCTTCGGATTCAATCTTGATTTTATAGCCAAGAGCTTGCTTGTAGCTGATATATTCTTCGACTTGCGCGGAGATGAGGTTGTTCATTAAATCACCTCCGGCCATTTTCCTGCCACAAAAGATAGCTCGGGAAAATTTATCTTCGTATAAATCATAGTTGTTTCGACTGTTTCATGCCCGAGAATATCTACGATTGTTTTTATATCGGTGCCGGATGAAATCATGTCTTTGGCAACAGTATGCCTGAACATATGCGTTCCGGTAAAATGCCGTAATCCAGCTCGAACAGCGGCGCGTCGCATCGTATTCCGAACCTGTGAAGTACCCATCGGCGATCCTGTTGATTTCTTAAATCTTACAAATAGAGTTCGTTCTATAGTGTTCGGCCTTGCTCTAAATAGATAGTTTACTATCGCCTGGCCTGCTTTTTGACTAAGCGGAAGCTTTCTTTCAGTACGATTTTTTGTTTTGTGTACACATACAGTGCCATTTTGCTAGTCGAAATCCTCAAGGCCAAGGTTGGCAACCTCAACGCATCTTAAACCAAGGTCTGAAAACATCGTACAATTGCGTAATCGCGTAAGCCTGTCTTTGAACAAAGGTCATATGTTAATAGAATTTTTTCTTTATCCTCTGTGGATAAATGTTTGGGAACTTGCCTTCTTTTCCACACTGGTGGTGCCATGGGTAATTTCAATATTTCATCTGCATTGAATCCGCCCTCGAATTCGAGAAACCGGAGGTAGCTTCTGATCCTTACCAATATTGTCTTACGACTTGCCGGACTTAGATGCCCAAGCTCTTTCATAAGAAAATTCCTGATTTGAACCGGAGAGATTCCTTTCTCATGCTCTGTAGAGCAAAAACATAAAAATTGACGAACAGTATTACAATACATGAGCTTTCAATCAGATTGAAAGCTCATGTACTATTCAAATGCGAGGCTTATTGTGCAATACTATAATAATTCACTGTATTTCCGAAATGTAGTACTTAAGGATCATTAAACCCCAAAAGACACCTATTTTCCACCAGGATATGATGGTGGAATCTCAGTAGTTTTTTGAATGGAAATATCATATTTGACCCCATCTTCATCTTGATATACGAGTTTTGTAATGCTCTTTTCATTAGCATCAATATAAAATTGAGGAACAATATTAAAGATGCCTGGCTCATAAGTTCTTTTTTCAAATGTAGCACCTTTTTTCCTTGCGTCTTCGGAGATAGAATAGTGATTCCCAAGAGACTCATCCCAAGGTAATTCATAATACTTTCCGCTGTCGCCATAAAACCCTAATATTTTTCCTTTGGGAAGGAAAGCTTCATTCTTCCCATTTTCATTTTGTAAGGATAAATAAACGCTAGCGATTCTTTTATTTGAATCATAATACTTAAACTCATCTCCAATCGTAACTTTTTCTACAATTAAATTCCAATCGGTTCCATATTTCATCGCATTAAGTTGAGTTTGAACCTGATCTAAGTTTGTACTAGCATCCATAGGCTTAATTGAGTTAAAATAAAATCCAATCAATAGCGTTATACTAAACACTATACCAATGCCAATAGCAAAACCTTTTATTTTTACAAGATAATTAGCCATTAGAAAAACACATCCTTTCGTTAGATTGTGAGATAATAACTTGAAGGTGAAGTGCTTCTAAAGTTAGTGTGCACATATGCAAACCCACCAGGTGCTGTATAATCGTAGTTATTATAATAATAATATTGGACACCCAAATAACGCAAGTCTGAGTATGTCATGTATCCGGCAAAACGTGGTGGTGAATAATTACGATTCAGTAATGCATTTGCAGGAATATCATATTGAGATGAATTCGCATATTGATCACCTTCACCGTAAAAAGTAGTTAAGGCGTATTTGCTATAAGCAAAGATAGCACTTGTTACTGCAGACAATGAAACATAACCATTTACTATTGAACTGGTAGAATATTTCCATCCCTTTAAATATGCGAAGTTGTTTTGACTGCCCATTGATGCCGCTGCTTCACCACTGGCCATACTCATCACGATTGGATATTGGGTACCTGCTCCCGAATACATCGTTGCTGGTTGAGTAGTTTTAACAATAACTCCATAAAAAAAAAAAAAAACTGGCATAGAAATAGTTTCTCCCTTCATCATATACATTACATTCGTTCATCAAAATCACATAAAATTGTTTAAAAAAGTTTTATACAAATTACAACAAATTAAACTATTTTACAAACCCCAGTACAGACGTATATGGGAGCAAGGCTGTAAATTGTCTATTGTCATTCAGAAAAGCTGATTAAATATTTAAAACGCCGTACTAACGTTTATCAAAACAGTAGTACGGCGTTCTCCAACACATATGTTAATACGCAGTCACTGGATTTGAAGTGACAATCTTCGTTTCTGATCCCCCATCATCGGTAACGTAAAATTCAACATAACTACGGTATTGTGTGCCGGGTGTTCCATAATAATAGCAATCATAAGTATTTATTGCATAAATCTTCATAAAAAGTATCATTAAAAGTATCATTGTTTTTGCGATTCCAGTGTCACAAATAAAACCCCTCCTCCTACTTTATTTTACCTTATTTTACAGAATTTTGCATAATATTTGGAATAAGTAATTTTTAAAGAGTCAATTAGGCTTTAGATTGATTTTTAATAAATTAATCACTAGCGTTGCATAAAAACTTTTAACACATGTCAATCAAAAAATAAACTTCCTTTATTAGTAAAATATGGTGTATACAGTAGGTTGGATTTTCTTTGTTGCTTCAAAAGAGGCATTGTGACCCATACCCCATTTTACAGACAGCCTAAACACCAAGTACAATAAAAACAAGAG
>CAYZDF010000010.1:0-58779 GCA_964477085.1 uncultured Gracilibacteraceae bacterium | reverse complement strand
ACGATGTGGCAGTGTTTACAGATAATTTTCAGCAGAACTCGTTCGTTGAACCAGGGAGGCCTTTGAATAATACAGCCACTCTTTTATTTGTGTCGGAAGGTTAATTATTAAGGATTGGGCTATAATGATAATACCATAGCTGTACTAGGGAGAACATTATGGAAGTCATCGACGTCTTAGGAACCCGTATCAATAATATAAACTTACACGAGTGTATGCAGTACATTTCCCAAGCTGTCCAAAAAAGAAACGAACTGTGGATTGTAACCGCTAATCCAGAGCTTATTTTCAAGGCAAAGGAAGATAAGGAATTATCATCTATCATTCATTCCGCTGATTTAATATTACCGGATGGAGCAGGAGTATTGTGGGCGGCAAAGCAGTTCGGACATGTCATCAAGGAAAGAGTGACAGGTATTGACCTAACCTATAGGATCCTGGAAAAAGGTAATAAACTAGGCTGGCGGATTTTCCTATTAGGAGCAAGACCTGGTATAGCGGAAAGAGCAATGGATGAACAACACATCCGATATCCCTGCGTGATATTCAACTGTCACCATGGATATTTTACTAAGGAAGAAGAATCATCTGTTATTGAGAAGATAAAAGTATTTAAACCGGATGTCCTTCTCGTAGGTTTAGGCTCACCAAGGCAAGAGTATTGGAACTGGGAGAATCGCAGCTTGGCTAAGACCATCATGGGTGTTGGAGGCACTATTGATGTTCTTTCCGGAGAAGTCAGGAGAGCACCTCGCGTTTTCCAAAAGTACAATATTGAATGGCTGTATCGCCTGTTGAAAGAACCATCACGTATAAAAAGGCAAGTGATTCTCCCATTATACATCTATGAAGTTCTAAAACATAAAAGATCAAGGAATATAAAGAACCAGCAATGAGCTTGCCGGTTATGTCCAAATATTCATTACATTACCAATCATAACATGATGTTAGGTCTGGCGTTTTTCAATTATTTGGTGGTAAAACTCAGATGTTTCATTCACCATCTTATCTAAGGTAAATAGGGAAGCTCGCTCCCGCGCTTGTATTACAAGGCGTTCGGCTAAACCTTGATCTTTTAATAATTTGCTACAGGAAATGGCAATATCAATCGGGTCTGTAGGCCGGGCTAGTAAAGCTTCTTCATTATCACGGAATAATTCTGGAATCCCCCCTACGTGAGAGGCTACGATAGGAATACCACCTTGTGCTGCTTCCAGGAGAACGATCCCCATCCCTTCACTAAGCGAGGGAAGAACAAAAACATCTATTGCAGGAATACAGCGCCAGGCATCAGGAATATGACCAGTTAGTGTATGAGGCAGATCGGAAGAAACAAGGATGTCTTCAAGTTGCTCACGAAGAGGTCCGTTACCGATGATGACCAGATGAAGTTTCGGAAACTCTTTATTCAGGACTTTAAAGGCCTCAATCAAATACTGGTGACCTTTAACCGGGTGTAAACGTCCGATTGTACCGATCACCTTACAGTCATCAGGGATGCTCCAATCTTTTTTGAAATCCAAGCGCATCTGCTCACGAGATGAAAAATCAAGAGAGTGAATCCCATTATAAATGGTCTTTAAGGGAGTGTTTAACCCTTTTTTGTTAAGGCGAGTAGATACTGACTCTCTGAGGTTAGCTGACACTGTGATGAATCCTGAACAAAGAGATAATGTCAAGTTATCCAGCCATAGTGCAAATCTTCCCTTAGTTGCTAAAAGATAATCAAATTTCGGATGACTATGGACTGTTGAGATACAGGGGATCCCAGACAACTTAGCAGCAAGTCTCCCGATAAAATTAGCCCGTGTTCCATGACAGTGGATTATATCAATATGATTTTTCAGACAATACTTTACGATTCGCCACAGAGGGGAGATATCAAGTGAAAAGAGCATAGGGAAGGTTACTGTTTGAATATCATGCTTTGAGGCAAGGCTAGCAAAAGGTGAATTCTTAACGAGGCATCCGAGATAAACGTTAATGTCTTTTTCCGTGGAGGAACGGAGGAGATTGAGTATATTTTGCTCCGCACCACCAATCTCACCACCACCAATAAGGTGCATAATATGGAGAGTCATTCCCTAACCTCCCTTCAAAAAGGATAGACATATTATTTTGATCTTTATGATAAATATGATAGAGAAATATCATTGGACTTGCAAGTCCTGCGGAGGGATATTATTTGACTTCGTCATCCAAAGAAAATGCTCTATCATGTTTTTTCTTTATTTGCGTTATTTGTCATGGAATGTTCTTTATGCGTGAGTGGATCATCCTTGGTACCTTGTTAATCCTTTATTTTGGATATGATTTGGGTACAAATATAGATAGCAAAAAAGGAATTGTTTTGTCGCTGCCCCGCTATCAGATGCTCAGAAGCCCTTTGGCGATTTTTCTATTGATGATATTCTTTTCACTTTTCGGATTGCTCAAACCTGTTCGAAGTATCGAAGGTTGGATGGAAGCATATCGTTGGTTCATTTTTATGATCGTTTATTTATATGGAAAACAATATTCAAAGTATGAAGCAAAAAATAAAATAGTCGATCGAATTCTGCACATTTCATTAGTCTGTACCTTATTAGCGATGATACCAGGCAGTGAAATGATATGGCCACCACCTGGTCTGCCCGAAAAAGGACGGTTCGCAGCAACCTTTGGTTATCCTAATGCTGCTGCAGTTTTCCTTGGGTGTCAGTTATTACTGTTATTAAAAGATAGAAATATCAAATCGATTCACTTGTTGGTATTCCTCATTAGTATCATCAGTACCGGATCAAGAGCAGCTGTTGTTATGTTATTGGGTTTTGCAATTATTGTCATTTCTAAGAAGTTGTGTATTAAAATCCGAGAGGAAAAAGAGATAGTAGCTGATTGTGTTCTTCGTATCTATAAAGAGGCAGTCTGGGCAGAGAGAATGGATGCGAAGAAAAAGACTCTTTGGTTAAAAACATTTATATTTATTGCAATACTAATTGTACTCCAACAAACCATCCTGCGCAGTCAGGATTCTTTTCTCCATTTGCTTGATTGGACAGATACAAGTTTAGCAGAAAGAATAACCTATTATTCAGATAGCATAAAGCTGGCATGGAACGCAAACTTTCTCCCGCGAGCGGGAGGATGGTTAGCATTTCCTTTCGTACAGACTTATTCATACTGGACCCTTAATCCGCACTCATCGCTTTGCCAGATCATGCTGAATCAAGGCCTTCCAGGGGTGGTTATCCTGGCAGCCTGGTCTATGAAAGGAATTAAAAGTTATTGTTTGGATCTTTACAAAAGCACCGATTTAACTGTAATCTGTGGGAAAACAGTAATATTATATTTAGGGATACATAGTCTACTTGATGTCGATATGTCGTTTGGGGTTTTGGGAATTGTTTTTTGGTTTTTGGTAGGAATGTATAGCCGGTGACCATTCTTCTGCCTGCAGCATATCATGGGTAGAAGGCAGGTGGAGAACATGCATATTTGGATATACATTATTTGGGTATTGATCGTACTTGTATGTATTTTTGTTGGTAAGTTTGAGTGGCAGGTTACTTCTATATTGAAAAAAAAGATACAAAGTCTGAGCGTGCCTATGGCTGTTGAAGCCATGGGAAACGAAACGATTCTCAGTATTGAAGCACTGGAGTTTAATTTTGATGATATTGAAAAAGAGATTTACATAATTCGAAAATCGAGAAAGAGTATGGATCAGCACATTGTGATGAACATTAAACTGAATACGGATATAGAGATAGACATCAATGAAAGGGAGAAGACCAAAGTACGCTTGGAAAAACGTTTTCCTGGCTTGCTTGTCAATTATATTCAGCAGAACAGAAAGATTCAGTGACAAATGTAACTAACGAAGGGGAGAATAGGGGGGTAAGATGCTTTTTTATCCAGTTATTGATAAAGATCGTATCTATTTCTCGCCTGACCCGGAGGTAGACAAGTACCTGCGCGGTCACATTAGCGTAGCGATTAAAGCTCCCTTGGTAACCCTGATGAGGATAGTAGAGGAGTTAATCGATCATAAGCAAGTTGACATATCCCCAAAAAATATTGATAGGTTAACACAGGTCATCTCGGCGAGATTACTAAAGGAGACGGATGCAACGAGCAAAACACTTTTGTTTCCGTTAAAAGGAGAGAGTTCCAACCTTAAAGAATCATTGACGGATAGTGAGCGATTTTTGCTTAGCGATGAAGTAGGGTATAATCATTTTCTGCAGCTTGTTGAAGGAAGGCAGTTTACAGAAAACGAACTGGTGTGGATTCAGCGATATTTGAAACTAGAAGAAAGAGCACTGCTTATTCTGATACAAAAAACTGTCATTAACGAAATTGGTTATTGGGTTCCGGCCTTTAAGCGTTTTAATAAACAATGGCAATGTCAACGTTGTGGCAGCTATCAGTATAAGGAGTGGCCATCCGTATTTGGCAAAGCAGTAACGTGTTTGGGATGTGAAAAACTTGGCCCACTCAACTCTCTGCAAGCAATCTTTCGCTGTAAGGCATTAAAACAGGAATACCAAGTTGAATATAAGCCAGAAATATTAAAACCTGTCTATAAAACCCATATAAGTAAGGATCGGTTGGAAGAAGAAAAATTGGATAGTGACTTTTGTTTTGGTTTTACGCCTTATCAACGGGAGGTGACTCAACGATTATTAAGTTTTAGCAGACAGGGAGAGTACAGAGAGATTCTGATCTGGGCAGCTTGTGGTGCAGGCAAAACAGAAGTAAGCTTTCCCTTAATAAAGGAATACCTGGAGGCAGGAAAGAAGGTTCTATTTGCTGCTCCCCGTCAGGATGTTGTGCATGACGTACAGGCCCGACTACAAAAAAACTTTCCGAACCAAAAGGTGAAAGTGTTAAGCGGAGCTGTTTCCCATAGCTTAGAGCCTTCTCCTCTGATTGTTGCTACAACCCATCAACTTCTTCGATTTTATAGATGCTTTGATCTTATTATCTTTGACGAGATTGATGCCTATCCTTACGCCGGAAACAGCATCCTTGAGTATGGATTGAGACATGCGATCAAAGAAAAGGGTCAATTAGTTTATTTAACAGCAACACCTTCAGATGAAATCCTATTAAGAATCGGTCGCGGTGAGTGTGCCATGATCAGGTTAGCAATGAGATATCATGGTTACCCTGTACCTGTTCCGGAATGGTCTAAAATCAAGGTTCCGGAAGTAGTGGATAATTCAGTACAAAAAGGGAAACATCGGAGGTATAAGTTACTATTTAATCTCCTCAAAGAGTTGGCCCAAAATGGTCCCCTACTTATTTTCGTACCTACTATTTCTAAAGTGGAACCTTGGGTTAAGGAACTTCGGCTTATATTTGAAGATAAGGAGATTGAGGGTAGCTGGAGTTCGGACCCGGCAAGAGGAATGAAAGTGAATGCCTTTTTGAAAGGACACAGCAATATTTTTGTGTGTACATCTATCCTGGAAAGAGGTGTCACTATCAATAGGGTTCAAGTGGTTGTTTTATACGCCGATCATGAATTGTATGACACACGATCCTTAGTACAAATGGCGGGGAGAACAGGGCGGACGACAGAATGTCCGGTGGGCAAAGCTATTTTTGTTGCTCCTAGACAAACGAAAGCCATACAGCAGGCTATTAAATGGATAACAGAGCAGAATACCTTAGGGCAAGGAGAAAATAACAATGGCTAAGGGTCATCTAACAAAAATAATGAGACAAGCTGCTGTTTTGTGGTATAACGGTGAGGCGGAGTGTGTTCTTTGTGGACGAATAGGGGAGGGAAAAATCTGTTTTCAGTGCAGGAACGAATACTTTAGGCTTGATGCTAAACGCTGTGATAACTGTGGCAAACTGATCGGTGACAAGTGGTTACAGTGTAAAGACTGCAGTATGGGTAAAGGTCCAAGGGGATTAGATCGAGTCATAGCACTGGGGTGTTACGATGGTCTGTGGAAGGAATATATCCACCGGATTAAATATAAAGGCCAACCGTATTTACTCGAACATA
Source organism: uncultured Gracilibacteraceae bacterium (assembly GCA_964477085.1). Lineage (GTDB taxonomy): Bacteria > Bacillota > Desulfitobacteriia > Desulfitobacteriales > Syntrophobotulaceae > Dichloromethanomonas. The sequence continues at coordinate 52,775 of CAYZDF010000010.1, read as the reverse complement.
TCCATCAGGATTTGGTCTCTCTTACCATTCGAAGTATCCCCCCTCCGGATGCCGTAGTTCCTGTACCGATGCATCAGCGAAAGCTGATGGAAAGAGGATTTAACCAAGCTGAGATCATCGCTTCCATTCTCAGCAAAAAGCTTGGAATATACTTAAATAACTGCTTAGACCGAATAACGGATACACTACCTCAAACAACGCTTGGAAGAAAAGACCGCATAAAAAACCTGAAGGGTGCATTCCAAATTAAAAATGAAATAGAAATCACAGAAGAAATCATCTGGTTGGTTGATGATGTTACCACTACAGGAGCAACACTTGACGAATGTGCCAGCATCTTGAAAGGTAATGGAGTAAAAAAGATTTATGCCGTCTGTCTGGGAGCTGCAAGGGAAGAATAATAGAGTTCAGATGATGATTATAGAGAATATTGGAAAATATAGACCCAATGGCAAAAAAGTAGTAGGACTAGGGAACCAATTCACACAGGGATGAAGACTTAATTATTTTATTCCCACAAAATTATCCACATACAGATATTAAAAAGAAACGGAAAAATGAAAGTTATCAACAATATCCACAAGGCACTGTGCATAACTCTTCTTAAATGTATAAAACAACAAAATGCATCAAAAGTGTTTCTAATGCAAAAAACCGCTTCAGTTCACCGTTGTTTAAGAATCTTTTGGAATGATATTGTAGCTGATATTCATTAGGCCACATGGCCGACAATAATGTCATACGCTTTTTTCCCCGCGCATATCGATTTTTTTAGAGGAAAACCGCTCAGCCTATGCCAGTCTTTTTAATGGTAGCTGTGATGTAACATCCCATCGGATTTTTTCTTAAATTTAGGCAATAATATAATGTATCCTTAGACAAAATGTGGCAGGAATTTTGGGCTTTAAGGTGAATATTAAATATAGTATCAGGCGAAAGGGGTTGAGACAATGAATATTAACGTTCGCGGCAAACAGATCAAAGTTACGGATGCCCTTAAAGACTATGCTGAAAAGAGAGTGGGTAAACTCGAAAAGTACTCCGATGACTTTATGGATGTACAAGTAACATTATCCGTTGAAAAAGAACGTCAGAGAGTTGAGGTAACTGCCCCGCTTAACGGTTTTATACTAAGAGGTGAGGAAGAGACAGATGACATGTATTCCTCCATTGACCTGGTAGTTGACAAGCTGGAAAGACAGATTGAAAAGTATCGTAAGCGAATTGGTAAAAAAAGAATTAAATCTGTTAAAGAGGATCCAAGCTTTATCTTAGAGGCGGATGAAGAGCTAATAGATAAGGATGGGATAGTTAAAACAAAGAGGTTCCCCGCTAAACTCATGTCAGTGGATGAGGCAGTTATGCAGATGAACCTAATCGGGCATAGCTTTTATGTCTTCAGAAATTCAGATACTGAAGAGATAAATGTTGTCTACCGAAGAAAACATGGAGGATATGGTCTCCTTGAGCCCGAGTTTTAGTTTAATAAGTCCTAGACATATTTCATATATTTTTCCGCCCCGTAGTGTGAGTACACGGGGCAATTTTTTTGGGAAACAATCACAATTTTCTTTTAATTGAACCGTGTGTCCCAGAGTGCTAAAATAGTAAAATAGGGTTATTATGTATTCAATGGAATATGGAAATATTAGGAGTAGACTTATTGCAATTATTACGTGATATTGCTTATTATAGAATAACCCCTATTTAGATGTTGAAAGGTGGACCACCATGAGTTTTTTAAAGAATCTGTTTGATGATAACGCCAGAGATATCAAAAAATATCAGAAAAAAGTGGACAGGATAAATCAACTCGAACCTGAGATGCAACGACTCTCAGATGATGAACTGAGTGGTAAAACCATTGAATTCCGACAAAGGATAAACCAAGGGGAGTCCCTGGAAGATCTTTTGCCAGAAGCATTCGCAGTGGTGAGAGAAGCTGCCAAACGTGTACTCGGCCAAAGGCATTATGATGTACAGCTAATCGGGGGTATGGTTCTCCATGATGGACGGATAGCGGAGATGAAGACTGGAGAGGGGAAAACCTTGGTCGCAACGTTACCTACTTATTTAAATGCTTTAAGTGGGAAAGGTGTTCATGTTGTTACCGTTAATGATTATCTGGCCTCTCGTGATGCTCAATGGATGGGACAAGTTTACAACTTTCTTGGGCTGTCTGTAGGTCTTATTGTTCATGGCCTAACCCATGATCAACGGAGAGAAAGTTATCATGCCGATATAACCTATGGAACCAATAACGAATTCGGTTTTGATTACTTAAGGGACAATATGGCGGTTAATCCGGGATCGGTGGTTCAAGAGGAACTCAATTATGCCATCGTGGATGAAGTAGACTCAATCTTGATTGATGAAGCTCGTACTCCGCTTATTATCTCGGGTGAAGCCGATAAGCCTACCGAACTCTATTACAGGGTAGCCAAAGTAATTCCTCGATTGAAGAATGAAGAAGATTATCACGTCAACGAAAAAGACCGAGTTGTAACACTTACAGAGGATGGAGTAGCCAAAGTCGAGAAAATGCTCGGGGTGGACAACCTCTACGATGATCTCCATAATGAGGTAGCCCACCATGTTAATCAGGCCTTAAAAGCCCACACCCTCTTTAAGCTGGATCGTGACTACGTGGTCAAGGATGGTCAGGTTATTATCGTTGATGAATTTACCGGGCGCCTGATGTTTGGCCGACGGTACAGCGAAGGCTTGCACCAGGCTATAGAAGCCAAAGAGAATGTGAAGATTGAGAGAGAATCTCAAACCTTAGCAACGATCACTTTCCAGAATTACTTTCGGATGTATAAAAAGCTTGCCGGCATGACCGGTACAGCCAGAACCGAAGAACAAGAATTTATCAATATTTACCGACTGGATGTCGTTGAGGTTCCTACGAATCTGCCGATGATCCGGCAGGATCTTCCGGATATCATTTATCGGACTGAAGAAGGAAAATTCAATTCGGTGGTTGTGGATATAGCTTCTAAACATGCTAAGAATCAACCAGTACTGGTGGGTACAATCTCAATTGAAAAATCTGAAAAACTAAGTGAGATGCTAAAAAAGAAAGGAATACCTCATCAGGTCCTTAATGCCAAATACCATGAATTGGAGGCCCAAATCGTATCCAAAGCGGGCCAGCCTGGGATGGTGACGATAGCCACTAATATGGCTGGAAGAGGAACTGATATTGTTCTTGGCGACGGCGTCAAGGAGAACGGCGGATTACACATTATCGGGACTGAGAGACATGAATCCCGCAGGATTGATAATCAGCTGAGGGGACGCTCCGGTCGTCAGGGAGACCCGGGTTCATCACAATTCTATATCTCTTTGGATGATGACCTGATGAGACTATTCGGAGGAGATAATATTGCAGGGTTCATGGATAAGTTAGGGATGGACGACAGCGTTCCGGTAGAGTCTAAAATTGTGAGCAAGAGTATTGAGACGGCCCAAAAGCGGGTTGAAAACCGCAACTTTGATATCCGTAAACACGTGCTAAACTATGACGATGTGATGAATAAGCAGCGTGAGATTATCTATTCTCAACGGAGGGCTGTCCTTACTGGTGAGAATCTGAAAGAACAAGTCCTGGAAATGATCGAAAAGGTAATTGCTGACACCATCGCTCGTTACAGTGGTCATAGTCCTTATCCGGAAGAATGGGATCTGGTAAGCTTCCTTGATTATGTAGAAAATGTAATCATCCCGGATCATGATTTTACAACTGAACAAATCGGCAACCTTGCCAAAGAAGAAGTAGAAGAGCTATTAAGTACGATCGCCAGAGGACGCTATGAACAACGTGAAGCTGAGTTCGGTTCTGAATTGATGCGGGAAATTGAGAGAGCTGTTGTCCTGCAAGTCGTTGATACCAGATGGAAAGAGCACCTGGATGCTATGGATAGCTTAAGAGAAGGTATCGGCTTACGTGCTTATGGTCAGAAGGATCCTTTGGTGGAATATCGTAATGAAGCATTCGATATGTTTCACGGCATGATTGAGGCTATTCAGGAGGATGTTGCTACCTATATTATGAGGGTTACTCCAAGGATAACCACTCAGGTACCCGAACAGCCCCAGAATGTTTCTGAGAATCGTTATGAAAGTGAAGAACAAGTTAAAAAGCCTCACCGCAATGTTGAACAAGCGGGTCGTAATGATCCCTGTCCCTGTGGAAGTGGCAAAAAATATAAAAAATGTTGTGGTATAAATAATTAGATTATCAATCATATAAAATAACTGAAGTGTTATTCTATCGTGATATAGGCTAAATTCTTTATCAATATTTAGGAGTGGTAAGATGCTGGCAGATTGGAAGAAAGATCTGGAAAACCTAAAAATGCGCTTAGCAGATTTGAGGGTTTCTCTTTGACGTCGAAGGACGACAAGCCAAGATTGAAAAATTAGAAGATGAGATCAACCGAAATGATTTTTGGGATGATCCAAATTCAGCCCAAAAAGTTATGCAAGAGTTAACGCGGCAAAAAGATAAACTTAGTCTCTACGAGGAGCTCAAACAGGAGACTGAAGATACGACTACCCTTTGGGAATTAGCGATTGAGGAAGATGATTCTTCGCTTGAAGAAGAGATAGAAACATCCATCAAGAGACTAAAAAATCGATTTACTCAACTGGAACTAGAGATATTGCTCAGTGGCCCCTATGATCGCAATAATGCCATCATCACACTGCATTCTGGAGCAGGGGGAACAGAATCTCAAGACTGGGTACAAATGCTTTATCGGATGTATGTCCGTTGGGGAGAAAGAAGAGGCTATAAGGTGGAAACGTTGGACTTGCTGCACGGGGATGAGGCAGGAATCAAAAGTGTCACCTTTTCCCTGGCGGGTGAGAATGCCTATGGCTATGCCAAATGTGAAAAAGGAGTACACCGTCTGGTTCGGATTTCTCCTTTCGATGCTTCAGGTCGTAGACATACGTCATTCGCTTCGGTAGACGTCATACCGGAAGTGAATGAAGAGATGGAAGTCTCTATCGACCCGGAGGATTTAAAAGTAGATACCTATCGTTCAGGCGGTGCGGGGGGTCAACATGTTAATAAAACAGATTCAGCCGTCAGAATAACGCACCTACCCTCTGGAATCATCGTTCAATGCCAAAGTGAACGTTCCCAGATTCAAAACAGGGCTTTTGCCATGAGGATTCTTCAAGCTAAGCTTCTTGAGTTAAAAAGGAAACAGCAAGATGAAGAATTATCAGAAATCCGAGGCGAGTTGAATGATATCGCCTGGGGGAGTCAAATCCGCTCTTATGTTTTTCATCCATATAGTATGGTTAAAGATCATCGCACGAATGTAGAAACAGGGAATGTCAACGCCGTCATGGATGGAGAAATTGATGTGTTCATTACATCCTACCTGCAATATAATGCTGGTCTTGCTAATCAATAATTCTTTTGCGCCAAACCCCGGTTGCAATACTGGGGTTATCCAATCCATATACTTGAACAAAACACCCAGGAGGTAACAATAATGACCATCATTCAAGAAATGGCCAGAAAGATCCGTCGGGATATAATTGAGATGTTGGTTCCGGCTAAATCAGGTCATCCAGGTGGAAGTTTGTCTGCTGCAGATATTCTGGCAGCCCTGTATTTTTCTGAGATGCGAATCGACCCCGCAAATCCTGACTGGCCCGATAGAGATCGGTTCATACTGAGTAAAGGACATGCGGCTCCTGTTCTTTATGCCGCCCTCGCAGAAAGAGGCTACTTCCCAAGGGAAGAGCTCACTAAATTAAGGCAGACCGGACATTTTCTGCAGGGACATCCGGACATGAAGAAAGTCCCCGGTGTTGATATGTCAACAGGTTCTCTGGGTCAGGGAATTTCAGTGGCTGGGGGTATGGCTCTTGCTGGAAAAATTGACCAGAAGGACTATCGCGTTTATTGCCTTCTTGGAGACGGTGAGTTGGCTGAAGGGTTGGTATGGGAAGCAGCTATGGCTGCAGCTCATTATCAACTGGATAACCTATTGGCCATTCTCGATTATAACGGCTTACAGATTGACGGTCGCAACGAAGAAGTGATGAATTCCGCTCCAATAGCTGAAAAATGGCGTGCTTTCGGATGGAACGTCATGGAAGTCGATGGTCATAATATCGGAGAATTAATGAACGCTTTGGAACTAGCCAAGAACTTCAAGGGCAAACCCACCATGATCATTGCTAAAACGATCAAAGGCAAAGGGGTATCCTTTATGGAAGATCAAGTGGGCTGGCATGGAAATGCACCAAGTCCTGAACAAGCCGAAGTTGCGTTGGCAGAGCTGAAAGGCGGTAAAGTAAATGGCTGATAAAATGAGGATGACGGATAGAATTGCAACCAGAGACGCGTATGGTAAAGCCCTAGTCAAACTCGGTGGAGAGAATAAAGATATCGTTGTCCTTGATGCTGATCTCTCTAAATCAACCAAGACCGCAGATTTTGCAAAGGTCTTTCCGAAGCGTTTCTTCAATATGGGTATTGCTGAACAAAATCTGATAGGATTTTCGGCAGGGTTGGCTGCAGCCGGTAAAGTACCTTTTGCCAGTACATTTGCAGTATTTGCCACTGGTAGAGCCTTCGAACAGATTCGAAATTCTGTGGCCTATCCAAAACTTAATGTCAAGATTGCAGCAACACATGCCGGAATAAGTGTCGGTGAAGACGGGGCGTCCCATCAGGCAATAGAAGATGTTGCCATTATGCGCTCCTTGCCAAACATGACGGTATTGGTTCCCGCAGATGCCCAGGAAACTTATCAAGTTATCAAAGAGGCTGCTCAAATGAAGGGACCTGTCTATATTCGGATGGGCAGGCTGGCTGTTCCTGTACTCTTCGATGAGAGCTATACATTTAAGATCGGCAAAGCCAATCTAGTGAGACAAGGTAAAGATGCAGCAGTTATCGCTAATGGATTGATGGTTACAGAGGCACTGAAGGCGGCAGATAATCTAAGTAGTGAGGGGATTGATGTCACCGTTGTCAACTGTGCGTCAGTGAAGCCTCTGGATCAGGATACAATCATCAGAGTAGCTGAGCAAACGGGGGCTGTCGTCACTGCTGAAGAACACAATATCATCGGTGGTCTTGGAAGTGCAGTCGCGGAAGTATTAAGCGAGAATCGTCCCGTGCCGCTGGTACGAGTAGGTATCAAAGACACCTTTGGCGAGTCAGGAAGACCGGAAGAACTGTTAATTAAATACGGTCTTACTACCGAAGAGATCATCAAGGCGGTCAAGAAAGTAATAGCGAAGAAAAACTGTTAAGACCTGATTAGACTTATTCCGGTTTTAAGCCAATGTAAATATCTAAATAGAAGTGATTATTTTCTAAGAGTGATTTAAAGTAAAGAACAGAACAAGAGGGTTATTAGTGCTCTCTTGTTTTTTCATAAACTGAGCTAAATCATAATCGGCAGATATTATATTGTCTTATTACTCCATTTATTTTGTTAGTAAGATATTCTATCTAAAAGACATAGCATAAAAACAAGCCAATTTTATGGAAATGTTTAATATTTCTAGTTGTTTGTAACAGGAAAACAAAGTAATATGTCGAAGTAAAAGATGGTTATGTAAAATACTTCAATAAGTGGACTGATCAATGGAGGACAGAATGATTAAGCTAAAAAGTGTCTCCAAGATTTACCCTAATGGAGCTCGCGCCTTGTCCAATGTCAATATAGAAATAAACAAAGGGGAATTTGTTTTTCTTGTCGGACCAAGTGGTGCTGGAAAATCAACGCTTATTAAACTATTATATCGGGAAGAGATCGCTACCCGGGGGCAGGTTTTTATTGATAAAATCAATCTCGTACGCTTAAGGTCCCATGAAGTTCCTAAGGTCAGACGTAACATTGGTGTTATATTTCAGGACTTTAAATTATTACCTACGAAGACTGTATTTGAGAATGTTGCTTTTGCTCAATATGTCATTGGCAAAAATAAAAAAGATATCAAAGAAAATACAGCCATTATTTTGGATTTGGTAGGACTTGGTCATAAAAAAGATTCTTTTCCGAGTGAATTATCAGGAGGTGAACAGCAAAGAGTCTGTGTCGCCAGGGCCCTTGTTAATAATCCTAACTTATTAGTTGCGGATGAACCAACTGGTAACCTAGATATGGAAACAGCCTGGGGTATCATGGAACTTCTGAATCATATTAACAAACTTGGTACAACTGTCGTTATGGCTACCCATGCACTGCATATCGTACAGCAGATGAATAAACGGGTTATTCGAGTTGAAGACGGGAGAATTGCTGAGGATATTACAGGGGGGGGGCATACGGTTGGCTTTTAATTCTGCAGGATATATTATTATTCAGTCCCTGTTATCTTTAAAAAGAAATATCTGGCTGAGTATAGCCTCGATTTTAACGGTAACCATTTCTTTAACACTCTTAGGGTGTTCGGTCTTTTTTTTAGCCAACACTTCACATATAGCTAAGACATTTGAGTCCCAGGTGGAAATCGCGGCTTTTCTCAATGAACATTTGGAACGAGAGCAAGTCACAGACCTTAAGCTTCAACTGGAAAAGATCGAGGGGGTTGAGTCTGTCCAGCTGACAACCAGGGAGCAAGCGATTGATGAATTTGAAGAGTCTATGGGTTCAGGTTCACTGTTACAGGATCTCGGTGGGATCAATCCGTTTCCAGATAAGTTTACCATCATAGCCAAGGATGCCCGCCTGGTAGAGGGTATTGCTAACCAAGTCGCAGGAATCACCGGTGTTGATAAAGTGCGATATGGTCAAGGGGTTCTGGAAAAGCTCATTGTGTTTACAACTTGGTTGCGTTGGATAGGTATCGGTGTGGTTGCTGCCTTTAGTTTTGCTTCGTTTTTGCTTATCTCCTTAAATATTAAAACAAACGTAAATTCCAGAGAAAACGAGATCCACATCATGCGCTTGGTAGGTGCAAGCAATAGTTTCATCCGCTGGCCATTTTTCCTGGAAGGTCTAATTATAGGTCTGATAGGAGCTCTTCTGGCGATTGGTATTGTGGGATCGGTTTATACCTGGATTTTGCAATACATTATTACGACCTTAGCATTTATGCCGATTGTAGCAGATCAGATATTTATCATTCAGGTTCTTCTCGTGATGTTGTTTGGTGGAATGACTATGGGGGCCTTAGCAAGTGCCTTCTCTGTCAGGAAATTCTTACACATATAATTTAAAAAAGACAAGATTCAAGGATTGTTTTGATATTGACAACATGCAAAAAAACAAGATATCAATAGAAATTATGAACTTATTAATAAAAGTGACGATAAATAAAGCGTCTAAGTTTGATGTTTAGTCTTATACCATGTCTTTTGATTTTCAAGTAGGAGGATAGAGATGAATAAGCTGTCAAGGACAAAAATACTGATCATTTCAGTACTCTTGATTTTCTTTTTGGTTTTACCTGTTTCCGCGGATGATCTGAATGAGGCCATCCGAAAGCAGCAAGAATTGATGAAACAACAGGGCTCAGCAGAAAATCAACTCAAAAATTTGACAACTAAAGCCCAACAGATAGATAAACAAATTCAACAGTTGACTAAACAGATTACAGCAGCAGAAATTGACTTGGATAACAAGGAAAAGGCCTATATTGTATGTCAGCAAGAAGTTGTCATGATTCAACAAGAAGTTGATGCTAAGCAAGAAGAACTGGAAGGCAGACAAGACACCTTGCGCAAACGGGTTCGCTCTATCTATGAAGAGGGACAAGTCAGCTATCTGGATGTCATCTTCCAATCGACGGATGTTTCTGATTTTATCTCGCGTATTGAGTATCTTGGCTGTTTAGTCGAGAATGATCAAAAGATTCTCGACGATATTCGTGTTCAAAAGAAGAATTTGGACGAGAAGAAAGAACAGCTTATTGCTAAGAAAGATGAAGCCGAAAGGCTAAAAGAACAAGCCGAAGCAGCAAGAGTATATTTAGACAATAGTAAGGCTAAAAAAGAAGTAGCCTTGGCAGAGAATAAGAAAGATCAGGAAGCACTCTTAATTCAGATCGAAAAACTGGAGAAAGATTCCAAAGAATTAGAAGCTAAGATTAGAGAACTTCAAAAGAAGAATAAGGGAATTAAGGGAAGTGTAGGCGTCTGGCCTACTCCAGGCTATAATTATATTACCAGTCCATATGGCTACAGGGTTCATCCCATTACACGACAAAATAAACTTCATACCGGTGTTGATATTGGGGCTCCTTATGGTGCGAAGATTATATCAGCAGGTGCTGGTATCGTTATTTACTCCGGTTGGTACGGGGCATACGGAAATGCCGTGATCATTGACCATGGTAATGATTTGTCAACCTTATATGGTCACATGTCGTCGCGATCTGTAAAAACCAATCAAGAAATACTACCAGGTCAAACGATTGGCTATGTTGGATCGACAGGTTGGAGTACAGGGCCTCATCTTCACTTCGAGGTACGTAAAGATGGTGTTCCTACCAATCCTATGGCGTATTACAATTAACTTGTCCGCATATAATAAAATAGACAACCAAGTTCAAATGGGGAAGGGGTATACCATTGTCCGATCAGGTTAATTGGAAAGGCGCATTTAAACAGGCCGTCGCTGTCGGCCTGATCCTTTCAGTAGGAATCGTTTTCTTTATTGGTGGATTTATTTTTGTCAATTATGACAATCTTGGGAGACTACTGCGGGTAGTATACCTCATTGATAGTCAATACCTGAATGAGACGCCCCGTGCCAAGCTGGTTGAGGGAGCCATCGAGGGTATGGTAAGTTCTCTTGATCCTTACTCCTCTTTTCAGGATGCAGAAGAGAATAAAACCTTAATGAATTCCATCAAAGGAACTTTCGGTGGCATTGGTGTTCATATCAGTACGGCAGATCCCAGTCAACTTGTCATCATGCGCCCGATCAAGGGTTCACCGGCAGAAAGAGCAGGAATTGAGGCTGGAGATATTATTGTAAAAATTGATAATACAGATGTAGCAACCATCAGCCAAGATAAGGCTATTGCCATTTTACGCGGGGAGCCTGGTACGAAGGTTACGGTTGGAATTTACCGCCCTAAAACTAAAGATGATTTTTCCGTTAACATTATTCGGGATAACATCAATGTTCCTACCGTGGAAGGTATGGCTCTACCAGGCAGATCCGATATCGCTTTGATTGATATTTCTAGTTTCACGCTGCAAACCGGCGAAGAATTGGAAAAGGTATTTAAGGAACTCGATATGGATAGATATAAAGGGTTTATCCTTGATTTGCGTTATAATTATGGCGGAGAGGTCAACGCTGCTATTAAAGTGGCAAGTCTCCTGGTACCGGAAGGGGATATTGTGCACATCGTGGATAAGAACGGCGAAATAGATACACAAAAGTCTACCGCACCGTTTATCAACAAACCGTTCGTCATCTTAACTAATGAATACACAGCTTCTTCCGCTGAGATCGTAGCAGGAGCGGTTAAGGATTATGGTACTGGAACTCTTATCGGAACAAAGACCTTCGGCAAAGGGGTTGTCCAAACGGTATTTCCACTCGATAGTTTCACCAGCGTGAGGTTGACAACGGATAAATATCTGACTCCGAAAAATAATGATATCCATCAAAAAGGAATCGAACCGGATATCTCTGTTGACCTAAAGGAAGGCGAGAAACCTACAATTCTGCCTAATACTCAAGTATTTGATAACCAACTTACCAAGGCAGTTGAAGTTATCCTTCAAAAAATATAGCTTGAAAATATTAAAATTGACAGAATATACATGTTGATTAGCCATTAATGCCACTGCCAGGGGTGAACCCTGGCAGTTTTTTATGCATAGAATATGTCACAATATTGTTTCTAGGAGGAATCACGGTGGGAAATGCGGCCGGAGTGCGACACTATTTTATTGAAGCCTTTACTCCTTATGGCTATATCTCTCTCTTATCCAAATTATTGAAAGACATCGAGCATACATATTTTTTAACAGGTGGCCCTGGAACAGGCAAATCGACAATGATCAAACTGATCGGCATCCAATTAATTGATAGAGGGTACGATGTTGATTATGTACGTTCTATTAGAGAACCTGATTCGGTTGCAGGCCTGGTACTTCCTAAACATAAACTATGTCTTTTGGATAAAAACGAGTTTGTAGATCAAAGTACCTTGGGAGAGTATCATCGGGAGATTGACTTCACAGCTCTTTGCCGAAGAAGCAGAATTGAGCAGCATAGGCAAAGGATGACAGAACTTGAGACTGATCTTAAGAGTATTGAGCAGTCGTTTATTAACCAGCTTCAAGAGGATTATGAGGTTAACCCTGAACATTTACCTGAAGCGGTTAAGAAAGAAGAGGTAATCGATATTGAAAGCATCTTAGCGGTAAAAGAAGGAGCTCCTCATATTGATGAGATTACCGAAATACTTTCTAAAATCAAAAAGAATTCTTTACGTTTTCTTTTTCTTCATGGACTTCAAATGGATGGTTGGCTTAATTTAGCTCCTCGCTATATCCGGGATTTTGATCGGATTTGCCTGGAAGGAGAGGACTCCTCAAAATTATTAAAAGAGATCGTTCAAGAGGTTAAATGTCTGGGTCAAATGATAGAAATCATTGTCCATCCACTTAAACCCTTTACTATTGTAGGGATTGTTTTCCCTGAGAAGAATCTGGCTGTTTGGAAAGGAAACCCCTGCCGAATCGAAGAACAGGGATTTTGCAGACAACATAGTCCAGAGATGAGTAAGATCCTTGAATATAATAAAAAAGCAAGAGTCGAGTTGAAAAGCTTGATTAACGATGCGGTCAACTTCCGAGGACTGGATGATCTTCGAAGTGAACTGGTGAGTAGTATTTTAGCTGATTTAAGGAAAGCTTAAATCTATCATACTGCAATGTTGCCATGATATCCCATCATGATATTTTTGGTTCTAAATGATATAATGAATAATTGGATGCTGACTAGAACAATAACAAACCAAATAAGTAGAGTAACTTATTGTGGTTTTCTTTCTTTTTTATGATCTGGAAGGAAGGTGAGGTCATGGAATTTCGTTTGCGGGCTCCTTACAGCCTCTCGGGGGATCAACCTCAAGCCGTGGACAAGCTGACCGACGGAATCTTAGACGGTTGTAAACATCAGACACTTCTGGGCGTAACAGGATCAGGAAAAACATTCTCCATGGCAAGCATTATCAATCGGGTACAGAAACCTACCCTGGTGCTTGCTCATAATAAGACGCTGGCGGGACAACTGTACTGTGAGTTTAAAGAGTTCTTTCCAGAAAATGCAGTCGAATATTTTGTCAGCTATTACGATTACTATCAACCTGAGGCCTATGTGCCTTCCAACGATCTCTATATTGAAAAAGATGCTTCCATTAACGAAGAGATAGAAAAGCTCAGACACTCTGCTACGGCAGCCTTGTTTGAAAGAAGAGATGTCATCGTTGTCGCCAGCGTATCTTGCATCTATGGTATGGGATCACCTGACGAGTACCGGGATATGGTACTTTCTCTCCGACAGGGTCAGGAGATTGAACGTAATCAGATGCTGCGTAAATTGGTGGAGATCCAGTATGACCGTAATGACCTCTCATTTCTCAGAGGGACATTCAGAGTCAGAGGTGATGTGGTGGAAATCTGTCCTGCTTCCTCCAGTGAAAAAGCGATACGGGTTGAGATGTTTGGTGACGAGATCGAACACATCTATGAGGTCAATATTTTAACTGGAGAGATTCTGGGCGAAAGAAGGCATGTTTCTATTTTCCCTAATTCTCACTATGTCACGGAAAAAGAAAAGCTGATGAGAGCAACTGAGAACATTGAAAATGAACTCGAAGCGAGGCTTACCTATTTTCGTTCTGCCGAGAAGCTGCTTGAAGCGCAGCGCCTGGAGCAGAGGACACGTTACGATATTGAAATGCTTCGGGAAATGGGATTCTGTAATGGTATCGAAAACTATTCCAGACACCTGACATTCAGGGAACCAGGGGAAACGCCGTTTACATTACTCCACTTTTTCCCTAAGGATTTCTTAATGTTCATTGATGAATCTCACCAAACACTTCCTCAGGTTAGAGGAATGTATGAGGGGGATCGTTCCCGCAAAACAACACTAGTTGAACATGGATTTCGTCTGCCTTCAGCCATGGACAACCGACCTCTTCGTTTCCCTGAATTTGAGCTTTTAACACCTCAGAAGATATACGTTAGTGCGACGCCTGGACCGTACGAATTGGAACATTGTCAGGATGTTGTTGAACAGATCATTAGACCCACTGGTCTTATTGATCCGGAAATCATTCTGATGCCAACTAAAGGGCAAATTGATGATTTAATCGGAGAAATCAATGGACGAATTGCCAAGAATGAAAGAACTCTCGTGACAACCCTAACAAAGAGAATGGCAGAGGACCTCACAGATTATCTTAAACAACTGAATATCAAGGTACGGTATCTTCATTCTGATATTTCCACTTTGGAACGAATGGAGATTCTGCGTGAACTCAGAACTGGTGAAATTGATGTGATTGTCGGGATCAATTTACTGAGAGAGGGACTTGATCTGCCTGAGGTTTCATTAGTCGCTATTCTGGATGCTGATAAGGAAGGTTTTTTAAGATCCGATCGGTCATTAATACAAACCATTGGTCGAGCAGCGCGTAATGTTAACGGAAAAGTTATCATGTACGGTGATAAAATAACTGGCTCAATGAAAGTAGCGATCGATGAGACCAACCGAAGACGCAAGATCCAGCAGGAGTATAACCATGAGCATGGTATAACCCCCCAAACAATTCGCAAAGAAGTCTATGCGGTTCCTGAAGCAACCAAGGTCGCAGAAAAGAGAACGCCGTATGGCAAGGATGGTGGCCTTTCCCTGGAAGAAAGAGAAAAATTCATCAAGATGCTAGAACAAGAAATGCTTAATGCCGCCAAGGAGCTTGATTTCGAAAGGGCTGCGGAATTAAGGGATGCTATCATTGAGTTGAAAGGAAGTAAGCCCGTAAAAGGAACCGGTTCAATACAAGATAAGAAAAAAAACGGTAGGACTGCAAAAGGAGATTACAGGAATAAGGGTAAACATCGATAAGAGGAGAATTCAATGGCACCCATCAATCTGCGTTTATAGGAGGAGTCGGGGCGATTCAGTAATTGTCTTAATTTGAACTCTTATCAATATCATACGTGGAAAGGATTATGGACACTTTCCTCGAACATGTGTTTGTGATATACTTAGTCAAGAGAAATATATCTAATTACTTAGCGCAGGGCATTATTTATAATTAGTCTAATGTAATTGCAGTAATTATCATAGAATATTATTAAATAATGCAGGGAACTGGAGGTTAATATGACTCAGGAATTTATCAAGGTACGCGGAGCACGCGTTCATAACTTGAAAAATATAGATGTTGATATCCCGAGGGACAAGCTTGTTGTCATTACCGGACTGTCAGGGTCTGGGAAGTCATCATTAGCATTCGATACGATCTATGCTGAAGGTCAGAGACGTTATGTCGAGTCTTTATCTGCTTATGCCCGTCAGTTTTTGGGCCAGATGGACAAACCAGACGTCGATTATATTGAAGGACTATCGCCTGCGATATCTATTGATCAAAAGACGACGAGCCGAAATCCCCGTTCCACCGTGGGAACGGTTACTGAGATTTATGATTATCTCCGTCTTCTTTATGCCCGAATTGGTCACCCGCATTGTCCGAACTGTGGCAAAGAGATTAGTCAGCAGACTGTCCAGCAGATGGTTGATCAACTTTTAGCCTACCCAGAAAAAACGCGTATTCAGATCCTGGCCCCCTTGGTCAAAGGGAAAAAAGGTGAACATACCAAAACTCTGGATACCGCCAGAAAGAATGGCTATGTAAGAGTCAGGATCGATGGTGAAGCCAGGGACTTAAGTGAAGATATTGACCTTGAAAAAAATAAAAAGCATACCATTGAAGTCGTTGTGGATCGGATAGCTCTGAAACCGGATAGTGTGACAAGACTGGCTGATTCGCTGGAAACTGCCTTGAAACTCGGGGAAGGTACAGTTCTGGTGGATATTATGGAACACGAAGAAGTCCTATTCAGTGAGAACTTTGCTTGTCCGGACTGCGGAATAGCCATTGAAGAACTATCACCAAGGTTATTTTCCTTTAATAGTCCATTTGGAGCCTGCCCCGCTTGTACAGGTCTGGGGGCCAATCTCGAAGCGGACATTGACTTAATCATCCCTGACCGCAGTAAGTCAATCAATGAGGGTGCTATCGTCCCGTGGTCTCGGTCCAGTTCGTCTTACTATCCAGCACTGCTGCAAGGGCTTGCTGAGAAACTTGATTTCAGTTTAGATACGGCCGTGCGTGACCTGACTGAAGCACAGTGGAATGCTTTGGTCTATGGATCTGACATTCCCATTAAATTTAGCTATTATAATGTTTTTGATGAACATAAATTCTGGAAAGCTCCCTTTGAAGGGCTCCTCCCCTATTTCAACAGAAGATACAAAGAATCTACTTCTGATTATGTACGAACCGAGATCGAATGCTACATGACTGAAAAAGCTTGTCCAGCCTGTGAGGGTAAAAGATTAAAACCGGAAGCATTGGCTGTAAAAGTGGGAAATATTTCAATATGCGAATTAACTAAGCTTACAGTTACTGAGAGTTTGCAATATTTAAGGGACCTTGAGCTCAGTGAAAAGGAACAAACCATTGCTCGACAGGTTTTAAAAGAAATCAAAGAACGATTGGGATTTTTGGTCAATGTAGGATTGGATTATCTGACGCTCAATAGAGCTGCTGGTACTTTATCAGGAGGAGAGGCCCAACGAATCAGGCTAGCTACTCAGATCGGGTCAAGTCTGACCGGTGTTCTCTACGTACTCGATGAACCCAGTATCGGTCTTCACCAACGAGATAACGAGCGACTCCTGAATACATTGAAGAACTTGCGAGATCTTGGCAATACGCTCATCGTTGTTGAGCATGATGAAGATACCATGCTCGCAGCCGATCATATTATTGATATCGGACCCGGTGCCGGAGCACATGGTGGTCAAATTGTTGCCCAAGGAACCATGGAAGACATTAAATCCTGTCCAGAATCCATCACGGGACAATACCAAAGCGGTCAAAAGCGGATTGAAGTTCCTGCCGAACGACATCAAACCAATGGTAAATGGTTAGAGATTATTGGAGCGGCTCAGAACAACCTGCAACACTTAAGGGTCAAGATCCCCTTAAGTGTCTTCACCTGTGTAACCGGTGTTTCCGGTTCAGGTAAGAGTACCCTGGTTAATGAAGTGCTTTTTAAGGGTCTTCAGTCTGAGCTCCGAATCAGTAGTAAAGTAAGACCGGGATTGTACGAGGAGATCAAAGGATTAGAGTATATCGACAAAGTCATCGATATTGATCAATCCCCTATCGGCAGAACTCCCAGATCTAATCCTGCAACCTATACCGGTGTGTTTGATTTTATCAGAGATCTGTTCTCGCAAACGCAGGAAGCCAAGGTTCGTGGATATAAACCGGGCAGATTTAGTTTTAATGTGAAGGGCGGCCGTTGTGAAGCTTGCCGTGGTGATGGGATTATCAAGATCGAAATGCATTTCTTACCTGACGTCTATGTTCCCTGTGAAATCTGCCGTGGGCAGCGTTACAATCGGGAAACACTGGAGGTTAGTTTTAAAGGCAGGAATATTGCTCAAGTCCTTGATATGACGGTAGATGAGGCTTTGGATTTCTTTGCTTCTGTCCCCAGAATTGCCCGTAAGTTACAAACATTGCAGGACGTCGGCCTGGGCTATATTAAGCTGGGACAACCGGCAACAACTCTATCCGGTGGTGAGGCACAAAGGATTAAACTCGCCTCTGAACTATGTCGACGCAGTACAGGGAAGACACTCTATATTTTGGATGAACCGACCACAGGACTGCATATTGCTGATGTCGATAAGCTTCTCACTGTTCTCCACCGCTTAGTCGAGGCAGGTGACTCCGTACTCGTTATTGAGCATAATTTGGATGTCATCAAAACCTCAGACTATATTATCGACTTAGGACCCGAGGGCGGAAGCAGGGGCGGGGAAGTCGTTGCCCAAGGAACACCAGAACAAATAGTAAATACACCTGCATCATATACAGGTCAGTTCCTTAAGAAGTATTTGGATTGAAACAAAGGTCGAATCATTTAGGTAACCCGAATTTAGATGTCAACATGATCATCATGGATAAAAGAAGGATATCTATTTCGCAAGTTCATAATACATGTGTATTTGAGTGGTGGAAAAGTGTCAGCAAGGGGTAGACAACTAGTCGTTCATAGTATATATTATATGGGTAAAGCTTTGAGGTATGATAAAGTAACAAGTCATATGGTTAGTAGGAGGAAGATGCGATGAGACAGAAGGTTACTATTCAAACGCTGCTAGGAAAAGTAGACGCTGGCGAAAAGATCACGATGCTCACAGGTTATGATTATCCGATGGCTCTTCTGGAAGAGAAGGCTGGTATAGATATAATCCTTTGTGGCGACTCCATGGCGATGACGGTCTTTGGCCACGATTCTACATTAAATATGCAAATGGATACCATGGTTACACATGCAACAGCTGTAAGAAAAGGAGCACCTGCTGCTTTTCTTGTCGGTGATATGCCCTATATGTCATATCAGGTAAGTAAAGAAGAAGCGATTCGTAATGCCGGGCGTTACATGGCTCAGGCAGGATGTGATGCTGTTAAGCTTGAAGGTGGTGCCAATATGGCTAAAACCATCGAAGCCATGGTTAATGCAACCAT
The DNA here is from genome assembly GCA_964477085.1 of uncultured Gracilibacteraceae bacterium. Taxonomy (GTDB): domain Bacteria; phylum Bacillota; class Desulfitobacteriia; order Desulfitobacteriales; family Syntrophobotulaceae; genus Dichloromethanomonas. Next base: position 33,983 of record CAYZDF010000010.1, on the reverse strand, counting down.
CCCTGTTATGGGTCATTTGGGGCTTACTCCCCAGTCTATCGCCCAGTTAGGCGGGTTTAAATCCCAAGGACGAGATTGCGCTGGAGCAATGAAGATCATTGAGGATGCCAGAATCTTGGAAGAGTCGGGTATCAGTTTGCTCCTGTTAGAAGCGGTTCCGCCAGAAGTAGGTCAGATCATTACAGAGAGGGCTAAGATTCCGGTCATTGGGATTGGAGCAGGCCCCCACGTTCATGGCCAGCTTTTAATCGTTCATGATGCCCTCGGCTTTTTCGATGCTTTTGTTCCGAAGTTTGTGAAGCGATACCAAGACCTCAATTCCCTTATTCTTGAAGCCTTAGCCAATTACAAAGATGATGTGGTTCAGGGACAGTTTCCGGATAATGAACATTGTTATAAGTTAAAAGAAGGCGAATTGGAGAAAATATTAAAACAGATAGGCAAATAGAGGAATCAAGTGTATATCCTAAGTGTACATCCAAAGGGTATACACTTTTTTTATTCTATTTAATCCAACAAGAGTTACCATATCCATTTCTATTTTATATTCGAGTTGTTTAACAAAAGAATATGGATATGAGTTATTAAGAATATAGTCGAGCAAGAAAAAGGTTTGGGGAATAAAAATGAATGTAAGGTTACGAGAATAAGTTATCTAATCTATTTTTAATCCATGAGCATTATACTTGTAAAAGGATTGATAATTGATATAATCTGAAACAATAGATAAATATTGAAATAGGGCATAACGGGCTGGGGGTGATTATTATGCCTAAAATATTTGTTATCGATGATGAAGTTCGGCTTCTTGAGGTTATCAAAGAATACTTACAAAAAGAAGGATATGAAGTTTTTACTTCGGTTAATGGAGAAGAAGCCTTAAGGCTTTTTCCTGTTCTAAAACCAGATTTTATTATCCTTGATTTGATGTTGCCTGATGTATCGGGTGAAGAAATTTGCAGGAGAATACGAAAAGAATCGAATGTCCCCATTCTGATGCTGACAGCTAAAAGTGGTGAAGAAGATCGTATTAATGGGCTGGGATTGGGAGCTGACGACTATTTGACCAAACCCTTCAGCCCCCGGGAACTGGTCATGAGAGTGAAAGCAATTTTGCGGAGGGCAGCAGGAAATATAAAGATGACTCACATTCTCTCGTTTAATTTGGGAGATTTGGAGATTAACGTAGACGAGTACACCATAAAGAAAAAAGGGGAAGAAATCCGTCTTACCCCTAACGAGTTCAGCATTCTGCTGGTATTAGCTCAAAATCCCAACCGGACATATTCCCGTGCTCAGCTTATTAACGCAGCACTGGGGTATGATTTTGCCGGTTATGAACGGACGATTGATGCTCATATCAAGAACGTTAGACAAAAGATAGAAGATAATATCAAAGAACCTCACTACATCACTACCGTGTACGGGATCGGATATAAATTTCAGGGAGTTTTATCATGATTGCTATTAATAAACAACTGCGACGGTATTTTGTGCTTGTAACCATTATTTCGGTTTTGCTTATTTTTATCCTCAGTAATCTCGGAATGACGATATTTTTTAATAATTATGTCTACCAGTCTGATCTTAAAAGTGATCAAAAGGTTGTTCAGTACATCGAAGATATTTTTAGCTCCAATAACAGGATAACGATGGGTAGTTACCCCGGATTGATGCAGTTTATCCGAGGAGAAGAAGTTGAGGTTATTCTTTATGATCTTTCGGGGACAACGGTCTTGGATACCCGAACAATGGGAAATATGGGACGAGGAATGGGACATGGGTGGGGAATGGCGAATTCATCAAGTAATAATCTGAATTCCGAGTTAACCTACAGGGAGTATCCTTTAAATGTCAATGGGAACGTTATCGGTAAAGTAGAGATCGGCAGGGTAAAATCAATCCTTGCTTCTGCCGAAGATCGGGCCTTCTTCTTGACGATGAACCTTGTATATGTCATTGCACTTATTCTTTCGATTGTACTTGTTTTTGTCATAAGCAAATCGGTTACAGGGAAATTTCTCAAGCCACTTCTGACCGTCAAAAAAAATATTCAATCGATTAGCGGTAACGGTCAGGATAATTTACTGCCGATAGCTTCTGATACGACAGAGATACAGGAATTAGCCGTGGCTACTGAAGAATTATCCAAAAAAATACAGGATCAAGAGAAATTACGAAAAAGGCTTACCTCGGATGTTGCACATGAACTAAGAACACCTTTAGCGACCCTGCAAAGCCATCTGGAAGCAATGATTGACGGGATATGGGAACCGACCCCTCAAAGGCTGTCGTTTTGTTATGATGAACTTATCAGACTAACCCGCTTGATCAATGATCTAAATGAATTGTCAATTATTGAAAGTGATAAAATTCAATTGAAAATATCACAGGTTGATCTATCTCAGTTGTTAAATGATATGCTCGAAAACTTAAAACCCTTGTTTTTAGAAAAGAACATCATCCTCCACAGGCAGGTTGATAAAGAGATTAGATTCAAAGGCGACAATGATAGACTAAAACAAATCTTTGTTAACATTCTGTCTAACGCATATAAATACACACCTGAGAATGGTAAGGTTACGGTGCGTTTATCCATGCTGTCGGAGAAAGTGATGATTGAGGTCGAGGATACAGGGATAGGTATCAGTGCCGAAGATTTACCGTATATCTTTGAGAGATTCTATCGGGGGGACCGTTCACGCAATAGAGAATCCGGAGGGGCTGGGATAGGGCTAACCATTACCAAATCTTTGGTCGAAGCCCATGGCGGTGCCCTTTTAGTGGAAAGCGTATGGGGTTCAGGAACAACAGTCAGGATAATACTGCCAAAGAACTAGACCGATATTAAATCATGGGAATCCTATTTACAATAAGACTTTATTTCAGTAAGAAGGGTTTAACATCCCGGCTTTGTTATGAATGAAACATTATTAATTTTTTGAATAATTGCAAACAAGTTAAAATTCAATTTAATACAGCAAAAATTTGATATTTATGAATCTTCAATACTTCTTCATCAGTTCTTCATATTGTCTGGTTAGAATAGGATTAGAAAATTAAATCTAACCAAAAAAGGAGGGCAATTTATGAAAAAAATTTTAATCGGAGCTATCACTGCCGGAATGTTACTGGTGGGAGCAACAGGTGTTCTTGCAACTACATTCAAATCTCCAGCTGAAATCTATGCAGGACTTAAAGGTGTGACCGTCGAAGAGGCCTATTCTGCTAAAGCAGTCGGAAGCAGCTATGGTAAACTGGCAGACGACGCAGGACTACTCGAAGAATTCCAAGCAGAGATGCTAGAGAACAGAAAAGCTCTTGTTCAGGAACGTGTTGCAAATGGTCAAATCACACAGGAACAAGCAGATGCCATAATTAAGAAAATGGAAACCAACATGGCTAATTGTGATGGTACCTTTACCGGCCGTGGTGGAAGAGGCCAAGGTATAGGTGGCATGTTCGGTAAAGGCCGTGGTATGGGCGCTGGTGGAGGCTGCTGGTACCAAGGGGCTGGCAATACTGCACCAGGAGCAGCCCAATAATTAAAGTGCTATGACGAGAAGCACTGTCTTATTACGTTAGGTAGAGGACAGTGCTTTTCATATATGTATTATAAAAGCTGGAAAAAAAGTATACTTAATAATGGCTCTGTTATTATTGTAATGATGTTTTTTGCTGTTTTAAGCAATTGTCCTTCCTGTTCAAATAATCAACAATGCTTGACAACAAGGACTTATCATAGATAATTTGAGCAATAACAGCGGGGGTATATGGTATAATTATACAAAGTCTTCATTACTATTTCATGTATTATTTTTTTAGCGTCAAATCCAAATCTCTATCTTTGAAAGGAGTATTACAATTGATAAAGCTTGGTCGCAACAGATCTTGATGATACGCTTCTTAATGAGAACTGGGAGATATCACCTCGTAATATAAAGGCGATCCGTCGGGCTGTTGAGGAGGGGGTAAGGGTAACACTAGCGACAGGAAGAATGGCGGTATCCAGTAGAAGGTATGCCCGGGAATTAGGTCTGGATGTGCCAATCATCACTTATCACGGTGCATTGGTTGAACAAGCCTTAAGTGGTGAAGTCCTTTATCGTAAAGTGATTCCCTCTGACCTAGCCACTGAGATTGTTGATTATCTCCTCCGCAAAGAAGTACATACCCAAATCTATATCAAGGATCGGGTATTTGTAGCTAAAGCTAACGACTATTCACGGGATTATGGTAAGATGGCAAGTGTTGAAGTTGAAGAAGAAGATGTGTTAAAACTTCTGGAAAAAGAACCTGAAGGCTTGGAGAAAATCCTTTGTATCGGAGATAAGGCAGAGCTGAAAAAGGTGGGGGATGAGCTGCGAAATATCTATGCCGAAAGACTGCATTTTACATCCTCTAAACCGTATTTTTTCGATATGACACATCCTGAAGTGAATAAAGGGACCGCTTTAAAGGCCTTGGCAGAAGGATGGAATATCAATCAGGAAGAAGTGATGGCAATCGGAGATAGCATCAATGACAGAGAGATGATCACTTACGCTGGAATTGGAGTTGCAGTGGAAAATGCCCATCCTGAAATTAAGAAGATAGCTGATTATGTTACCCTTTCCAACAGGGCGGACGGGGTAGCACAAGCGATTGAAACGTTCGTCTTAAAGAACTAATACAGGATCTGAGGGCTCATGGAAGAGGAGGAAAAAAGGATTTACACTTTTTGATTAAAGCTTTTTAGGTTATAATTGCCTATAAGAACTCTTACTTAGATTGAGGTAAGTGGAAAGTGAAAATCTTGCTTGTGGCTTTAAATGCTCGTTATGTTCATACCAACCTCGCAGTTCGCTATCTTAGGGAAGTCATCCTTGGACAGACCACCGGACACCATGAAGTGCAAATAAGAGAATTCTCAATTAATGAACGGTTAGAACATATCGCTGCGGAGATCTATGAGGAGAAACCAGATATTATTGGTTTCTCCTGTTATATCTGGAATATGAGTTTGATGGGATCATTGATCAGACATTTGCGTTTGGTTATGCCACAGACTTATTTTATCCTGGGCGGACCTGAAGTATCGTTTGATCCTGAAAATGTGCTCCTTCAGTATCCTCAAGCCGATACAATTGTTGTCGGAGAAGGGGAAAGGTCAGTTCCTTCTTTGATTGAGACCTTGTCTCGTCAAGAGTTGCCCTTCAGTGTGGAAGGTATTGTATGGAGATTAAGAGAGGAAGCCGCAACGAATCGCACCGTTATCATACCCGAGGACTTTGAAGGTGAAGTGATCAGACTTGAAGAGAATAGTATCATCTCCAACAAGATGATGTCATGCCTCCCAGATCTGAATCAATTGCCTAATCCTTATCCTCAGGTTGAGAATTTCAATGGTAAACTGGTCTATGTTGAGACGAGTCGGGGGTGTCCCTTTAACTGTGCATTCTGTATCTCTTCCACCTTTCGAGGAATAAGGTACCTAGATCCTGGGAAGTTTCGGATGATTCTCCGCCAGCTTTTCCTTAGTGGCGCGCAGACAATAAAATTTGTCGACAGAACGTTCAATGCTAATAAAGAACATGCTTTCATGATCCTTAAAATCTTTAAAGAGGAAGCAATAAAATGGTTAGAAGAAAGCAATAGTGATAGTATCCCGAGAGCACACTGTGAGATGGCAGGAGAATTACTGGATGAGGCCTGGCTTAATTATCTGAAGGATTACCCTGAGGGAATGATCCAATTAGAGATCGGGGTACAGTCTACACATCAACCAACCCTTAAGGCCGTTAATAGACCACAACATTTCTCGTCGTGGAAAGATAAGGTAAAATTTCTTCAACACCACTGTCATATTCCAGTCCACCTTGATCTGATCGCAGGACTTCCTTTTGAGGGCTGGCAGGAATTTCGCAATTCCTTCGATGACGTTTTCGAGGTCAGACCGGATCATCTCCAATTAGGGTTTCTTAAAGTTCTCAAAGGCTCTGGGATTTGGGCAAAGAGTAAGGAGTATGGTCTTGTTTATTCACCTGAGCCGCCTTATGCCATTCTTCAGACGAGAGAATTGACCCATGATCAGCTCTTAAGCTTAGGCCGAATCGAAGATATTCTGGAGAAGTATTATAATTCAGGAAGGTTCAGATATAGTCTGGAATACCTTTTGAGAGAAATGAAAAGCCCTTTTGACTTTTTTCATTCCTTTGCTGAATGCTGGCAGTCAAAAGGGTGGTTTAAACGAGAATGGAATGCCAAAGCACTTTTTCAGAATCTATGGTATTATATCACGAGTGAACTTTCACCGTTGATAGGACCGTATCATCAGGCACTTTGGCAGAATGCACTTCGTTTTGATTATTATCTTTTGGAGCGCCCGGCAATTATCCCCCCTTATCTTGAAGGGAAGGATCAGGGAGAACATTGGAACAGGATCCAGGAAGAGATCCGCTCAGATCCTTATTGGCATCAAATCATTCCCCAATCCATGGAGCTCGATCGTAGGCAATGGGCCAGGGCTACAGCTGTTGCTCGTTTTGATATCGATGTTCCGGTCATTGATCAAGCTGAAACCTTCGAATCCTCTGAAGAGCAAACAGGAGTTTGGTATCTTTTCTACTATAGTAAAGGAAACAAAACGTATTTCAGGTATGCAAAAGACGAATCGAATAAGTAGGGCAGAATAAATCCATTTTAAATACTTTAATCAATAAACAAATGATTTTGAACATAACACAATTGAGGCTCTAGCAGATCGGCACAACCAGGAAGTCGCTTGACTATCCTGGCTTTTGCATAATATATCCTGTTACCAGCTAGCGGTTATTAAGGAAGTTATATTTATATACGATCAAAAGCCAAAGACTTAACATAGGCAAAGTATTCTCTGAGCAAATTGGCAGGCAGAAGGTAGTGTGGAGTGGGTGCAGTTATTGATCCTGTCATAAAACCGTTTCTCTTGGCAAGCAGCTGGGCACGGGATAGGTGAAAGGTACTGGTAACAATCAGGATACGTAGGGGTTGTTGTCCATTTAGCTTCTGAAGAACAGCTGCCGTATAGCGGAAGTTTTCCATCGTACTCTGAGATTGATCCTCAGTAATGATTCGGGCTTCAGCGATTCCATGTCGTACAAGATATTGTTTCATGGCTTGAGCCTCGCTTATTACTTCTCTCGGTCCCTGCCCACCACTGACAACGACCTTTAGAGCGGGATATCGGGAAAGGTGTCTGATACTCGTATTCAAGCGTTCCTGCAGAGTTAAGCCGGGATATTCACCATTAAGGCCTGCTCCTAAAATAACCATATAGTCAGGATCTTGGATCTCAACATCCCGGGCATTGACCATAAGTATCATGCATATCAGAATGAAAGACAATAACCAGGAAATGAATAAGATCAAACCCATCCTAAAAAACCGCCAGACTCTTAAAGAAAGAGAAAACCTGTACTTGAGTAACAGAAAGAGTCCGATTACCAAAAACATGATACTGTGAATGCCCACAATGGTTACACCGAAGTGATGTCCCCCAGGGAGGCTTAGAAGAAAGAAATAATAACATAAGCTCAGAAAGGATAAAGCAAAGCAGATATAAACAGACAACAATTTTTTAGGATTCATAGAATGTCCTCCTTCTGGCTAAATATCAATTCTTTCGACTGACAGATTAGCGATTGAATATATCACGGTAGGATATATGCCTGTATTTAGTGACGATATCTTTTTCTAGAATTAAAGAAGATATTTGTAACTTATCACCGGATAAATTAGAATAGTAATACAAAAAGAAAAACATGGTGTAATTGGATAAAAAAAAGGATAGGCTTATCTAAACAAGTGTTTTAAGATAATATTAGAACAAAAGAAGGAGAAACCTGATGCGTAGAAGATTTGTTTTTATTCTTGTGGGTATGATCAGCTTAATGGCTATTTCAGGTTGTTTGCAAGCACCTACTCAGGGAAAACCGGGAGGAGATGCGCCTGCAGTCATCTCCGTCTGGTATACACTTGAAGGTAAAAGTGAAGAAGAATTATTGAAACAATTCAAACGCATTAATACAGAACATCCCGAAGTATTAGTAAAAGGTGAAAAAATACCTGAAGCTAAGATTGTGGATACCATTTGGAATTTACAAGCTGGTGGTGAAGGGCCGGAAATCATCATCGCGAGTAGGCCAACCCTTTTTTCCCTGTATGAAAAGGGAACCATCTCTCCGCTCTTAGCCGATATTGATCTGACTTATCCAGGTGCTAAAGCCGTCTTTACCTTTAACCAACAGCCTTTTGCCGGTCCATGGTTGGCAGATATTCCTATGCTTTATTATCGCAAGGATAAAGTTACGGTTCCTCCTATTAGTATAAACGAAATATTAGAAAAGAAAAATGCCATTGCCACTAGATCTGTCGACACTGCTTTGTTAAGTCCCTGGTGGCAAGCGGAAGGTGGAAGTCTGATTGCTGATGGAACTCCTACCATTGATTCCCCAGCTAATTCCGCCTTTCTCGGTAAGCTTCGATATTTGAGATCTGAGGGACTCTTGATTACTGAAGGTGATGCTCTTGGCAAATTCAGCAGAGGGGAAGTCAACTACCTTATATCCTGGGTCAGTGATAAATCGGCTTTAGAGCGATCGGGTATTGACTTGGGATGTCTGGCCTTGTGTCCGTTACTGGGATCCAATGGTAAGGTATTGCTCGATCGAACAATTGGGATTGCTAACACCTCCATCAAGACCGTTCCTGCCCTGGAACAATCTATCCGTTTAGTTGAACAAGAATTGCTTAAAGTTGAAACGCAGCAGGACATGAGTAAGGCAAAGGGTAATATTCCACTTAATAGGAGTTATTACGAAGAAGCCAAAAGCGGTAGTTTTGAAGCTCAGGTAGGATTAACCTTAGGGAATGCATTATCGATGGAAGGGTATTACTTGGATTGGAAATTGCTCGGCATCCAAAATAAATCCTGGAACACAATTATTAAAGGTGCAAAATTGGAAGAAGAGTTGGCAAAAGGACAGCAATCAGCACTTGAAATTGTCAAATCAAAATAAAGAGTACCTAACAGTCTCTATTGCCAATATATTCTCGAAGGAAATTAAATAATATAATAGAACAAATTGCCGTATATTTGAGTAAAAGGGGTGAGGGAATGATTTTTAAAGACCTTAATCTCGTCATTATCACAGGTCTTTCTGGTGCTGGTAAAACGCAGGCCTTGCAGAGTCTTGAAGATATGAGTTTTTTCTGTGTGGATAACCTCCCTCCAAGTTTGTTAGAAAAATTTGTGGAGTTATGTGCCCAATCTCAAGGGAAAATCAATAAAGCGGCAGTTGTATGTGATCTTCGAGGAGGGGATTTTTTCTCCTCGCTCAACCAGGCATTACAAGATTTGCTCAAAGCAGGATTTAAATACGAAATATTATTTTTAGAAGCTTCGGATGAGGTTCTAGTAAATCGCTATAAAGAATCGAGAAGAAGACATCCGGTTTCACCTCAGGGCAATATTCTCGAAGGAATCCGTCTGGAAAGGGAGCAGTTGAGCGAGTTAAGAGGAAATGCACATAAAATTATTGATAGCACCGATCTTACCTCCGCTCAGATGAAAAGTAAAATACGAGAGCTTTTCGGAAAAGAATATGATCCTGAAAGGATGGCCGTTTCGGTTGTATCCTTTGGTTTTAAATATGGGATTCCCTTGGATGTGGATACACTGATTGATGTTCGCTTTTTGCCCAACCCTTATTATGTTGAAGAACTTAAGCCCTTAAATGGTAGAGATAAAAAAGTGAGGGATTATGTTCTCTCTAATGCCATTGCCCAGGAATATATGGATAAGTTTCTAATGATGTTGGAATTTGTCTTGCCTCATTATCTAAAAGAAGGTAAAAGTCACTTGGTTATTGGCGTAGGATGTACAGGTGGACAACATCGTTCTGTCGCGATAGCTGAAATGACAACAGCGTTTCTTCGCAAGAAGAATTACCTATGTACAGTCAATCATAGGGATATCGACTGAGGAAAGGACGTCTGAAGCATTGATGAAAAAAGGCAAGAGAAATTCTCTGGAAGATCTCAAATGGCTTTACCCTAATCTTGGAGTTAAACGGTATTTTCTGCTTGCAATTGTAGGAACTTTTTTAGTTGCCAGTGGTTTAGCTGTTATCAGTTATGGTGAAACGCTGGGATACCTGGAGGACCAATTCCGTGAGATTATCTATACCGTGACTGGCAAAGAGATGATATCTGTCGTACCTGCCGGAACTATAATTATTCTCCTTGGTTTGATCACCATGTATATCGCTTTGAAGAAGATGCTGAGATCAATCATCAGTATTCTTCTTCCCGGTAATGAGGATACAGTGGTAGATGTGATGTATTCCCGCCGCCAACTTCGCAGGGGACCCAAGATCGTGGTAGTTGGGGGAGGAACAGGCCTTTCTGCCCTGCTTAAAGGTCTCAAGTATTACACCAGCAACCTGACGGCCATCGTTACTGTTGGCGACGATGGTGGAAGCTCAGGAAGACTAAGGAGAGAGTTAGGGATTCTGCCGCCGGGTGATGTAAGAAACTGCCTCGTGGCACTGGCGGAAAAAGAGGAAATCATGGAGGAACTCTTTTCCTACCGTTTTGAAAGTGGGACTCTTGCCGGTCATAGTCTGGGTAATTTATTCCTGGCAGGATTAGCGGGGATATTTGGAGACTTTCAAGAAGGTATAGAGCATGTAGGAAAGGTTTTCGCTCTGAAAGGCGAAGTATATCCGTCTACGCTATCTCAGGTCACTCTGGAAGCTTATTTTGAAGATGGAAGATCAGTCAATGGAGAGACAGCCATTCGAACGACACCAGGCAGGATCAAACATCTTAAGATATCACCACAGGATTGCAAGCCTTTACCAGGTGCACTGAAAGCTATCGAAGAAGCCGATTTGATCGTTCTTGGACCTGGTAGTCTTTATACCAGTATAATTCCAAATCTTTTGGTCAAAGGACTGCGAGACAAGATTGCTGAGGTCAAGGCTCCTTGTATTTACGTCTGTAATATCATGACGGAGCCAGGTGAGACAGATAACTTTACAACTGCCGACCATCTTAAGGTTATCATTGAACATGGAGGGACGGACCTGGTCGATGTTGTTTTGGCCGCAAAAGAAGAAATCCCGCAAGACGTGCTTGAAAACTATTATTCAGAAGGGGCTATTATGGTAAAAGGAGATGCTGCTTCTGTAGAGAAATTGGGAGTAAGCTTTCATGAGAATACGTTTTATACCGGGGGAGAGGTTGTAAGGCATAACCCGGATAAACTAGCCAAAGAATTGTTGAGACTTCTCTTTAAGCTAAAACCGATGAACGAAAGGATCGCCATTGTAGATTCTTATTTACTCAACAGGAAGCTTAAATCACTTTAAGATAGATTTAAAATACTTGACGGAGTGAGCGATATGTCTTTTAGTACAACGACAAAAGAAGAACTTGCCCGCCTCGTTTCCAAAAAAAGATGTTGTGAATTAGCTGAACTGGCGTCTTTGGTTCGTATGGATGGAACGTTGCAGATAAGTACCAATCAACAGTATTCGTTAAATGTAACAACAGAAAGTGCCCCTGTCGCACGTAAGATCTACAATCTGGCTAAAGAATTACTGCAACTACCTGCGGCTATTGTTGTGCGAAGAAAACTAAGGTTAAAAAAGAATAATTCTTATTTGGTTAAGATATATCCTAAAGGTATAGAGGATTTACAAAAGCTTGGACTGGTCGATCATAACGGACAAATTCAAACGGGGATTAACAAAGATCTTATTAAAACACGTTGTGATCAGAAAGCTTATTTAAGAGGAGCATTCTTAGCGGGTGGATCGATTAGCAATCCTGAAGGAAATTATCATCTGGAAATCATCACCAATGACGGAGTATTGGCCGAAAATATCAGTTCTCTTCTCAACAGCTTTGATCTGAAAGCTAAAGTCAGTACCCGTAAGAACTTCCATGTGGTCTACCTTAAAGAAAGCGAACATATCTTTGAATTCCTGGCTTTAATTGGTGCCCATCAAGCCGTTTTTGAATTTGAGAATATCCGGATACTCAAAGGAATGAGGAATCAGGTTAATCGAATTGTTAACTGCGAAACCGCAAATCTTAATAAGACAGTGGATGCGGCAGTAAGACAGTTAGAAAATATTCGCTTTATTGAAAAGACTATCGGCCTCAAAGCACTGCCTGAGAATTTACAAGAGATTGCTTGGCTCAGAATGGAATATCCTGATTCAACACTTAAGGAACTTGGTGAAATGCTTCATCCTAAGGTTGGTAAGTCCGGAGTTAACCATAGGCTCCGAAAGATAGAAGAGATTGCCGAGCGGATTAAAACCGAATAAAAGAAAAACTGGTAAGGGGGGCGCAAGATGGCTAATGAACTTGGACTTTTTATAGAACAGAATAATAAACAGATCATCTCACCACAGATGTTCCAAACCATACAGATCATGCAACTATCGCTTCCTGAACTCGTTGATTATATTAACAACGAACTTGTTGAAAATCCGCTTCTAGAAATTGATGAATCAGAGCAGGAACAAAGTCATCCTGAAAAGGATCTTTATGAGGATAAAAAGGGGCAGGATAGTTATGAGAGTTGGCTTGAAGAAGTTGTAGACAACATTATCCAAAGCGAGAAGGATAATTGGGTTGTTACGAGTCAACAGTTGCATTCTCAAGACATACCTGAGAGAGAGTTGTGGATCGATAACAGCAGTTTACAAGAATACCTTTTGGAACAATTACGGTTCATCCATCATGTCTCCAGACTATCGGCTAAAGAATATGAAGCAGCGGAGTATATTATTGGTAACCTTGATGATAACGGGTATCTGACAACTGATTTGGATGAGATAGCTTTACACCTTAAAGCTTCTTTGCCCGTTGTTACCAAGGCCCTTTCTGTCGTCCAGAAACTCGACCCCCTTGGAATAGGTGCTCGCAACCTCAAAGAATGTATGAAATTACAACTTCCATTGATTCCGGATTATCCTCCAAACCTGGAGCTTATCCTTGATCACTTGGAAGATCTGGCAGCAGGTTACTTAAAGAAAATAGCAACTTCACTAGGGATAACAGTCCATGATGTAAGAATGATGGCCGAATTGCTTAAATTACTGGATCCTAAGCCGGGAAGTCGTTTTGGGCAGTATATGGATACCAAGTATATTATTCCGGATGCGGTGATTCGAAAAGTTGGAGATGAGTACATCGTCCTAGTTAACGAAAATGAAATGCCAAAAATTTTTATCAATGAAGATTATCGGAAAGCACTCCAGGCCCAGGATGGTCAGACTATCAAACGATATCTGAAAGAGAAGGTAAGTTCAGCCTTAAATCTGCTAAAAAGCATTGAACATCGAAGATCGACGATCCACGACGTTTTAGAAGCAGTCGTGCAAAGACAAAGAGAATTTCTTGAGGACGGAGTTTCAGGGTTAAAACCTTTAACCATGAAAGAAATCGCTGAAGAACTTGGACTTCATGAATCGACCGTCAGTCGGGTTGCATCCAATAAATATGTTCAGACCCCCCGGGGTCTTTGCCCCATCAAATCCTTTTTTGCCGGCAGTATCGGAGGAGAAAAGGAAATCAGTCCGGAGAAGATAAAGGAAGATCTCAAAAAACTAATCATAAGCGAAGATTCGGCAAAACCATATTCCGATCAAGACTTGGCCGATCTATTCAAGCAAAAAGGCATAATAATTGCCAGAAGGACTATAGCCAAGTATCGTGAAGAATTAAGAATTCCATCTTCTTCGCTTAGAAAAAATACTAAACGTTAGGGAGCAAGTATGATTTCGTTTACCATGGTTATGCAATTCCTGGGGGGTCTTGGACTTTTTTTATATGGTGTAAGCGTAACTTCCGACGGATTGCAAAAAATCGCCGCTAATAAATTAAAAAGTATCCTTGAATCATTGACCAAAAAGACATGGGTTGCTACTCTATTCGGCATGGTTATGACCGTCGCTCTTCAGAGTAGTGCGGCAACCACCGTTTTGGTTGTTGAATTTGTTAATTCCGGCATGATGACACTTGTCCAGGCTTTAGGGGTAGCCTTAGGGTCGGCAGTGGGAACCTCAATCGTCATCCAGCTGATATCTTTCCCCATCTTGGATCTGGCACTCTTCTTGATCTTTGTTGGATTTGTGCTGTTTTTGATCGTACGCACTCCTTTTGCCAAGAGGCTCGGACAAGCTCTTATCGGTTTCGGATGTATTTTTGTAGGTATGGCCTATCTTTCAGGAGCTTTTGCTCCTCTAAAAAATTCACCTGAAGTCTATGACTTTTTGGCGCGTTTTGGTGCCAATCCTGTTTTAGGTATTCTCATCAGTATGTTACTCACAGCACTCATTCAGAGCAGTGCGGCTTTTCTGGCCATTCTCATCTCGCTTTCCACCCAAGGTCTCTTATCCATAGAAACCATCGTTCCCCTGGTCATGGGAGCTCATATTGGAGGAACTATGACGACTTTAATTTCTTCCCTGGGAGCAGAAAGGATCGATGCCAAAAGAGTCGCAATTGCTAATAGTCTTTATCGGATCGTAGCTGCGATACTTATTTTACCGGTCTTCCCATACTTTACGAAATTGGTAGTCTGGTCGGCAGCCGATCTGCCGCGCCAGGTAGCCAATACCCATCTGTTCTCAGCAATATTTATGGTCATTATATTTTTGCCTATCAATGGATTCCTTGCCCGGGCGTTAATCAATCTGATTCCTCAGCGTAAAGGAAAAGAGCAGGAACTCAGACCTAAATATATCACCAAAGGGGCGCTTGAGGTTCCAGCCGTAGCCCTGAGTCAAGCCAGTCAGGAAATACGGTGGCTGGGTTATAAAATACTTGATAACATGCTTCAGATTCTACCTCGTGTCTTTGCCTCAGGGGATACCCGATGGATTATGGAGATGGAGAAAGCAGAACAACTTATCGATTGGCATTATGGTCAATTGAATAATTTTTTAGCAGTTCTCTTTCGTCACAACATGACCAGACAACAGATTATGGAAAATCACAGTTACCAGCTTATCGCCAAAGAATTGGAATATATTGCGGACAGCCTCATTGTGATGGCCCGACTAGGCCAGAAAACCAATAACGAAAATTTAGTTATTTCAGATAGTGAGTGGAATGGTCTGGAAGAATTATATATGGCTATTTCAGACAATTATCTGGCCCTTATGCGTTTTTTGGATCGATGGAATCAGAATTGTGCTCAATATGTTATCGAAACGCATGACTCGGTAATTGAAAAATATAACCTTTTGCAATCAAATATGGTTTGTCGAATACAAAGCACCGATCTAAATGCAAATGGAGCTCATTCGCTTGAGGACGAAAAAGGGTGGAAAGATAACCTTTCTGATGGCCAGAAAGCTATTTTGGAATTAGGCAATTGGTTTTACAAAATCGGTGAACATATCGTGAGTATTGCCAAAGTATTTACTAGAAACTAGGAATTATTTACATAAAATTAACAAAATAGAGTAATAAATAAATTATACTTGTAAAAATGGAATAATTGCTATATTGTTGTGTCAATGACAAAGGGTAGCGTATATATGTATATTACTTAGCTAGCTCAAATAACAATTATTTTCGGAGGGGATTTGGAGTGCGTGTCGTCATAGTAGGGGCTGGGAAGGTTGGGTTCAGCCTGGCGCAGTGCCTTGTTGCAGAAAACCATGACGTTATTGTCATCGAAGAGGATGAGACTCGTCGTAATATCATTCAGAGTAGTTTGGACGTCATGACCATTCCGGGTAATGGTGCCAGTCCAAGAGTTCTTATGAATATGGATGTACGCTCGGCCGATTTGATGATCGCAGTTACTGATAGTGATGAAGTGAACATGGTTGCTTGCATGGCTGCTAAGCAAGCCGGTATCAATCAAACGATAGCGCGTGTTCGAAATACTGATTACATTGGAAAACAGGAATCAGAGTTTCATCGCTCCTTAGGGATTGATCTCACCATAAACCCAGAGTATGTTACGGCTGTTGAGATCAGCAGAATTCTATTCATTCCAGCTGCCCTTGAGGTTGAAGATTTTGCCGGAGGAAGAGTCCGCCTGTTGGAGATACGTATTCAACCGGAATCGCCTTTGGCTAATATTCCCATATCGGAGTTAGAACTGCCATCCAATATCCTTATAGCAGGAATACTACGCAGAAGTAAAATGATCATTCCTAATGGTTATGATATGTTGAAGCCACACGATAATGTTTTTTTAGTCGGAGAACCTAGTGCTCTTAATAATGTTCAAGATGATTTTACGGAACGGATTTCGCCGATTGAAAAGGTTATGATTATAGGGGCAGGCAGGATAGGCAGAAGTTTAGCTGCTATCCTCGAAAAGGAAGGATTATCAGTAAAAGTTATTGATAAAAATCAAGAACGCTGCCAATGTCTTGCCAAGCTCCTCAAGCGTGGAAGTGTCTATTGTGGTGAGGGTACGGACATGGATCTCCTCTCTGAAGAGGGCGTCGGTGAAGCAGATGCAGTTGTTTGTCTTACCGATGACGATAAACTCAATTTGCTTTTAGCTTTATTGGCAAAAGACATGGGCGCACAAAAGACTATTTGCAGAGTGGGAAGAACAGAATACATCCCTTTAATGGAAAAAGTGGGTGTTGACTCTGTACTTTCACCTCGTTTGATAACGGCTGGTTTCATTCTCAGTCAGGTGAAAAGAGGGAAATTTGTATCCATCTCACTGTTGGAGGGAGCCAAAGCCCAGGCGATGGAAGTTATCGTTTCAGAGGCATCAAAAGTTGCGGGTAAAAAACTTAAGGAGATTAAATTCCCACGCAATTGTCTAGTTGGAGCAGTCGTACATCAAAATCAGGTTTACGTCCCCAAAGGAGAATCTATCCTTTTCCCAGGCGATAGAGCGGTGATATTTGCTCTGCCTGATACAGCAATTAAGATAGAAAAATTTTTCTAGAAGAGACATTTGTTAAGGGAAGGCGAATAATAAGAGATGAACGTTATTTTGCTGGAGACAATTTTGGGCAGATTGCTTACCGCCTACGGATTAATAATGGTTATCCCTCTAATAGTGGCTCTTTATTATCAGGAATCAGCGGTTTGGGCCTTTTTCTGGGCAGTTTTAATTACCGCGGGGATCGGCTTGGTAATGCGATTCCACGGGAAGGTTGATGGCAAAGTTGGTATTAGGGAGGGGTTTGCAGCAGTCGGAGGGGCTTGGGTTCTGGCTTCTTTGTTTGGAGCGTTACCTTATGTTATCTCTGGCGACATTCCCAGTTATATTGATGCGGTCTTTGAAACAACATCGGGTCTTACCACGACCGGAGCAAGTGTTCTGACAGACCTCGAAAGTTTTCCGAGAAGTATCTTATTATGGCGTAGTTTAACTCACTGGCTCGGTGGGATGGGCATTATTGTATTGTTTATCGTCTTACTTCCCAATATTGGAATTGGAGCAGTCCATTTGTTTAATGCAGAAGTACCCGGACCAATCTCCGAGAAAGTGCTGCCTAAGATCAAGGATACAGCCATAGTTCTTTGGACTATTTATGCTGGCTTTACCCTGGTGGAAGTCTTATTGCTTTGTTTCGCAGGAATGTCATTGTTTGATGCTGTCAACCACGCTTTTGCAACGATGGCTACGGGTGGGTTCTCTACCCGTACGGCTAGTGTGGCAGCTTTTGAGAGTGTAGCCATCGAACTTATTATTGTTCTCTTTATGTTCATTGCTGGTATGAACTTTAATATCTTCATCCACGCTTGGAGGCAGCGCACTCTTAATGTATTTAAAGATACTGAATTTAAGTATTATCTGATATTTGTTGCTCTCGCTTTCGTCTTCGTGTCTGGAAACTTAGTCATCCAACAAGGTACCGACTTGTTATCCGCCATGAGGCAAGCTATTTTCCAGGTTGTATCCATCATGACGACGACAGGATTTGCGACCGCAGATTTTGATCAGTGGCCGGGTCTGGCGAAGATGATCCTCTTCTTTCTGATGTTTATAGGCGGAAGTGCCGGATCTACCGCCGGAGGAATTAAAGTAGCCAGGATTATTGTTTTAATGAAAATGGGCTGGGCGCAATTAAAACAGGTCATTCATCCAAGATTGGTGGTTAATATCGTTGTCCAGGATAAAGTAATGGATTCCTATGTATTAAGCACTGTAGGAAGGTTTTTCTTCCTGTTCATCTTCATTTTCATCATTGCTTCTCTCCTTCTAGCTGGAACAGGATTACAACCTTTTGATGCGATGTCTGCTTCCATCGCAACCCTGGGCAATGTCGGTCCTGGTTTTGGAGTTATTGGCCCTATGGTCAATTACGCTCCGATCAGCCCCTTTGGTAAGATTGTTTTGACTCTTTGTATGCTTTTGGGTCGTTTGGAACTTTTTACACTACTGGTATTTTTGCAACCGGAATTCTGGAAATCTAGGAAAAGTTGGTAGAACGGAGGCTGTTACATGGCAGAGATTCTTTTCTTAGCTACCTATGCTGAATTAGCTCAAGCTGCGCGGCAGGTCTGTGCGGATACCGATGATGTAACAATTGAAGTAGCGAGAATGGATGAGGCTGTCAAGATTGCCAGGGGTGCTGAAAAGAGGGGTTACCAGGTTATTATCAGCCGTGGCGTAACATCTTGGATGATTAAAAATGCGGGGATCGAATTACCGGTTGTTGACGTATCGATCGGTGGTTACGATATTATTCGTGCCTATTTTCAAGCAAAAAAAATTGCCTCTAGAGTAGGTATTGTCGATGACGAAGAAGTTATAGTCGGTATTGATTCCCTGGAAGAAGTTTTGGGGGATAAGATCATAAAATATGCTTCTAGTAATGAGATGGAAGATATCAATAAAGGTGTCGAATACCTCCGAGATCATGGCGTTGAAGTCGTCATCGGTAAACTGGCAATGGTCAACGAAGCGAAACGCCTTGGGATGAAATCGGTCGTTATAACCTCAGGCTATGATGCAGTAAGACGGGCTATTTATGAGGCTCAGAGGGTAAAAGAAGTCCGCAAAATGGAAAAGAAAAAGGCTGAACAGTTGAAAGTAATCCTCAATTTTACTTATGATGGAATTATCGCCTTAGATGAGACTGGAAGAATCACAGCCTTTAACAGAGCAGCAGAACAACTATCGGGTTGGAAAGCGGATAGTGCAGTCGGTCGTTATATCACGGAGGTTATCCCTAAAGCACATTGTCATCGATTGCTTAAAACGGGGGAACCAGAGATCGGTGAATTCCTGGAATTAGGAAACTCTAAAGTTGTGGCCAACCGGGTTCCGATTGTCGTCAATAATAGGATTGAAGGCGTTGTTACAACGTTTCAACATATTGAAAGACTTCAAAAACTGGAAAGCAAAGTACGCAGGCAGTTAGCGGAAAGAGGTCTTATCGCCAAATTCAACTTTGCAGATATCGTTGGGCAAAGCCCTGCTTTAAGGAATGCTGTGGATTTAGCCAAAGAGTATGCCGGCGTAGACTCTACTATCCTCATTTATGGACAGACCGGTTCGGGTAAAGAGATGTTCGCTCATGCTATTCACAATTCCAGTAAACGCCGGAACGAGCCTTTTGTAGCCATTAACTGTGCTGCTGTTCCTGAAAGTCTATTAGAGAGTGAACTGTTTGGTTATGTGGAAGGTGCCTTTACCGGGGCCCGCAAGGGAGGAAAGGCTGGAATGTTCGAGATGGCCCATGGTGGTACTTTATTCTTGGACGAAGTCGGAGAGATGTCACCGATGCTCCAGGCAAGATTACTGAGAGTAATCGAGCAAGGTGAGGTTATGCGCCTGGGGGATAGTAGTATCGTGCCGATCAATGTCAGGCTAATTGCGGCTACCCACCGAGATCTTCGAAAGATGGTGGAAAAACAGGAATTCAGGGAGGACTTGTATTATAGGCTTAATGTTCTTTCCCTGAAAATACCTCCACTTAAAGACAGAGAGCGGGATATCATCCATATAGGTCATCGATTCCTAAGCGAATTCTGTTCCCGGAGAGGAAAACCCATTGGTCATTTCTCACCTGAAGCAGAGAGACTCTTGCTTAAGTATAGTTGGCCGGGTAATATTAGGGAACTGAGAAACGCCATGGAGCGTTTAGCTATGAGGCCATGGAAAGGTCAGATTGATGTTATCGATGTATCCAATGCCCTCTTGTTAGAAGACTCTGACCCCGTATTGGCCCTAGATATATTTGATACCAATAGCTCACCATCTGCCCCATTGGATGAAAGAGTATTGGATAAGAGGATCAGTACTGTTGAGAAACACGTTATTTATAATGTTCTTCAGGAATGCAAGGGGAATCGAGCTGAAGCTGCCAGGCGTTTAGGTATCAGCAGGACAACTCTCTGGCGAAAACTTCAGGAAAGCTAAATACATGCTATTTCAGTTTTGCAACGCACGAAACGCTTTTAGTTTAAAGATGGAACTAAAAGCGTTTTCTTTACATTGCCAGACGTGTAAGTATTTATTTTCTTTTCCTTAATTTACACATTTTAAGTATATCATTTTTGACTTTGAATGCAGTCGGATATGCATGTACGCCTATTCTTTATAGTTTACTGATATTTCTGAATTGTTATAGATGTAATAATAGGCTGCCTGTCAGGCCACCTGATGGGACATTCTTTGCCCCGATAAAATTTTTGGCATGCAATTTGCTTATATAACAGGGTAAATAAAAATTGTGAGGGGAGTGATGAGAACGTGGCCAAAGAAATACCTGTTGTACCTTCTGCTTTAGCAGGAAGTGCAGGCGAAGTATCGGCAGCACCTTCTTGGAGGGAGTATCGTCCACAGATCATTGATCAAAAAGGTATTGATTTCAAAATAGTTCTGTATTGTCCGGATGGAGCTATTTCCGTGGAAGGTGAAGAATTTTTCATCAACTACAAATTCTGCAAGGGCTGTGGTATCTGTGCGAAGGAAAGTGAAGGTATTAACATGGTACCTGAATACACCGGACCACAAGGCATACTTAAGTTAAAGGGGGGAAAAGGATGAGCACTGTTCTAATGACCGGAAGCGAGGCAGCAGCTCTAGGAGCCAAGCTTGCCAACATTGAAGTATTGTCTTATTACCCCATAACGCCAGCTTTCCCAGCTATGGAAAGAATCAGCAAGTATATTGATAATGGAGAGTTGAATTGTAAATTTATCAGAGTCGAGTCAGATCACAGTGCCTTAGCAGCCGTCCTTGGGGGATCTCTGGCGGGAGCACGTACCTATACCGTGACAAACTCTCAGGGATTACTGTTAATGACTGAAGTGGTGTATCATGCCGCTGGTTTGCGTCAGCCTTTGGTCATGGGGGTGGCAAACAGAGCGTTGTCTGCTCCTCATAGTCGTTTCCCAGAACATGGTGATGCTGTGTCTCAAGGAGCAAGTGGTTGGATACAGTTGTTCTGTGAAAATAATCAGGAAGTATTGGACAATACCATCCAGGCCTTTCGTATTGCTGAAGAATTAAGGACTCCAGTTATGGTTAATTACGAAGGGTATATCCAGTCCCATACCCTGGAAGAGGTCAAGATTCCGGCTGCGCAAAAGGTGGCTCAATTTCTACCGCTTGTCCGTAGACCTGCTTTGGATGTGTCGAATCCCATAGGTGTTAATACAGTGACAAGTCCGGATTTCTATCCTGATTATAAATATAGGCAGAATGAGGCTATGCTTGAGGCCTTGACTTTGATTCCAAGTGTTGCTGAAAAATATCGTCAGGAATTCGGGCTGGACAGCTGTGGTCTGGTTGAAGGATATCGAATGGAAGATGCCCAACATGCTATTGTTGCTATGGGATCGATCGTCAGTACTGCTCGGATACTTGTGGATGAGCTGCGCAAAGAAGATAAAAAAATCGGTTTAGTTAAGCTTAAAACATGGCGGCCTTTCCCAGCCCAAGCGGTGAATGACCATTTAAAGAATTCAAAATATGTAACGGTACTTGACAAAAATACTATATTTGGTGTAGGTGGAGCTTTGGCCAATGATATCAAAGCTTCCATGTACGGCAACGGAGAAATGATCATCAACGGTTGTATTATAGGCCTTGGTGGAGCCAAAAGCGGAATAGCGGAGATTAAAGAGGCTGTCACTCAGACCGAACAGAACGAGACAACAAAAAACCAATCCGTATGGATCGGGATGTAAAGGGAGGGATATTTGTGACCTTCGATGTGAAAAATTTACCTCAGAAAGAATTATTCGGGCAAGGCCATGTCGGTTGTAAAGGTTGTGCAGCAGCCATCGCAGGCCGTCAAGCCATGAAAGCCCTGGGGCCAAGAACCATTATCACCATACCTGCATCCTGTATGGCTACCCTTGGTGGAAATAATACTAAGACAACTTGGAAAGTACCTTTCTATCACACATTATTTGAATGTGCACCTGCTATTTCATCGGGTATTAGGGCAGCATTGGAAATACAGGGTATCAAAGATGTTAATGTTGTCTCCTGGGGAGGAGATGCGGGATCCGCTGATATCGGCTTTCAGTCCCTGACGGGTGCTGCTGAACGCCATGAACATATGATTCATGTCTGTTATGATAATGAAATGTATATGAATACGGGTGGACAGACAGGTAGCCAAACACCACTATACGCGATAACCAGCAATAGTTCATTAGGAAAAACGGTTCCCAAAAAGAATATGCTGGCTATCATGGAAGCTCATGGTATTAGCTATGTGGCCAGTGCAAATGTTGCCTATCCTGAAGATCTCATTGCCAAATTCCAGAAAGCAGCAGCCAATAAGGAATTTTCCTATATTCATATCTTGGCACCCTGTCATCGGGGATGGGGAATTAAACCGGAAGATACGATTGATATCTCCAGGAAAGCGACGGAGTGCGGACTTTGGGAATTGTATGAAGTTGTTGAAGGCGAGAGGATGAGAACCTACGAACCTTCCTTCATTCCTGTCAAAGAGTATCTTGCAGCTCAAGGACGTTTTAAAAATATTACTTCAGATCAAATCTCTGAATTTCAGGCATCTGTAGACAAATATTATGGGAAAGGGGAGTGAGGCTGGTGGTGAACATTCGATTCCATGGTCGCTTTGGTCAACCTGTAGGAAAAATCAGCAGAACAATAGGCAAGAAACTCCTCGCTTCTGGCAAACATGTACAGGTGTTTGAAGGGTTCGCGGCATTCCGCCCTGGCGCACCGATGCACTCCATCGTCCGCTTTGCTCAAGATGAGATCAGGGAACGTTCCACCGGGGATACCAATCCTGACGTTGTCATCGTCCTGGATAATAGCCTGTTTGGTGTTGTGGATATAACCAAGGGGCTCAAAACTGGCGGAACAGTTATGGCTGCTGGCTTAGAAGCCGATATTCTTGGCAGTAAAGCAGTAGACATTACCTTTATCAATATAGCGAATCTCTTGCATGAAGAGACTGAGGTTGAAGAAGACCTCTTTAATGCTCTTCAGATACATCATATTATTAATTGACGCCCCCACACTTGGGTTCCTCAAGCTTAAGATTATTAAGCTTGAGGGACTTTCCCCTTATACTAGACTGGTTATATGAGGGATAACTCCAGATAAATGAAATATTTATTAAGAGGAGAGAAAGAAATGGTAAAAGACAAACTGGTTAACGACATGATCAATATGTTTGGTTCGGAAAAAGTTCTTAAAAGCGAACTCGAACGCTATACCTATACTTATGACAGTTCATTTGCGTCTCAACAGAATGAGTATTATCCGGATGTGGTTGTTTGTTTGAACAGTACTGAAGAAGTATCCAGGCTCATGAAATACGCCTGGGAAAATGAAGTGCCTGTTACTCCCAGAGGAGCAGGAAGCGGTCAAACGGGCGGAAGCGTCGCTGTTAACGGTGGAATCGTTCTGGACCTTTCCAGCTGGAAGGATATCGTGGAGATTGATGACGCCAACATGCAGGTCGTTGTCAGACCAGGTATTGTTCATGCTGAGCTTAATGAAGTCTTATCTCCATACGGTCTTTTCTTCCCGCCTGATCCCGGTAGTTCTGCCATGGCAACCATCGGCGGCATGGTTGGGAATAATGCCAGTGGACTTAGAGCAGTTAAGTATGGAGCAACCTTTCAATATGTTTTGGGACTTGAAGTTGTACTTCCTAATGGAGAGATCATCCGCACCGGAGGGCTTAAATCCAAGGCGTTAAAAAGTGTCTCTGGAATTGATCTTACCCGTCTCTACTGTGGTTCGGAAGGAACTCTAGGGATTATGACCGAAATCAGAATCAAAGTATTACCCAAACCACCGGCCAGAGGAATCATGCTGGCACTCTTTGACAAACTCGAGGACAGTGCTTTTACCGTGCTCGATGTCTTTAAAGCTGGGATTATCCCATCCGGAATAGAGATTCTGGATGACGGGGGTATCCGTTGTGCCAACGCCTTTAAATGTGATTTGAATATTCCGGAAGTCGAAGCGGCTATCTTCTTCGAGATTAACGGCAGTAAAGCAGCTGTAGAAGCTGAAGGCGAGCAAGTTAAAGCGATTGCTGAAAAACGGGCGCGCAGTGTAGAATGGGCAACAGATGCTGACCGTATGGCGAAGCTGTGGCAGGGCAGAGCGGTGATAGGAGCAGCCTCAGCCAGAGCCAAAGCAGGTAAAACTAGAATCTTCGCCGGTGAAGATGTCTGCTTCCCCATTGCGAAAGTACCGGAAGCCTTGAGAAAGATAAAAAATATCAGTGCAGAGTATGATATCCCCGTTGTGATTTACGGACATATCGGTGATGGGAACATGCATACCGCACCGATCATGGATCCACTCATTCCAGATGAGGTCGAAAGAACATGGAAAGTTGCTGATTCCATCCACCGCTTAGCACTGGAAATGGGAGGTTCAACGACAGGTGAACACGGAGTCGGATTTGCGCGTTCGTCCTATATGGAAGAAGAACATGGTAAGGCCTTAGATGTAATGTGGGCGATAAAAAAATCAATTGACCCCAAAGGGATTATGAACCCTGGCAAGATATGGCAGCTGGGGAGGGAATAATGATGCAATCCACGTATAAAATGGACTTTACGGAAGAGCTTAAAAAATGTGTCAAATGTGGGACCTGTCGAGCCCACTGTCCGCTGTTCGTAGAGATCAAAGGGGAACCGGGTTCTCCGCGAGGCCGACTGGCGTTGATTAAACAGCTTCACGAAGGTAAAATCAAGCCTACTAAAGAGCTTGCTGAAATTGTATACACCTGTTTACTTTGCAAAACCTGCTCGGTCAACTGTCCATCCGGCGTTATCAGCGATGAAATCATCCTGGCTTCCAGAGATTATCTCAATGAAGCAATGGATCAAAGCATGATTAAAAAAGCATTGCTCAAAGGATTCTTAACCCGTCCGTCTATGCTTTACGCCTGTATGACAATGGCCGGACTCTATCAAAAGACTGGGCTCCACAGTATCTTGACCAAATCGAAGCTTTTTGAACTTCTTCCGGATAAACTCAATGCCTGTACCAAGATTATGCCTGATGTTACCAAGAAGCCTGCAAGATCAAGAATACCTGTGGTCACCCCGGCGAAAGGGGAAAAGAAATTTAAAGTCGCTTATTTCCTAGGTTGTGCGACGAATCATATCTATCCCGATGTACCGGTGGCCGGAGTTGAAGTATTGAGCCAAAACGGTTGCGAGGTTGTAACGGTAGAAGGGGTCAAGTGCTGTGGTATGCCGCACATGGCTTATGGAGAAACAGATACAGCATCCGAACTGGCCAAACATAACATGGAAATTCTCCTGAAAAAGGATTATGATGCTATCATCTGTGACTGTGCATCCTGTTCATCCACCTTTAAAGAGTCCTACCCACATCTCTTTAAAGAGGGGACCAAAGAGTACGAGATGGCTAAGAAACTTCAAGAGAAGACCTATGATATCAGTAAATTCCTCATGAGCAAGTCGGGCGTTAAACCAGGTAACAAAGAGCAGAAGGTTAAAGTAACCTATCATGATCCCTGCCACCTTAAGCGTGCTCAGAATGTCTTTAAAGAGCCGAGGGAAGTCTTGAAGAACATTCCGGGTGTTGAATTTGTGGAGATGAAAGCTGCAGATCGCTGCTGCGGGTCAGCCGGAAGCTTTACGATTATGCACCATGACTTATCCATGAAGGTATTAGACAAGAAGATTGCTAATGCGCAGAAGGTCAATCCTGAATTCGTAGCGACATCTTGTCCAACCTGTACCATGCAGTTAAGCTATGGATTGAAGACGGCTGGTTCCAAAGCGACAGTCATTCATCCTGTTCAACTCTTGGCTGAGACCTATAAGAATTAAACAGGATGACTCTCGGTCTAAAGGTTGCTATTTTTTGTGCGGCTTATAATGTATTTCCTAAACAATACAATAACTATTGTCAAAAGAGAGCAATAAATAATGGTATAGGATAGATTGAAACTGGCTTTTAGAAGCCAGTTTTAATCATAGGCTCTGTAATTACTCAAAAAGTAGTAATTCCTTATAACAGCGTAGTGATGAAAAATGAAGATGAATGGCTAAAAACGGTATGGAGGTATTTATGAAGCCAAGAGTTTTTATTACGAAAAAGATACCGGTAAAAGTAGAAGAATATTTAGCCCCTTTCTGTGAATATAAGAAATGGGATTCTGAGAGTATGATATCTCGGGATATTCTGTTGCATGAAGTACAAGATGTTCAGGGTCTTCTCACTCATGGCTGTAAGATGGATGAAGAAGTTTTTATAAACAGTCCCGGCCTTAAAATTGTCAGTAATATGTCTGTCGGATATAACAATTTTGATCTAAACGCCATGAAAGAATATGGGGTGCTGGGAACCAATACCCCGGGAATCCTGGATGAGACTGTCGCTGATCTTATCATGGCGTTGATATTGGCTTCGGGTCGTCGTATTGTTGAGCTTGACCGCTTAGTAAAGGATGGAAAATGGGATAAGTTAATCGGAGAAGATCTCTACGGAGTAGACGTTCATCATACCACTCTTGGCATCATTGGTATGGGGAGAATCGGGGAAGCTGTCGCCCGCAGAGCCCGCTTCGGGTTTAACATGGATATTTTATACCATAACAGGAAGCCAAAACCAGAATTAGAGGAAAAACTTTCAGCCCAATACTGCACCTTTGAGAAAGTACTGAGTGAATCTGATTATCTAGTCTTAATGACACCGCTTACCGAACAAACCCTTAACCTGATGGGGGAGGAACAATTTTCCCTGATGAAACATTCTGCTATTTTTGTCAATGCTTCAAGGGGAGAGGCGGTAAACGAGGAAGCCCTGCTTAAGGCCTTGATGCAGCACCGTATCAGAGGTGCTGCCTTGGATGTCTACGAGAAGGAACCGATAGATATTGAAAGCCCGTTGCTTAAATTGCCTAATGTTATCACAGTTCCCCACATTGGCTCGGCTGTCCAAAAAACCAGAGATGCGATGGCGATGTTAGCGGCAGAGAACCTTGTAAAAGGTTTGTACGGGGAAACACCGCCCAATCTTATTCAGGAATTGAAATAATTCAAAATAAAATATAACGATTAACTAACGTTCACTTTTTGTACTAAACCAGAGCAGTTAACAATATGAAACGTAACATAAGGCCTAAACGTTAAACGTTTAACAAATGAAACACTTTTGAGAGGGCGAAGTAAGAATATCTGCTATTTTAGAAATAGACTTAAAATTATTTTATATATTCTTGATTTCACAAGCGAATATTGCCAAGCTCTGCCGAATGGACAAGCTATTATGTTTATTTTAAGAATATTTAGAATTATTACTTGGCATGAGAATTGCTCTATATAAGACATAAGGAGGTGAATAACATGGCAAAAGAATTACCGGTTGTCCCATCAGCCGTTCCAGGCAGTCTGGCTGAGATATCAGCGGCACCTTCCTGGCGGGAATATCACCCTGAGGTCAGAGAACCAGAGAAAGTCAACCCCGAGGTTATCCTATTCTGCCCAGATGGTGCCATTAGCAGTGAGAACGGGACAACAGCGGTTAATCTCAAGATCTGTAAAGGCTGTGGCATCTGTGCAGCCGAAAGTGAAGGAATAGTGATGGTCCCCGAATATACAGGAACACCAGGCGTATTTGGGGTGAAGGAGGGTAACAAATGAGCAAAGTCCTGATGACAGGAAGTGAAGCAGCAGCGTTAGGGGCTAAGCTGTCCAATATAGAGGTCCTGTCCTATTATCCGATTACCCCGGCCTTTCCTGCCATGGAAAGGATCAGCAAATATATCGATGACGGGGAACTCAACTGTCAATTCGTCCGGGTGGAATCCGACCACAGTGCTTTAGCAGCCGTCCTCGGGGCAGTACTGGCCGGAGCACGCAGTTACACCGTAACCAACTCGCAAGGTCTTTTATACATGACCGAAGTCGTCTATCATGCCGCAGGACTCCGTCAACCCATCGTCATGGGAGTCGCTAACCGAGCCTTATCGGCTCCCCACAGCCGTTTCCCGGAACACGGTGATGCCGTATCCCAAGGAGCAAGCGGTTGGATACAACTCTTCTCTGAAAACAACCAGGAAGTCCTCGATAACACCATCCAGGCTTTCCGCATCGCTGAAGAACTCCGTACACCCGTCATGGTCAACTATGAAGGTTACATCCAGTCCCATACCTTAGAAGAAGTCGAGATTCCTGCTCCTGATAAAGTTAGTGCCTTCTTACCTCTGATCCGCAAACCGGCTCTCGATGTGACTAACCCGCAAGGGGTAAACACCGTCACCAGTCCGGATTTCTACATGGATTATAAGTACAGGCAGAATGAAGCCATGGAACAAGCCTTAACCTTTATCCCTCAGGTAGCCGCTGACTATAAGCAAACATTCGGCCGGGATACCTTCGGCCTGATCGAAACCTACCGGATGGAGGATGCCGAACATGCTATCGTCGCCATGGGTTCCATCGTCTCCGCCACCCGCGAGCTGATCGATGAGCTTCGGAGTCAGGGTCAAAAAATTGGTTTAGTCAAAGTCAGAGTCTGGAGACCGTTTCCGGGTCAAGAACTCATTAACGTCCTGCAAAACGTCAAGTATATCACCGTCTTAGACAAAAACATCGTCTTCGGCGTCGGCGGGGCACTGTCTACCGACCTCAAAGCAGCCTTCTACGGCTCTTTAAATCCGGTTATCTGTGGCTCCATCATCGGCTTAGGCGGTGCCAAATGCACTCAGGCCGAAATCAAACAGGCCGTGGAAAGAACCGAAGGAGCGCAACACAAAAACAGCTCAGTCTGGATAGGGCTGTAAGGGGGGATCACCGTGACAAATCAAATCAATCTAAATCTCTTCGGACCGGGTAACGTCGGCTGTAAAGGCTGTGGAGCAGCTATCGCCGGCAGACAGGCCATGAAAGTCCTCGGTTCAAGAACCATTATTACCATACCGGCATCCTGTATGGCAACCCTCGGTGGCAATAACCGGAGAACCACTTGGAAAGTACCGTTTTATCATACCCTCTTTGAATGTGCACCGGCGATCTCATCGGGTATCAGAGCCGGCTTAAAAGCTCAGGGTATAGAGGACGTCAACGTCGTATCGTGGGGCGGTGATGCGGGAAGCGCAGACATCGGGTTCCAGGCTTTAACCGGAGCAGCCGAGCGCAATGACGACATCTTCCATGTCTGCTATGACAACGAGATGTACATGAACACCGGCGGCCAAACCAGCAGCCAAACGCCTAAAGGGGCGTTAACCACTAACGGATTCTTAGGCAAACCGACAGCTAAGAAAAACATGCTGGCCATCATGGAAGCCCACGGGATCGGTTATGTAGCCAGTGCCTCCATCGCTTATCCGGCGGATCTCATGGCCAAGTTTAAAAAAGCATCATCCCGCCAAGGGTTCTCTTACATCCATATCTTAGCACCATGTTTCCGAGGGTGGGGCATCCCCAGTGAACAGACCGTGGAATTTGCCCGTCGGGCAGTGGAAAGCGGCCTCTGGGAACTCTATGAAGTCGAAGATGGCATCCGAACACGGACCGTCGAACCTAAGCTCACTCCAGTCAAAGACTATATTATCCCGCAGAAACGCTTCAGTAAGATAGGCTCGGAAGAGATAGATAATCTACAGCAGCAAATCGATCAATACTATAGAAAGGTGGGGAAATAGATGAAGGAGATCCGATTACATGGACGTTTCGGTCAACCAGTCGGTGACCTGGTTAAAAAGATCGCTAATCATGCTTTAGATAAAGGCTACCATGTGCAAGCATTTAACTCCTTCGCTACCGTAAGACCTGGTGCCCCAACTTTCGGTGTGATCCGTATTGATTCTCAAAAGATCTTACAACGATCCACGTCTGAAGTGGAGGCCGATGTCGTCATCGTCCTGGACAACAGCTTGTTTGCCGTGGGAGGAGTCCTTAAGGGCCTTAAAAATCCAGGTATGGTCATGGCCTTGGGTATGGATAAAGATATCCTGGGGGATCAGGAAGCGGTCGAGTTCCAAAAGCTGGACTGTTACTTTGAAGGTAATCCCTCTGATGTCGGAGGGAATATCATAAAAGCGCTTGAAGATCTGGCAGTGATCTAAGCTGAGTGCTAAGTGAACGCGAATGGAGGTGATAAGAACAATAAATGAGGTATAAAACGGAGGTGGTTGTATTATAAGGTTTCTAAGCATAGGAGGAACAGAAAAAAGGATCAAAAATCCCCTGTGCTGACTGAAAACAAGAGAATTCTTGACCCTAAAGAGTTTGGTTTAATTGGATTATAAGTCTAACTTCTACAAAATTCAACAAGAAAACGACAAAAATACATTTTATTTTTAACGCTTCGTAGATCAATGTCAAATCGAAACAGTCACTGGACACAAAAATAAATAATACAGAGTCTTAACCATAAAATTAAACTGATACATTTCAATTTTTAAATATTACAAAGAGGTGAGAGAATTTGAAACCTGAAGATATGATATTGCAAAATCCGACTCTTACTCTTGTCGCTTTCGCGGCCGTTATCGTCCTTTTATTCTGGTTGATCGCTAAATCCAAATGGCACGTATTTCTCGCATTATTGCTTCCGATTGTTCTCTATGCATTGGTGCCAGGTGTAAATTTAAGTAAATTCATCAAAGCCTTCGAAACTGGCTTCGGTAAAACCGTCCAAGGTATCGCGATCGTTATCGTTTTGGGTTCGATCATCGCTGAAGCGCTTAAACATACCGGCGGAATTGAAAAAGTTACCTTGACCATGGTCAAGTGGGTGGGCGAAAAGAGAATGCCTCTGGCCTTGACCCTTGCCGGTTTCGTCATCGGTATTGCGATCTTCTCTGATGTCGGTTATGTTATCTTGAATCCGCTGGTACACGGCGCTGCGATTGCTGCAGGTACTAACATGAGTGTGATGGCTACCGGTCTGGTGGGTGCGATGCAGCTGACTCACGCCATGGTTCCTCCCACCCCAGGACCACTGGCGGCGGCAGCAGTAATGAAAGCCGATATCGGTATGGTCATCCTTTACGGAAGTATAGCCACACTCGTTGGCTCTCTCGCCGGCTGGGTTTATGCCATGATCATTGGACCCAAAGTTCCTTCTCCTCCATCCAGAGAATTCTTAGGCCAGTCTTTCGTAGAAACCGGAAGAGAACTTCCTTCCACTGTGAGAGCCTATGCTCCGATCCTCGTACCGCTGATCCTGATTGCTCTGCAAAGCGTATTTAAAAATACACTTGCTAAAGATCATATTTTGAATACCATCTTTGCCTTTATCGGCTGGCCGGTTGTGGCGATGCTCATCGGGGTTGCACTCTGCTATATCAACGTTAAGGATGAAGAAAGCAAAAAAGCATTCTTCTCCCCATGGATCGAAGATGCGCTTCGGACCTCTGCCATGATTATTGTCGTTACCGGTCTTGGCGGTTCTCTCAGTGAAATCTTAAAAGGAACTCCAGCCGTTAACACCATTGCTGCGTCTATCGCTGCCTCGGGAATCCCTGCGATCTTCCTGCCTTTCGTTTTAGGTATCGTTGGCAACCTGATTACCGGATCAACCACGGTGGGTGTTATCACTGCGGCTTCGCTGACAGCACCGATGCTGGGTACTCTAGGCTTAAGCCCTGAAGCTGGTATGCTAGCTGGTGCAGCAGGTTCCGTGATCATCAAATATGTAAACTCCAGTTATTTTTGGGTATGTACCTCTCTCTCCAGAATGGAGCTCAAATCAGCCTTGATCTCCTATGGCGGTGTTACCCTCGTAGGTGGTTGTGCCTCCATGGCAACCGTTTACGTTCTCTGGCTGATCGGATTAATTTAAGGTAAGAACCAGTTATGGCAAAATTCCTATACAGACAACTTGCCAAGGTTTCTAACGAAGGATATGTTAAGGCTGGACAGCAAGTTAGATTAAATGTTGATCTGGCACTCGCTCACGATGGAACTGGACCGGCTTTGTTGGAGCAGTGGCGAAATGATGACAGTAGGCGGGTAGTTTGCAGAAAAGTACTTTTTACCTTGGATCACGCTTTCCCCGCTCCTACAGTCCAAGACAGAAAATTTCAAAGAGATTTTGCTGCTTTTGCCAAAGAACAGGGCTGCTGCCTGTATAAACAAGGGGAGGGTGTCCTTCATCAAGTTGTAGCAGAAGAAGAGTCCATTTGGCCAGGAATGATTATAGTCGGGGCCGATGGTCATGTCGCTACAGCTGGAGCGTTTGGGGCAATCGCTTTCTCAGTTACCTCCGGGGAACTTGTCTCTGTTCTCGAGAGTGGCCGATTTAGCATTGAAGTTCCAGAACAGCTGACCATTTCTATCGACGGAACACTTCCGCCGCAAACATTGCCAAGAGATGTCGCCTTTCATATCTTTAGTAAACTACTGCCTCAGATCACGGGTAAAGCGATAGCTTTAAAAGGATCTTTAATCAATCAATTATCGCTTGCTGGTAAAATGACGATATGTAATTCTCTGCCTGAAGGAGGAGCAATAACAGCGTTTATCCTTCCCGAAGGAGAAGATGATCCGATTGACTATTACCTGGAGGCTAGTGAGATTGAACCTTTACTTGCCATACCACCAAACCCAACTGCTATCAGTACAGTTAGGCAATTAGCAGGTACAAAAATTAGTGCTGCTATTACGGGAGGGTGTTCAGCAGGACGCCTTGAGGATATGAAAGTCATTGCAGATGTCTTATCTGGGAAGAGGATTCATCCATCAGTCACATTCATTGTTACGCCTGCCTCCAGAAAAATTTTGGATTCGATGGAGACTTTAGGGATCTCGAAGGTTATTCGGGACGCTGGAGCTGTAATTATGCCCCCAGGTTGCGGATCTTGCCCGGGTAAACACTTCGGAGTCTTAGCTGATGATGATGTGGCCATAACGACAACCATTCGTAATACACCTGGTAGAATC
Organism: uncultured Gracilibacteraceae bacterium; assembly: GCA_964477085.1. Classification (GTDB taxonomy): domain Bacteria; phylum Bacillota; class Desulfitobacteriia; order Desulfitobacteriales; family Syntrophobotulaceae; genus Dichloromethanomonas. Next base: position 620 of record CAYZDF010000010.1, on the reverse strand, counting down.
GGGTCAAAAGAAGCAAAAATTTATCTGGCATCTCCTCTGACTGTTGCCTTGTCGGCACTGAATGGTAGCATATCATTATTTTAATAATTGACAGCATAAGTGGCTATCTCAAAATCAATAAGTGAGATAGCCATTTATCTCATTTTCGTTAGGACAACCAGGTGACGAAACGTGGTATTAACTAAAAGGAAATGGATGGTAATAGAACTAAAAGAAAGGAGAAATGATTTGAATAAAAGGATTATATTACTGAATATTGTTGGCTTATGTATTCCTCTTTTCACTTATAGATCACGAAAGATCAAATCAAGATAACTATCGACAGGGCGGTAAATCATATTCTTAACACCATTCATTTGCTAGACTCAAATGGAGAAGTTATTTATACGACATCGTCTTCAAACAATAGCAGAGCTCATCGAGCTTGGTTCTTGCATGCCTCAAAAGGAGAAGAATACTGTACCGAGCTTTATTTTTCAGCAGTGAGTGGAAAGAATGATTCTATTGTTACCATATCCGTACCTATTAATAGTGAAGGGAAAATTGTTGCAGTTTTGGCAGCTAATATAACTCAACTTTCCCAACATTAAATAATGGTTAAAGCCATGATTCTTCTGACA
>CAYZDF010000009.1:0-62010 GCA_964477085.1 uncultured Gracilibacteraceae bacterium | reverse complement strand
AGTGAAGTTGGGGAAGAATCTTCCTTCTTGTTAAAAAACATGGATGCCGATGAGCAACTTGTTCGTATATCTTTCCGCTTAATTATCGAAGGGATTCTTGATAGTGTATTGATCCAAGTACTTCCGCTGGAGGTAGCCAAAGGGATGGCCTCTAGGCTAATGGCTGAAATAAGTGGACAGTCAGCACAGCAGGCAGCACCGCCACCACCCAGCCACACTGCGCCGCATCCGGCAGAGAAGCCAGTTCAACAATATGCCCCACCACCCCCTCCTAATGTTAATTGGGAACCGCCAATGGATATTTCTCTATCACCTCTTCCCAATCAGCATTTTCATAATAAAGGACAACCAACTCTTGTGCAGCCAGCACAGTTTGCTCCGCTTTCTCCTGGAGGTGGGCCGTCCGTTCCGAATAACCTGGGACTGATCTTCGATGTTCCCTTACAGGTTAGCGTTGAACTCGGCAAAGCGAGTAAAACGATCAGAGAGATTTTAGAGTTGGGTCCAGGATCGGTCGTGGAACTTGATCGCCTGGCAGGAGAACCAGTTGACATGATTGTTAACGGTAAACTGATTGCCAAATGTGAAGTGGTTGTGATCAATGAAACTTTTGGGATTCGTATTACAGAAATCATCAATCCTAATGATAGGATAGAAACCATAAACTAGTTTAAGGAGGAAGTAAAAGTGAGTTATACAGTAATGCTAGTAGATGATGCTGCATTTATGAGAATGATGCTGAAGGACATCCTCTCCAATAATGGCTACCAGGTGGTGGGTGAAGCGGAGAACGGAGCTGTTGCCGTAGAAAAATATGCGGATCTCAAACCCGATATTACCATTATGGATATTACCATGCCCGAAATGGATGGACTGCAAGCAGTTAAAGAGATCCGGTCCAAGGATCCTCAAGCTAAGGTCATTATGTGCAGTGCGATGGGACAACAAGCGATGGTTATTGAGGCTATTCAGTCAGGTGCTAAAGACTTTGTTGTGAAGCCTTTTCAGGCTGAGCGAGTACTAGAAGCTGTTGCCAAGGCTTTAAAATAGTTATGCCAACAATACCAAACAATATTGAAGGGCAGACTTATAATCCAAACGTAACGGCAACTGCAGCAGAACCTGTTTACTGGTCGGGGCTTATCGGAACCATCTTAGTCTTTCTGATTATTCTGATTGTTTCTCTGTGGATGATTAAAAAGCTTAATCGCTTTTCTGTCCGTAATATGCAATCTCCATGGGTCAGGGTTCTTGATCGTCAGGTTCTAAGCGGACAACAGGTTCTTTACCTGGTTGAGATTGCGGGGCACATCAAAGTCCTTGGCGGGACCGACCATCATATCACAACAGTATCTGAAGTCAATGATCCAGATGTTGTTGCCGAGATATTGGATGAAATAGCCAATAGGCCTGAGGAGAAGGTCGACAAGCTTTTAACGGGAATTTGGAAAAAGTTTAGGCGTAAACGTAACCATGATGTTTTTTCGGCTGAACTTGAGCGGTTGCTCGAGGAGGTAAAACGATGAACGTCACACTTGATCTTGGCCAAGCTGGTTCTGCCGTGCAATTATTTTTACTAATTACGGTTCTTTCCTTAGCTCCTGCTATTTTGGTTTTGATGACCTCTTTTACCCGGATTGTCGTTGTTCTTTCCTTTGTGCGTAATGCACTTGGCACACAGCAATTGCCTCCGACCCAGGTGATAATTGGTCTTTCTTTGTTTCTGACTTTCTTTGTGATGATGCCAACTTTTACGGAGTTAAATTCTACTGCACTTCAACCGTATTTAAAAAGCGAAATAACCAAAGAACAGGCCTTGAATAATGCCGAAAAACCACTGCGAACATTTATGTTTAAGCAAACTAGAGAAAAAGATTTGGAGCTGTTTGTTAGTTTATCTCAATCAGAAAGACCGCGTACTTATGGTGATATTCCGACCCATGTTTTGATCCCGGCGTTTGTGATCAGTGAGTTGAAGACGGCGTTCCAAATGGGGTTTGCTATCTTTATTCCCTTTATGATCATCGACATGATAGTGGCCAGCACCTTGATGTCCATGGGGATGATGATGCTGCCCCCGATGATGATCTCTTTGCCGTTTAAGATTTTGCTTTTCATCCTCGTTGATGGGTGGAACCTGGTTGTACAATCACTGGTACTAAGCTTCAAATAACGATGCCTAGGAGACAGGGATTTTACCAATTCTTGCACTCCCAAAATGATATGGAAGTAAAGGATTAGAGGGAAATTTATGACACAAAACCAGATTCTTTATATGGCCAAAGAGGCACTTGGAACTGCTATTATTGTCGGTGGACCAATTCTCCTCATTAGTCTGTTGGTGGGACTTCTGGTGAGTATTTTCCAGGCTATGACCCAGATCCAGGAACAAACTCTATCCTTTATCCCTAAGATTCTGAGTATCGCTTTAATCCTAATCCTCTTAGGACCATGGATGTTGAATGTGATGACAGCCTATACGACAAACCTTTTTTCGGAACTTGTTAATTTTGCCAGGTATTAGAAAACGGAGGAGGAGCCTTGAGTTTATCTGATCTATTGCAATGGAATCTTTCTTTGTTTTTGCTTATCTTCTCTCGTTGGTCAGGGATGGTGATGATTGCTCCGGTTTTTGGAGCCAGGGGTGTTCCCGGTGTTGTTAAGCTGGGTTTGGCAGCAAGTTTGTCTGTTATACTTTTTCCTTTGGTTCTATCCCATCAGCCTGTTATCCCCGGAGCACTACTGCCTTTCATTGCGATCCTGATCAAAGAAATTCTGGTCGGACTAACCTTAGGATTTATCATGAATCTTGTGACTGCCATCATGCAGGGGGCTGGACAATTGATTGACTTTCAGATCGGCTTTCTCATGGGGAATACCGTGGACCCTATCAATGGAATGCAAAGCCCAATGACCGGAAGTTTTCTAATGGTTCTTACCACTATGCTGCTCCTGGCGACTAATGCTCATCACTACATCATCGTTGCAATGGCCAGGAGTTATGAATTTCTTCCCATTAACCCTTTAGGTATGACATATGGGGCATCTTTCTTTATCGATGTAACTGGTAAAGTCATCGTCTTATCCTTACAGATCGCGATGCCCATTTTTGGCGCACTCTTCCTAGCTGATGTAGGCGTCGGACTTTTATCCAAAACAGTTCCCCAACTAAACATTTTCTCCGTTATATTTCCAGTGAAAATAATATTCGGGATGGCGTTATTTTTCCTTATGATTCCGCTTTTTGGAGAGTCTGTGTCCCGAATCTTCGATACCAGTATGCAGTGGATATTCGATCTGCTTAGGGGGTGGAGGTCATAGCTGAAAAAAGGTTTCCAGCTACCCCTAAACGAAGGCAAGAGGCAAGAAAGAAAGGACAAGTACTCAAGAGTCAAGAACTGACTTCAGCCGTTATGCTCCTGGCCCTTGTCGGAGTGCTCAGATTTTGGCTTCCTTACATATTTAATCAAATGGCCAATCTTTTTCGCTACCTGACTTCTTTAGACATGGAATGGAATATCCGGTCTGTCTGGGAAGTGATGATTACTGTCTCTTGGCAATGCATGCTCATATTAGGACCCATCTTCCTGGCTTCCATGGTGGTAGCCATTGCCGTTAATTTTCTTCAAGTCGGTTCTCTTTTCACCGTAGAACCGATCAAACCGCAATTCTCCAGGCTTAATCCTGTAGAAGGTGTCAAGAGGATGTTCGGGATCAAGGCTATGGTTCAGCTGGTGAAATCTCTGTTCAAAGTCGTTATCATCGGATATTTCCTCTATGATGTGATCAGGGATCACATTGATATCTTTCCGGCACTCCAGGCGGTAGAGGTAACACAGTCCATCATTGTCCTGGGTAATCTTTTATTTGAATTAGCGTGGAAAATAGCACTGGCCTTTTTAGTATTGGCTTTTGCCGATTTTCTTTATCAATGGTGGGAATATGAGAAAAACCTTCGCATGTCTCATGACGAAATCAAAGAGGAATATAAACAGACAGAGGGGGACCCTCAGCTAAAAGCCCAAATCAAAAAACGTCAGAGGATGATGGCGATGCGCAGGATGATGGAGAATTTGAAAACCGCCGATGTGGTTATCACCAACCCTACCCACTTTGCGGTAGCACTGAAATATGATATGACCAAGCATTCTGCTCCTTATGTTGTGGCTAAGGGGCAGAACGAAATAGCCCTCAGGATCAGGACGATAGCTGAGGAAAATCATATCGTCATTATGGAGAATAAGCCTCTGGCCAGAGCCCTTTACGCTCAGGTTGATATCGGGCAAGTTGTACCGGCTGATCTCTATAAAGCAGTGGCCGAAGTCTTAGCCTTTGTCTACAAGCTAAATAAGCGGAAACGTTATTATTCGGCATAAAGAGTTTCATCTTTTAATGTTAAAATTTTAACAGCTGACCTATACGGTAGTAAAAAAACGATTAATTAGCAAATAGAAAAAAACAGACCCTAGGATAAACAAGATAATATGAACAGGGAGGACTATCGTTAATGGCGACTACGGCGCGTAGCAGCAGGATTACAAAAAGTACAGACATCATTGCAGCTTTTGGAATCGTCGGGATCATCGTCATGATGGTAGTACCCCTCCCCGCAAGTTGGTTGGATTTTCTCATTACTCTTAATATTACAGGTTCAGTCCTCATTCTCATGTTGGCAGTATTTACCAAAGATCCTTTGGAATTCTCCGTACTTCCTTCATTACTTCTGACGATGACTCTCTTTCGTCTGGCTTTGAATCTATCCACGACGAAGCTGGTTTTATTGGAGGCTTTTGCCGGAGAAGTCATTCAACAGTTCGGGGAGTTTGTTATTCAAGGGAATCCCGTAGTTGGTTTTATTGTTTTCTGTATTTTGGTTGTGGTTCAGTTTATCGTCATTACCAAAGGTGCTGAGCGTGTATCGGAAGTAGCCGCACGTTTTACTCTGGACGCTATGCCAGGTAAGCAGATGAGTATTGATGCCGATCTCAATGCCGGTATTATCACTGATCAGGAAGCCCGTCTAAGGAGAAAGACCATCCAGCAGGAAGCTGATTTCTATGGAGCTATGGATGGAGCGAGTAAATTTGTCAAAGGGGATGCCATTGCATCCATCATCATCCTCTTGATCAACATCATTGGCGGATTGATTATCGGCCTTCTGACCAAGGATATGTCCATTACGGAAGCCTTGCACACCTATTCATTGCTTACCATCGGGGATGGTCTGGTTTCCCAGATACCGGCATTGCTTATTTCGACGGCAACAGGTCTGGTCGTTACCAGAGCAGCCTCAGAGACTAATCTTGGACAAGATCTGGCCAAACAGCTCTTTAGGATTCCCAAGGCTTTGTATATCACCGCAGCCGTACTCATCGCCTTAGCTCTTTTGGGATTGCCTAAGATACCCCTATTCTTGCTGGCTATGATCTGTATTGGCACAGGGTATTATCTGGATAAGACTTCGAGTGTAGCTGCCGAACAAGAATCAGCGGCAGCCATTCAGAACGAAGTGGAAGAAACCAAAAAACCAGAAAATGTGATGAATATGCTGGGAATTGACCATATGGAACTGGAGATTGGTTATGCGCTGATTCCCCTGGTTGATGCTGGTCAAGGTGGCGATCTGCTTGACCGTATCGTTCTGATCCGCAGACAGATGGCGGGGGAACTTGGTTTTATCGTCCCGGTTATCCGGGTACGTGATAACATGAACCTTCAACCAAATCAGTATATTATCAAAATCAAGGGTGCCGAAGTAGCAGCAGGAGAATTACTGGCCGATCATTTTCTATCTATCAGCAGTGGTATTGATGATGATTCAATCCCCGGAACTCCAACCAAAGAACCGGCTTTTGGTCTGGAGGCAAAATGGATCAGTTCAATCTATCGGGAACAAGCCGAGCTTTCCGGTTACACCGTTGTTGACGCCCCGACTGTTTTAGCTACCCACCTGACGGAAATAATCAAAGCTCATGCTCATGAGATAATTAATAGGCAAGATGTCAAGAAGCTCATTGATCATGCAAAAGAACAGGCACCTTCGGTGGTTGAAGAACTTATTCCCGATCTTCTTAATATCGGGCAAGTGCAGAAAGTTCTCAGTAACCTCCTGAGGGAGAGAGTTTCGATCAAAGATATGATCACCATTCTAGAGTCACTGGCCGATTATGCCGGATTAACCAAGGATATTGACAGATTAACCGAACATGTTCGTCAGGGGTTAGCGCGTAACATCATTCAGCCTTTGTTAGATCCTCAGAAAAAACTACCTGTTCTTACGGTTGAACCTCGGATTGAGCAGATGATTCTCGATAATCTTCGTCCCTCAGATTACGGCAATTACGTCAATTTAGATCCGAACGTTATGCAAAAGTTACTTCAACAGATCTCTAATGAAGTTGAGAGAATCGTTTTAAAAGGATATAATCCGGTGATCCTCTGTGCTCCTGTTGTTCGAATTAACCTAAAGCGGATTACAGAAAGACAGCTTCCGCATTTAGTGATCCTGTCTTATAATGAATTAGTACAGGGTATTGAGGTACAGGCCCTGGGAATGGTGGTGGTAGACAGTGAGAGTTAAACGATTTACCGGAGATAATATTGCCGATACGATGGGGAAAATAAAGCGGGAGCTTGGACCTGATGCTGTTATTTTGCAAACACGACAGATTAAGGAAGGTGGATTTTTAGGTTTTTTTGCCCGTACCAAGGTTGAGATTACTGCAGCTATTGAAGAGAGACCGATGGGAATGAAGGTCGTTGGCTCAGTTGAGGAACCTGTTCAATCCATCAACACAGATGTTATTAAAAAAGCTTATGAAGCTTATCGGGAAAAGGAAAATGAGTATGCCAAGGAGAAACCTTCTCAAGAACTTACTGCCAAAAAAAATGAGGATGATAAATCTTTAATTGAAAGTACTCAAACTGAGATTCGTGAAATGCATAGTATGTTGAAGGAGATTAACCGGCTGATCACGAAGGGAGAGGGGGAGGGAGAGGTACACCAAAAAGCTCTACCCCAGCCTCTAAATAAATGGAATGATTTTCTGGTAGACAGAGGTATCAGTCCAGAATTAGCAAGCCACCTAATTAACAAAATCAGGAGTAGTCTATCTGATGAACAATGGATCAATTCTACTGTGGTATTTGAAAAGATCAGAAAAAACGTTGCTGACCTGTGTGTCAATACGGAAACGATCAGGCCGCGTAAATCGCGAACTACAGTAGTAGCGCTCGTTGGCCCCACCGGCGTTGGCAAGACAACAACGATTGGTAAGCTGGCAGCAGGTTTCAGTATTATAGAAAGAAGGAAAGTAGCATTAGTAACCGCTGACACATATCGGGTAGCGGCTGTGGAGCAATTGAAAACTTTCGGTGAAATTATCGGTGTTCCTGTGGAAGTGGTGATGACTCCAGATGGCTTAAAGGAAGCTATTGATAGTCACAATGATAAAGAGTTGATTTTTATAGACACAGCTGGGCGTAGTCCTCATCACGAGATGCATATGTCTGAACTGGAAGCTTTCCTGAGCAAAGCGAAACCTGATCTAACCATGCTGGTGATGAGTGTCACCACCAACATTTCTGACCAGATTAAAGCATATGAGAGATTCAAGGGATTATCAACCCACTTGATACTGACCAAACTGGATGAAAGTTTCAATCTTGGTTCTGTTCTTGATCTCATCGTTAAGACCAGATTGCCTATCGCATACTTAACCAACGGACAGAATGTTCCAGATGATATTGATGCAGCCACCTCTGAAAAGTTAGTTCGCTGTATCCTGGGGGAGGGTTATCCCCATGCATGATCAAGCCAGTATGCTTCGAATGCTAGCCAGCGAAAGAGAAACAGGATCTCCACGGAATATGCGGGTGATTGCTGTCAGCAGTGGTAAAGGTGGCGTGGGAAAGACCAGTTTGGTCGTTAACATGGCACTTGCTCTGGCTGATTATAATTACAGAGTCATTGTCCTTGACGGCGATCTGGGTCTAGCTAATGTTGACGTTGCTTTTGGGATTACACCACGTTACAGCATTAAGCACCTTTTATCCGGGGAGAAAAGGGTAGAAGATATTCTTTATCCGGTGGATAAGGGGATAAAGGTTCTGCCAGGGGCCTCAGGGGTTATTGAGCTTGCTAATTTGGATCGGGGTCAGCTTAAAAACGTTTTGGTCAATTTAGGAAGATTGGAAAAAATGGCCGATATCCTTTTGATTGATACAGGGGCAGGACTTGGCCATACAGTACTTAATTTTATTTGTGCCTCCGATGATGTTATCGTGGTCATGACGCCAGAACCTCCTTCAATGACAGATGCTTATGGGTTAATTAAATCTATCAAAAACCAATCAGAAAAAATCAACATTAATGTTGTTGTTAATCGCGTCAGGACTGAAGCTGAAGCCCAGCAGGCTTACGAAAGGCTGGACCATGCTGTCACCAAATTTTTAGGTATATCGCTCAATCTCCTGGGCTGGATTTATGATGACTCGATGGTGGGGCGTTCAGTCATGGAGCAGAAACCTGTGGGCCTATACAATCCGCAAAGTCATGCCTACAAATGTATACAATGGATCGCAGGAAAAGTTGCGGGAATCTACCTTCAGCCGCCGACCCAAAATGGTGGGATCAAGGGATTCCTCTCCTCTCTTCTAAAAACGAATTAGGGATTGTTGTGCAAAATAATACGAATGGGAGGTGGTAAGATGCTCTATGAAGAAAAGATTTATGAAGGGCTTTCAGTTGAGATTAAGGTTTTTGACGGTGAATATAAGGGAAACTATAGAACCAGAATAGAGGAAGTTGGTAAGAGAATCATCTCAATAGGAGTTCCTGTTGCAGAAGGTCAGTTCATCCCCTTGAGGGAAGGAACTAAGCTTGAGTTGTTTTTCACGGACGAAGTCTCGGCATATTCCTTTTCAACGTCGATTATTAAGAGAATATCACTACCCATCCCTACTTTTATTATTGAGTTCCCTAATAAAATCAATAAGGTTCAAAGACGGATGTTTGTCCGAGTACCCGTTGTTCGCCCGCTTAAATACCGGATATTAGAAAAAGAAGGAATCAGTGAAGAAAAGAATGGTTATATGATTGACTTAAGTGGCGGGGGGGTGCTCTTCAATTCTCAGGAGAAGTTACCATCTAAAACTCTTATCCTCGTCAAGACAACGCTTGGAACAGTAGATATAGAGGTTCCAGGCCTAGTCATCCGCTGTATTAAAGAAGATGATAAAGACCTATATAAAGTATCTGTTCAATTTCATGAAATAGCCGAAAAGATTAGAGATAAAATTATTGGCTATGTCTTTGAAGTACAACGAGAAATGCGAAAGAAAGGTCTGGTTTAAATGGAAGTATCCGCAATAAGAATTGAGGCACTAAAAGAAATTGGAAATATTGGTTCGGGACATGCTGCTACGTCGTTATCTAATCTTCTGCAGACCAGAATAGACATGTCAGTCCCCAAAGTCTGGTTAGTCCCGTTAGAAAGATTGAATGAAGCATTCGGAGAGATGGATGCAACCAACGTGGCCCTCTATTTGAAGGTCGAGGGAGATGCACCAGGAAAAGCTATATTTGTGATGTCTGTGGAAAGTGCTAAAACTATCGCCAAAACCCTACTTCAGATGGCTGAACCTCCCGATATTTACGTAGATGAGATGGCACAGTCAGCTTTAAGTGAAGTCGGTAATATCCTAGTCAGTTCCTTCGTGATTGCTCTGACACAGTTTTCGGGGATATTACTTCAGCCCTCAACACCGGCCTACGCGATCGATATGATTGGAGCGATGATTGATGCTGTTCTTCTGGAAGAGGGAAGAGTTGATGATAGTGTTCTCATTATTGATACGAGACTTTCGGGACTTGAAACCATGGAAGGGAAGTTTCTTTTCATCCCCGAGGAGGGTTCTTTAGATAAATTGCTGGGAGTATTTGGAATATGAGTAATACAATTATAGTGGGGATGGCCGATTATAAGGTTGGTAAGACACCTGATAAGCTGATGACGGCTGGACTGGGGTCTTGTATCGGCGTCTGTATTTATGATCTCCAATCCCAAATCGGGGGAATGGGCCATATCATGCTTCCGAGCTCCCGTGATAACATGAAAGGGAATGCTGCCAAATATGCCGATAGTTGTATTGAGATGCTCCTGGATGATCTTTATAAATTAGGAGTTTTGAGGATGAGACTCAAGGCTAAGATGGCTGGTGGTGCCCAGATGTTTTCTTTCGCTGGCAAAACTCCCCTCTTGAAAATTGGAGAGCGAAATGCTGAGGCTGTAGAAAGTGAGCTAAAGAAAGCGGGAATCCCATTGCTGGCCTATGATGTCGGAGGAACTTTCGGCAGAACGATTAACTTCGATATCAAGACCGGAGACTTGCATATCAAGACCATTAACCATGGCGAAAAGGTGATTTGATGCCCTTACCTGGAAAGCAAAGGATCGAATCTTGGATATTGAAATTATCAATCCTGACCTCAGGTGTCGTTTTGCTGTTATCCATCTTTAATGGGTATGAGTTTTGGATGATCATCTTAAGAACGGTCTTATCTTTCGTATTGTTATATTTTTTGGCTAAGGGTTTAATGATTTTATGGGATAAGATATCTCCCCCAGCTCCTGAAAAAAGTAATTATGGTTCCACTATTGATGTTATTATTAGTGACTTAAACAATAGGAGAGTGAACACGTCTCATATAGAGAAATCCTTGCAAGATCAAGATGACTTTAATTATGAAAAAAATGAGGAATCGGATCAAACACCACAAAAAGCCTATGGAGGACCTATGGCAGGACAGATCAACAAAGATATGCAAAATGGACTTCAGGATGCTGGTGCGAAGGCAGAAATTGTCAGAAGAATGGGTTGGGGAGAAGGGGAATAATATCGGTTCCACACTCATATAAAGGAGGTGCTAAGCTCTTTTGTATAACGGACAGTATGGTACATCTAAAAAACATATTTGGACTGAAGAACATCTGGAAAAGTACTTACCTTTGGTTAAACGTATCTCAGGCAGGCTTTCGATGTCACTACCCGCTCATATCGATGAAGAAGACCTTATCGGCTATGGCGTTTTTGGATTATTAGATGCCCTACAACGATTCGAACCTTCCAGAGGGGTAAAATTTGAGACGTATGCGACGCTGAGAATTAGAGGAGCAATGATTGATGGCTTAAGATCAATGGACTGGGTTCCTCATTCTGCCCGTCAAAAAGTTAAGCGTGTCAATCAAGGTTTCAGTGAACTGGAAAGTAATCTGGGGCGAACACCTGCAGTTGAAGAGGTTGCAAAATATTTGGATTTATCGGTGGATGAATTAAATGCGACCCTATTACAGGGACAATGTATGACACTTGTATCCCTGGAAGATGTTTCCAATGCCGACTCCCTTGACACCAATATATCTCCGATTGATATGATTATCGATGTCAAGTCACAAGATTCGTTTCAGCAGATTGAAAAAGAAGAACAGAAACAGATACTGACAGAGGCCGTTGAGAAATTATCCGAAAAAGAAAAGCTTGTTGTAGCCTTGTATTATCGTGAAGAACTAACCTTAAAAGAGATAGCTGCTGTTATGAGTCTATCCGAATCTAGGATATCCCAAATCCATTCTCAGGCTATACTAAGACTACGGGGTTACCTTAGCAGACAAAAGAAAAACATACTCTAAAGGGTTATTCCAGGCAAGAGGAATAACCTTTATTGCTCTTAATAGAAACATCCCTAAAGTGTAGGGATGTTTTTTTCGATATATTGGTTAGTTACCTATGGCAGGAGGTGAACAGGATGAACGTTACAGATGTCCTGACGCTGACGAAGACCGGCGGTCCAAAAGTAAAAGAGGGACAGGGAATAGATTCTGATCATATTCAAGGTGATTCGTTTTCCCGTCTCTTGAATTCTTTGACAACGACAGGGCAAATCACTGAAGAACACCTGGATGATAATCTAAAGGCAGCAATAGAAGGATTAGAAGCTTTACAGCAACAATTAAATAATGGAGACATATTCGGATTAAACGCTTATCTCCAGATTCTTCAGAATGCATTTCCGGCAGGCAAGGAGGCCAATTCCGGATTAATGGGTGAGATAAGCCTGGACGATCTTCAGACAGAAGTTGCAGCAGCAACTGAAATCTTAGGTCACATACCCATCGGGGAAATCAAACAGAGTATAGAAAGCTCTCATTTGCAGTTTTCTCTGGCTGAGATGGTTGAACAAACCCCTTTCAACATGAAGAATGTGCAGCTGATGAACCAAGTATCTCAGAACGTTCAATCGAACACAGGCGAACGATCTCAGGCTTTATCCCAGATAGATTTCGGATTAGAAGGGATTATAAGTCCGAATTCTAGAGAGATTAAATCTCTCAATTCCAAGGAGTTGGATCAATATATAGAGACTTTGGAGCAATTACAAGAGCTGTCTGGTCAGATAGAAGTGAAGAAAGATCAGAGAACTCGTTCCGGAGAGATTTCCGGAAACATCAATGGGATGACCTTGATGGCAAATCAAAATCTCAAACATGATACAATGGCCAATGTAAATGCAGATGCAAATTCCAGCAGCTGCCTGGAATTAACCGGACAGGATAAACTCAATTCGGAAATCCAACCTATCCAGATAATGACGGGCAGGACGGAAACAACGAGTCATTTTGAGAATGTTATGAATTCAAATATTAAAATACCTCAATCGGGCAGAGCATGGGAACAAGTTCTCGATGTTCTAAAGAGACAGGATCTGAATGCTAAAGAAGTGAAGGAATTATCAATTCGTTTACAACCGGCCGATTTGGGTCAGGTCAATGTATCTCTGCGGATGGAAAATGGACAGCTTCATGTCATGATGAACGCTTCTGAGCAGGCAACAAGCGTCATACTTCAAAGCCATCTTCAGGACTTGAAGAATGGTTTAACCCAGATGGGATTAGCTTGCGGCCAATTTCAATTGAATTCTGGTCAAAATGGTGATGGACAGTCGGCTAAAGACTTTAATCGAGATTCAAAGGCGTATCGGTCTAAGCAGCAGGACGAAGAAGTTCCTTCTTTAACGGCAGCGATAAATCCTTATTATTCAGCACATGGGTCCGGTGGCAGGATCAATGTCAGTGCTTAACGGAGGGATGACATGACAACAGTAAACAATACGTATAACACAACCTATTCTGGCTACTCCAATAACACAGCCAATAACGTGAATAATGAACTTGGTCAGGATGAATTCTTGAAACTTCTGGTGGCGCAGTTAAAGAATCAGGATCCGATGTCCCCTATGCAGGATACGGACTTTATCGCTCAGATGGCTCAGTTTAGTGCCCTGGAACAAACCAGTAACATGGCTGAGTCTATTAAAAAATTAACTTCAACCATGACCATGCTTTATAGCCAGTCTCTGTTCACACAAGGAGCTGCCCTTATTGGCAAAGAAGCTCAGGCTGTTGACAGTACCGGTGCTGAAATAACTGGTATCATTACTTCGGTAAGCTTGCAGAATAATACGCTGGCAATCGAAATCGGCGATAAGGTATTTGGCATGGAGAATATCAAAGCTATCCGACAACCGGGAAGTACGGTAGTTCTCCCGGTAGAAGAACTATCTGAGACTGATACAACTGAATCTGGTGTTGAGGACTAACTTCCACGGAGGTCAATAACGTAGATGACAACTCAGGTAGTTCGAATGGTATTTTAACTATATTTACTAAAAATTTGGAGGTAAATGTCTTATGATGCGTTCATTATATTCTGCGATCACTGGTCTAAAAAACCATCAGATCAGCATGGATGTTATCGGTAATAACATCGCCAACGTTAATACTTCAGGTTATAAAAAGGCCAGAACCACCTTCGCTTCCATGCTGGGACAAGCGATTCGTGGAGCTTCTGCACCTGATACCAATGCAACACCGGCATATGGTGGAACAAACGGAATCATGGTCGGACTGGGCAGTACTTTAGGATCTGTTGATAAGGTTATGGGTCAGGGGAGCTCACAATATACAGGTAAAGATACCGATATGATGATTCAGGGACCAGGTATGTTTGTACTGAAACTGGCAGGAAATAATTTTTATACGCGTACGGGAAATTTTGGTTTTGATAAATCTGGTAACTTAATTGACCCATCTACCGGAGCGCTTGTTCAAGGTTACAATAACACTGCGCCAACTGCTGCTACTCCAACTTGGAGTGCAGCCACAAATAAGATTACGTTTAAATTAGGTGATGCCCATCCTGATACGGTTGGAAAGGCTGGATATACCCTTACAAGCTACAGCATAGATCAGAGTGGTGTCATTACAGGTGTATACAGCGACGGTACAGCTTCTGCTACCTTGCCGATTTACAAAATCGCCATCGCTAAATTTGCCAACGATGCTGGCTTAAGTCCTCAGGGAAACAACTACTTTACCCAAAGCAACAACTCAGGTGATGCCTCTATTGGTTATGCTGGTGAAGAAGGCAGAGGAAATATCGTACCTAATACCTTGGAGATGTCCAACGTGGATCTTTCTCAGGAATTCACAGATATGATCGTAACTCAGCGCGGTTTCCAGGCAAACTCCAGAGTTATCACCGTATCCGATACCATTCTGCAGGAGCTTATCGACCTTAAGCGTAACTAGTAATCCCTATCAATGTTTGATATAGATAGATAATAATCACTAAAGATTATCTTTGATATTTCGATAGAGTATATAGGATCTATTGACGAAATATGAAGGATTTTTAGGGTGAACAGAGAATACCTTAAGGAGATAATACGATGAGGGTATCAGCAGAATATCTCGAAACGTTACAATACCGCATTGAGATTATTGCTAATAATATTTCCAATGTCAATACACCTGGTTTTAAAGAAGGGCTGCTTTTCATCGAAGAGACCTATGACACTCGGGAGAGAAGTAATGTCGTGGCTGAGTATGGCGGGGTTATGCCTGCAACGGAAAACCCCGTCATTAACCGCAACATGTATCTGGGTAAACGGATTGATTTTCGGCAGGGGCCACTCGTGGAAACCGGTAATAACCTGGACTTGGCTGTGAATGGGGAAGGTTTCTTTCAGATTAAGACTGCTGACGGTAAGATTGGTTATACACGGGCCGGTCTGTTTAGTACAGACAGTAGGGGTAACATTGTGAATAATGAAGGGATGCTGATGGAACCCTTGATTCAGATTCCTTCCAATGCTTCAGAAATCAGCATTAAATCGGATGGAACGATTAAAGCTATTCTGTATAACGATTCAAATCAAAGTTCAACCACTCAGCAAGACCAAGAAGTTCTTATCGGTCAGATTTCTCTATTTAAGTTCAATAACCCTGAGGGGTTGGAACAAATCGGTCATAATATGTACCTGGCCACTGAGGCTTCGGGAGAGGCTATAGAAGGAACGGCGAGTACCGAAGGATATGGAGAGATCAAGTCAGGGATGATTGAAAGATCCAATACAGACATGGTCAATGCCATGACTAAATTGATCGAAGCACAAAGAGCTTATCAGTTTGATTTAAGGATTGCCAAAGACCAGGATGAAATGGTCCAACAGGCTATTGCTATGAGGGGATAAACATGTCAAATTGGTTAGACTCCAAAATATTTACCTTACTTGAAGGTGGGCTGGACGGGCTAAGTCTGCGTCAAAAGGTTTTGGCAGATAATATAGCCAATGTGGATACTCCTAAATTTAAACGTTCAGACATTGATTTTGATAGAATTTTGCTAGCAGCAATCCAGAGTAAGGATGTTGGAGACATCGAACTCAGAAGGTCTTCTCCCAAACATTTTTCCGGAGTAGGAATGACCGGTGGAAATTTTGTCATTCAGGATAAAAGTACGACATTCCGTAATGACGGAAACAATGTGGATATCGATTTGGAGATGGCCAAACTGGCCGAAAATACTATTCAGTATAATGCTTTGACCCGGTCGTTAACGTCCCATATTACCATGTTGCGCCAGGTCATACAAGGATAAGAATAAATAATACCCATTTGAGGTGGTGAGTACCTTGCTGCGCGGACTATATACAGCGGCTTCTGGCATGATTTTGAATAATCAACAAAGTGATTCAATCCAGAAAAATATTGAAAACTTGCGTAACCCGGGTTATCGGCTTGAGAGTGAAAGAGTCACCTCTTTTCCGCGTTTGCTCGTTAGCAGAGTCAGAAACAGCAGTGGTAATTCGCAGTCTTCGGAGAATGTAGCCTTAGGGATTATGGGTACAGGCGTCTATGCTGATCGAAAATTCTACAGTGGAGAACCTGGAGATTTACGGAGAACTGAGAATAATACAGATGTAGCCATTAACTCTAATGGTTATTTTGTGATAGATACTCTGGAAGGAGAACGTTATACCAGGAATGGCCACTTCCAGCTTGACCCTGCGGGGATGTTGAGAACACCCGGCGGCAATATGATAATGGGTATGAATGGGCCTATTGGTCCGTTGCCCGAGGATTTTGTGGTCAATCTGGATGGAACTATTGAGAACAAGAACACCCACGAAGTCATTGAGCGATTGCGGATTGTTAATATCGACGCCGAAAACCTGCAACGAGACGGGCTGACTAATCTTTACCTATCACTGCAAGAACCGACGGAAGCCGTCCCTGAAGATATCAGAATTCATCAAGGGTATGTCGAGGAGTCCAACGTTGATCTTGATGCCCAGATGGTTAAAATGCTGCAGGTCACGCGAGCCTATTCTGCTAATCAAAAAGTAGTTCAGACCAATGATTCTCTTTTACAGAAAGCTGTAAATGAAATTGGCAGGGTATAAACCTCTGACCTATAGATTTATTATTTTGACCAAACCTCAGATATTTAACTGATTCAAATATGGAATTAGAGGGAGTCATCAAGAGAGAGGTGGAGTATAAATGGGTTTTCAAGCTGTGGTTTTTTCTTTAGGAAGCGAGGAATATGGGCTTCCTATTGATGTCGTGCAGGAAATAACCCGATTGGCTGAGGTACATCCGATACCGAAGGCACCCGATTATGTGAAGGGCTTAATCAGTATCAGAGGACAAGCAATTCCACTGATCAATATGCACGAAAAATTTGGTATTCAAGCCTTGGGCGAGCCGGAATACGCCATCATCATAGAGATCGAAGGGAGTTTGGTTGGTTTCGCTGTAGAGGAAGTTAAGGAAGTTAGAACCATCGATGATATTGCACCCCCTCCGCCTCTGGTTACAGCACCGTTTATCGGAGGGATTGTTAATCTTCCCGATAGGATCATCATTCAAATTTATCCTGAGCGTATTTTGGAAGATAAGGAAATCAGTGACCTCAGTCGGCTTATAGGGTAATTGATAGTGTTATTAGAGTGTTCTTGCGGATTACCAAGAACATTCTTTGTTTAGGCTTTTGTTATTGTAATGTTTGAAGTAAATGGAAACAGGATAAAATAAGAGTAATGGATTGGATGAGATATGGCAACCTTAATCATTGCTTCAATTCTAGAGTACGTCGATTATTATAAATATCTTCTCAAGATAAGTTGGCCGGCTCTGTGCGGTCTTTTTATTATCTGGACATTTCTGGTAATAAAATCTTATGTTGCAATGAAGACAGGGTTAAGTAAACGGAATACAACCGGTATAGTCAAAGGGATAATGCGACTTGCCATAAGCCTGATTGTTATTATCATTTATACTGATGTTTTTTTACGTCATTATGGAGACTGGATGCAAAAACCAGGTGTTTTAAGGGGAAGCGTTGTTTCTGTTATAGCGAAGACGCCAACTCAAGAAGATCAATATCCACTGACGATACAAACAGGAGAAGAAAATGTCACTGTTCTGGTGGACAAAAATACCGTTGAGAAGCTAGTTGCCAATGATAAGATTGAAGTGGCTTTTCTGCCCATAAAAAAATACGCATTTCGCTGTACGGTTTTAACCCAACAAGCCAAAAGTGACATATAATAACATAACATAAGGCTCTTCTGTTGGGAGTTTATGGAATTGAATATTGACTATCTATGCTATAATATATATTAAGAAAAGTCTATTGTTTTAAGATTTGAAATTTATGGAAAGGAGAGTGGAGTGCTATGCGCATTCTGAAGGTTAACGACAATACGGTTCGCATTTTTATCTCCTTTACCGAGCTTGCAGACCGCGATATTTCCCTTGCTGATTTTTTTCAACGTTCAGCTAGAACTGAGCAGTTCTTTTGGGAATTGATTTCGAAAGCAAGAGATGAGGTTGATTTTAATCTGGATCAGCCATTTTGGATTCAAGCGACAGTGGCCTCTGAAGATGAATTTGTGATTACAGTCATCAAGCAGGAAGATCAGATTGAAGCTGAAATTAACCATATCATTCAGACAAGTTTTGGCGAAAAGAAAAAAACCTCCAAACAGACGTCAAAATTCAGTTCTGAACAGGACTGGGTTTATGTTTTTTCAGACTTCGAAGATATTGTGGCTGCCGTTCGCATCCTGCCGGAAATTCCGTATATCAAATCTGCTCTCTATCAATATGAGGACGAATACTATCTTGCTATGAGTAGGTTCGGAACTCCAAGAAAAAAGAAAATCGCCGAAGCTATTCTTGACGAATACGGTGAATCCTTGATGATGACGGAAGCTTTTTTAAAGGAACATGGAGAACCTATTATCCACGAAAATGCAGTAAAAATACTGAAGAATCTGGATAAGAATAAAGGAGCTAGTTAGCTCCTTTATTTTTAAATACATGGTTTTGAATTTCTTTGAGGCAACCCAGACAGACTGTCTGTTTTCTGAAAAATTGCAGATTTTCTGAAGAGTTGCAAAAGATACACCTGCTTTGTTTTCGTGCCTTAAACATTTCCAAGTCATAGACTTTTGTATCAGATAATTTCATCGATCCTCCCTCTAACCCTTCCGCTAACAAATGATCATGATAATATAATAATTTAAAGAGGGTGTCGAAATCTTGAAAAATACAAATGGTCTTTAATGGTCTTTTTTGTCTTAGAATGAAGAATCAGAGGTGTTTTTCTTGAAAGATGAACAGTCTGCTAAATTTCGCCTGCTTCCTTCTGTTCATGAAATGATAGCTGAAGTCAAATCTATACCCGAGATTAACGATAATTATGAGAGTGAAGCCATCGCCTGGGCTGTTCGCAAAGCTATCGACAAAGCAAGACAGTTTGTGATTGGTTCATGTTCTGGGCAAGAGCGAAAACAAATGCTTGAGCCTGTTATACACAGCAAGGAGTTATTAGTACAATATCTCACCAATCCAACAGAAGAAGGTTCCGAGCATTTTAGAAAATGGCTGGTGGAAGAATCTCTGCAGGAACTGCAAGGAACAAGCGATACTTTAATCAGAATCATCAATGCGACCGGAGTTGTTCTTCATACCAATTGTGGCAGAGCGATACTAGCACCAGAGATTGCAGAATTTGTTGCCCGTCAAGCGGTTACGTATAATAATTTAGAACTTGACATCTTGACAGGGGAACGCGGATCGAGATACACGCATGTACAGGATCTTCTTAAAGAATTAACTGGTGCAGAGGCAGCTTTAGTAGTTAATAATAATGCAGCGGCCGTAATGCTGATCATGAATACATTTGCTAACCAAAAAGAGGTTATCGTTTCCCGGGGAGAGTTGGTAGAGGTTGGTGGATCTTTTAGAATACCGGAAGTATTGAAAGCTGGGGGGGCGAAGCTGGTTGAGATAGGAGCAACCAACAAGACTTGGCTTAAAGATTATAGAGATGCGGTAACGACTGAAACAGCAATGTTTTTAAAGGTTCATACCAGTAATTATAGGATTCAGGGCTTTCATCAGGCTGTATCAGTTTTAGAATTGGTCAAACTGGGTGAGGAGTTGGGTATTCCTGTCATTGAAGATCTTGGAAGCGGAAGCTTTATAGATGGTGTTGATCTGGGATTACCGAAAGAACCTACCATTCAGGAAAGTGTTAAAACAGGTGCTTCGCTGGTGACTTTTAGCGGAGATAAGTTGTTAGGCGGTCCTCAAGCAGGAATCATCGTTGGTAAAAAAGAAATGATTGATAAGCTGAAGAATAATCAGCTCACCAGAGCCGTGCGTATTGACAAGTTGACACTCTCAGCTTTGGTTGCAACACTTCGTATGTACCAACGGGGAGAAACCAAGAAAATACCGGTTTGGGCGATGCTGACAAAGGATAAGGTTCAATTGCAAAAAGAAGCTGAATATCTGCAAAGCCTTATATACGGAATTGAAAACATTCAAGTTGAAATTCAGGAGAATAGCTCCTTTGTTGGAGGAGGAGCATTTCCCACTGCCGTTTTGCCTTCCTTTGTCTGTGCCATTCAGCCATTGAAAGGATCTGCAGTAGAGTTAGAAGAATTTCTGCGGGCCGGAAGTGTTCCTGTACTAGCCAGGATCGAAAAAGACAGGATTCTTCTTGATCCAAGGACGTTACTGCCGGATGATTATTTGATAATTGCAGAGCGGCTGAAAGCCTGGTAAATTTCCAAACATCTATCTGGTAAAAACAGGCACTTATTAAGGAAAGAGAGTATCGTTGTACTGCTATATAGCAATGAACGATACTCTTGTTTTTACAACACCTCACTGTCTTATTCGGAGATTTATAAGGACTCAATAATCAACAATGAATAATAAAAAGAAATAGGATAAGGATTTTGCCAAATCAGCCAAAGATTGAAGGGGTATTAAGTTGGTGTTATAATGGCTGAAGGTGGTTTTTTAGTGTTAAAAAAAATACCATATCATATTTTGTTGATTTTAGGTTAGAAATATATTTATATTATCATTTTTTTAAACGTTGTTTTTCTCTGATCATCCTAATGACTTAACAGGTTTTAGAATAAATGTAATTTATATTGGAAATTACGAAAAAAACTATAAGGGGGGATTACTATGGCGGCGGAAGATAAAATCAGACTGACACAATTCTCCAGTAAAGCTGGTTGAGGGTGCAAGATCGGTCCAGGGGACCTGACACAGGTACTGTGTCAATTGCAAAATTGTACGGAAGATCCTGATCTCCTTATCGGAATTGAAACGTCAGATGATGCCGGTGTTTACCGACTTAATCATAGTCAAGCTATCGTCCAGACCGTTGATTTCTTCACCCCAGTTGTCGATGATCCTTATTCATTCGGACAAATAGCAGCTGCCAATGCTTTAAGTGATATTTACGCAATGGGAGCCCGACCCCTTACAGCATTAAATCTTGTTTCTTTTCCGATTGATAAATTGGATAAATCTATTTTATTTGAAATTCTTAGAGGGGGACGGGAAAAAGTTCAGGAAGCTGGTGCCGTGATCATCGGCGGTCACTCCATTGAAGACCCCGAGCCCAAATATGGTTTAGCAGTCACTGGTATAATTCATCCTGATCGGATTCTAACCAACAAAGGTGCTCAGGATCAAGATTATCTCATTCTGACAAAGCCGCTGGGAAGCGGAATTATTACGACTGGAATCAAACGAGGTGTAGTCTCGGTTGAAGGAGAAGCCCAAGTCGTTAAGGTCATGGCTACATTGAACAAGGAAGCAGGTGAAATCGCTGCTGAAGCTCGAATCAATGCGTGTACGGATATCACGGGGTTTGGTTTATTGGGCCATCTTTATGAAATGATGAAAGCAAGCGGATGCTGCGCAGAAATTTATACTGGGAATGTTCCGGTCATAGACGAAGTATGGAATTGTTTAGAAATGGGAACGGTCCCAGGAGGGACAATTTCTAACCTCAGTTATTTGGAATCTTATTTTGACGCTTCATGCAGTATGGATTGGAAGTTCATTCTGGGAGATGCACAGACTTCCGGAGGATTATTGTTATCAGTTTCAGCAAAGAAAAAAGATGACCTTCTCAGAAAACTCTCAACGCTGACCTATCAACCTCAAATTATTGGCAGGGTATATCATGGTAATGCGGGTAAAATATCTATAGTTGAACAGAAGATTAATATCACCAAATAACAACTCAATGGAGTGGGCAACTTGAAAAAGAGAACTAATACAAAAAGAAAAGTGTTAATTATGATTGCTGTCCTGCTTGCTGGAATAATTACGGGAACAGCTGCTTTTGGTTTTGTCTATTTTACTCAGAATAGCGATGATGGCGACGGTGGTATTGTACCGAAACTGGGTGAAACCAATGCCAGGTTAGATAATAGAGTCAGTTTTCTGCTGATAGGAGCGGATAAGAGACCGGGAGATCATACGTTTAATGCTGATACCCTAATTCTAGCCAGTGTAGACCCAGATACGAAGATTATTTCCATGCTGTCGATACCTAGGGATACACGGGTTACCTTGCCTGGCTCAAACTCCTTCGTTAAGATTAACTCAGTCGTGATGTACAGGGGTATTCCAGAACTCGTCAATCAAGTCTCAGAGTTAACCGGTGTTAAGCTAGATGGTTATATCTTATCGAACTTTGAGGGCTTCAAGAGTATCATTGATACGTTAGACGGGGTCAATATCTATGTGGAAAAAGATATGTATTACGTTACAGGTGATAAAGTTGACGGCGTAATCAATTTGAAAGCCGGGGATCAACGTTTGATGGGACCACAAGCTCTCCAGTATGCCCGCTACCGTAATGATTCTATGGCTGACATCGGCAGAACAGCCCGCCAGCAAAAAGTCTTAAAGGCCGTAGCTAAGGAAATGCTTCAGGCCAGTACAATCACAAAACTGCCTAAATTGATACCGCAAATGATGAAGGCTGTAGAAACCGATTTGAATCTTTCTGACATCTTAAAACTATCTAAAGTGGCAGCATCTTTCGATAGTTCCAACATCGTTTCGCAAACACTTCCGGGTGTTGGTTTATACTTGGATGATCTAAGCTATTGGGAAGTGAACAGGGATCAAGCCAGAGAGATCACCAAGAACCTGCTCTTGGGTATTACCACTGATAAGGTCATTGATAATATGGTTATTGACTTGCTGGATCCTGAAGTGAAAGCTCATATAACGGTTCCGGGCAATCCAAGGGATCCGAATGGAACAAAGTCATCAGGTCATATCGATTCGGATAATCCACAACAGAAGCCTAATGATACAGCACCAAAAGATGGAGATGAGCAAACCGATGAGCCCAGCGATAATCCGATAGAAACAGGATCTAACACCAATAGCGGGGATACATCAACTGGTAATGATAATAACGGTCAAGGTGATCAACAGAACGACAGCGATCCTGTCAGTGGTCAAACGGGTACTGATCAATCATTGATTGACTCCAACTACGGTAATAATACAGGTTCACAAGATCAGACTATCAAAAAATCATCAGGGCTACAAAATCCAAGCATTGCCATTACGATTAACTAGCATTCAACATAAATATTTAGAAAACAGGGTTAATTATAGACAAACCTTACCCAATAACTTAAAATGAAAATATAAGAAATATTGCATTCAAATATAATGCGATATTTTTTTTTATGAATTGTTATCAATTAAAGATAATTTTTTCTACATATTGTACGATAATATTATAAAGATGGTTTTTAAAACCATTAAGTTGTTATGGGAGAATTTCTTTAATGGATTTTTTAGAGGATAATAATTCTGTTATAGCTGTTTAGATGGATAGGTAATAGTACGAAATAGAAATATAGTCCTAGTTTACTGGAATAAAGTCTTGGTTCTGACCTGTTTTCATTAAGATTTTGGTTAAATACTCTTTGGACTAGGACAAAGCCTTTAGGTTAAGGAGTGGGGCATATGAAAGAGATAATTGCAACAGGGAAGAGTCTGGAATCTATCCGTGAGGAATGGGCTGAACAATGGTCTTGTTCACCCGAACAATTGCTACTTGAAATCATCGACAAAGCCGGAGTATTTAATCGTACCATGAAGGTTAAAGTGACCTTACCTGAAGAAGAGGAGGAGATCCAATACTCAGAGGACACCAATATTACATGGGATGGTACAAAATATACCATTATTCCAGGCGTTGAGACCGAAAGTATTATCCCTATTACGATTGCAGGTAAATTATTTAATCGGGGTATAGAGATTAAGAACGAGTTC
Organism: uncultured Gracilibacteraceae bacterium; assembly: GCA_964477085.1. Lineage (GTDB taxonomy): Bacteria > Bacillota > Desulfitobacteriia > Desulfitobacteriales > Syntrophobotulaceae > Dichloromethanomonas. The sequence goes on along the minus strand of CAYZDF010000009.1, from coordinate 37,978 downwards.
AGCATCCAACGTGGAGATATATTTGAATTTTTTCCGGAAAGCAAAAAAGGCGGATTGTCTTGGAAAATTCACGTTGAGGCTGATGGAAGTAAAGCACTTGCCAAGGTTAGGCATGAACATTCCGGGCGATATGTCCTTGCTGAGGAAATACCTCGGTTAACAAGGATTCCCCTGGATAGGTATATTACCTGGGAACCAATGCCTGATATCGGCGAAGTCCTTACTGAAGAGAATCTCGAGAAAGAATTAGCGGAAAAAGGTATTATCTATGGTATTAAGCCTAATATCTGGGTGGAGTTTCTGATGGTAGAAGGTGAGAAGGAACTCGTCATTGCTGAATCGACACTACCTATACAACCCATTCAATCAGAATTGATCGATTACGTTGGAAAACCTGTTTTTGATAGTGATAATGAGGATTACGATGAGGAAAAGATAGATTATTTTGCTTGCAAACTAAGGATCTGTCACAAAAACGAAGTATTAGCAAAAAAAATCCCTGGTAAAGAAGGTACATCGGGAATCAATATTTTTGGTCAAACAATACCTGTCGATCAATTTAAAGATTTTGAATTTAAATTAAATAAGAATGTGTATTTATCAGAAGACGGCTTAGAGGTGAAGGCCTTGAGTTCAGGGACACCTCTGCGCATGAACAATTATACATATAGTGTAGAGAATGCTTATATTATCAATAAGGACATCGATCTGGAAACAGGAAGTATCAATTTTCCGGGAGATGTATGTATCGGAGGGGATATTAAGGATGGACTTTACGTTTACTCAGAGGGTAAGGTTCAAGTCCAGGGTTCAGTTTCGAGTGCAGAAGTTAAGGGGGAGACGGGTTTAGTTGTTAAAAATAATATCATCGCAAGCCGAATTAAGGTTGGTGAGAAACACGTTTTTCGTTCGCAATTCGTCAAAAGGCTTTTGGATATAAATGAAGGCCTAGCTATGTGTATTCATCAGGTTGAACAACTACAAAATGTATCCGGGAATACCAATGCGGGACAGCTTTTGAAAATACTACTGGAAAAAAATTTTTCGCAATTGCCATTAAAAGCAGAAGAGCTTGAAGCACTTTTGATTAATAAAGATCCTGATTTTATATCACAGGAACTTGAAGTTGCTGTAAAAACTTTAAAACACTTCCTAGTTGGTATCGGACCACTTCAATTAAAAAATCTTGTATATCTAAAAAGTGCCCTGAAAGCGATTGGGTATTTCCTTTCAACAAAAGGGGAATTGATTCCGGCAAGTGTTGTCTGTGATATGAATTATGTGCAAAACTCAGAGATCAGATGTGCAGGTGATTTTATCTGTAAGAAAGGCATCTATAATTCTAATATTCATATCGAAGGTGATATTAAGATACTCGGGGTTTGCCGAGGCGGTGAGATCAATTGCTCAGGGGATATCTATATCTGGGAACTTGGTGGATCTTGCATGAGCGCCACAACCATACGTGCAGCTAAGAACAGCCGTATTAATGTTGATTATAGTCATCCTAATGTCAAAATCTATGTGGGCAAAGAGCTGGTGAAAATTGAGGAAGGAGTTCAAAAACTTGAAATCTACAGGGAAAAAGGGATCTTGCAGGTAGAAAAACTGAAGTGGGATGGAAGGAATTAAATCAAAATCAAGCCTTTCCAATCATCATCTGACCTTTTCCAATAACCTGCTGGCATAAGGGAGTAGAGGAAAGGCAATTAGGGAAGAAGTAAGATTAAAGAGAGTATGCGCATTGGCAACCTGTCGGCTTAAGTTCCCACCTAAGCTGGTGATCAAATCGGCCATCGGGTTAAGAAAAGGAAAGAAAAGAAGTGCTCCAAAGACATTGAGTAAAACATGAAAGATTGCAACGCGTTGAGCTGCCTGGGATGTAAAGATAGAGACGACGAGGGCTGTAAAGCATGTTCCAACATTAGCCCCGATAATGAAGGCTAAAGCGGCTGTCAAGCCAAGCCAGCCTTCCGTTGCTAATACCATCACGATTCCGGTGGCAGCACTGGAGGAATGAAGGAGTGCTGAAAGAAGGGTTCCAGCCAGGATACTGGCAAATAGGCTTTTGCCTAGGCAGTGTAAGGCTTCTTGCACAGTCTGAAGCTCCATGAGTGGCATCATAGCAGATTCGAGTACGGTCAGTGAAAGAAACATAATACCCAGACCAACAAAGGATAAGAATAAAAATCTTATCTTTTTTTTAAATAGGAGATAGCCCCCAAAGCCAGACAGGATTAGCCAAGGGCTGAATGTATCTATAGGGAAAGCCAAAATCTGTGGTGTGATGGTTGTACCGATATTGCTCCCGAGAATCAGACCGAGTGTATGATTGAAACTAATAAGCTTAGCATCTACAAAAGAAACAGCCATGACAGTAACGGCCGTACTGGATTGTAGAATTCCAGTAGCAAAAATACCACTGATAAAACTTTTTAGAGGGGTAGCCGTCAGCTGATGAAGGGTTTGCTGAAATTGAGAGCCTGCAAATTTTAGGAGTCCGCCTTTAAGAATTTTCATACCGCTAAGTAGCATAGCTAATCCGAAGATGGTTAATAAGAGGGGGAAAAACATCTGGATTCTCCTTTAAACACGATTTAACCGGCTAGAGAATAGCCGGTTAATAAATTGTATTTGATTGGTAATAATATATTCTTTTTGAATGCAAAAAAACTTGCGGACTTTTGCCGCAAGTTAAGAAAAGAGAGGAGTGGGGATAAAATTGGAAAACGTGAGACTACTTAGATTGTGTCCGTATTAATTAAAAAATATACAGAAATTACTTAATGATATGGAATATTAATTAGTAATTATTAACAATATATTGAAAGAGAATAATCTTTATTGAGGTCAATGATGAAGATGAGGTTGTTTGATCAACATAAAGTTTATTTAAAGGAGGTTAATATGAACCGGGAAAACATCAAACAGATAGTAAAAAGAGTAACTGAGCATCATCGAAGCAGCTATATCATTGTTAGAACCCAATCGAGACGGGAAATAGCCGTTCTGTTTAACAATGGGCGTCTGGAAAATATCTCAACCACGACAGAAAAAGGTATGGGTGTCCAGGCTTTTACGGCCAAAGGAGCTTGTGGATTAGCTTCAGCCAATGAAATCGGAGACGAGATGGGGAGAAAACTAGCGGAAAAAGCTTCTGATCTAGCTGTGGAAAATGAACGAATCGGATGTGAATTAAATGACCTGATCTACAAACTATCTCCAAATGTGTCTGACCTGCCGAGTAACGCCAGTTATAACTTTGACAGTCTGACACCCGAAGAGCTTAAAGGTAAAATTGCATCCATTCACCAGATACTGTTGGGGGTTAAACCGAATGATGGATATATTTCCTGGCAAACCAGTTATAGACAGGTTGAGGATCACTGGTGTATTGGGAGATCCGACGGTACTCTCGTCAGTTTTAATATCCCCAGAACCGTTCTTTTCCATCAGGGAACAATAAAAAAGGGCAATTCTGGTCAGAGTTTTTCTGTTTATCGAAGCGGAGTTGATATCGGTATTCTGATAGCTGAGCATAATGATAATCAGTTATTGAAAGAGGCCAAAGAAAAATGCATCTTAATCGAAAAAGTAAGTCAGGCTCCCCTCATACCAGCCGGAAGCTACTCAATAATAATTGATCATGGCCTGGCTAAAGGACTTGCGCATGAGGCATTTGGACATGCAGTCGAATCTGACTTAGTAGAAGAATCGGTCTTAAGCGAAAACGGAAAGCTGAAAATAGGTTTAGAAATCTCCGGAAAGGAAGTTGACATTATTGATGGCTCTTTGAACGGAGACTGGGCTTACCAACCTTATTCTGCGAACGGCGAAAAGCGGCAAACCGTTGCCATTGTCAAAAACGGTATCTTAAAACAGGGTCTGGGAGATGTGTTTTCTGCCGCAAAGTCGGGTATGGAGGCTACAGGAGCTGGCAGAGCAGAATACTATGGGTCTGTACCTTTGCCGAGGATGACGAATATCAGGCTTATTAGCCGTAACCATATTTCTTTACCACCAAGCGATGGTTTGGAAGAAGAGATTATTAACATCCGAAAAGTATTAGACGCACAGAATCTATTGGCTGAAGATCATCATTTTTTGCTTCTTGGCTATCGTGGAGGTCAGGTTAACGCTAAGACTGGGGATTTCGTCTTTCAGTGTGATGGTGCGGTCAATCTTTCTGACCCCACATTACCGGTTTATCGACCTGGAATTTTTAGTGGGAAAATTCTATCAGTTTTAAAATCTGTTACTCTCAGTTTGGGTGAGGAAAGGTATGACGCTATCGGTACATGTGGCAAAGCAGGACAGAAGGTACCATCCAGTGGTGGTGGAAGCGGTTATATCGTATTAACTAAGAATGATCAAGTAAGGTTAGGGGGTAGTGAAAGTGGGAAGTAACCTCCTGCAGGATTTACAAGATGTATTCAATCAGACCAGAACCAAACCGGTTCAAGGGTTTTGGATAGAGGATTGGCGGATTGCTTATTTTGATACTGAAATGATTTCCCTGGGTATTAAGAATAATATCGGAGGAAGTGTTTATACGCCGCCAGCTTATAAGAGTTCTCAAAGCGCCGAAATCTTTCTCATCTGGCAAGATGGAAAATGCAGCAGGTCAAGAGTTCAAAAACCTGGACAGGGCAGCGTGACTGGCTGGGATATAGAATTAAAGTTATGGCGTATGGCTGCCTTTGAGGATCCTTTTGCTGTAAAGATTCCTGCTCCATCTGCCATACCAGAAGTTGAGATTTTCGCCAGTGAAATAGAATCGATGTTGAGAGGTAATGAGGCTTACGTATTTGAGCAGGAGAAAAGAATTCTGTCTGAAAGGCCACTTGAGGCACAAACACGAGCTAATATCAGTTCATTTCGGGCAAGAAATGCTGTTCAAACGTCAACGGGTATCGACATAGACTATCAGGAGAGCCGATATTCGGTTTCTTGGTCATTTGACAGTCTCATATCTCAAATATATGCTAAAAGGCGTCTGCCTACAGAGCAAGAATGGAAAAGCCTTTGGGATGACTCTATTATCAAATACCAAATCATAAAAGAACAAGCAGACCCTATAAGTGACAAGACGCTTGTGGTATTGGCTCCATCAGTGGTCGAACAGATGAATGAACAATATCTGCTCCCTAACTTTCGGGGAGAGAATATTCTGGAAGGTCAAAGCCGATTTACACAAGATGAATTTCATGAAAACAAAGAGCTATTTGATCCCGGGCTGAGTATTGAAATCGATCCTACTCAACCTTGCGAGTGGGGAAGCTACCGTATTACTACGGAAGGGGTGCCTGCAGTTCGTACCTGGCTTGTTCAAGATGGAAAAGTACGGTCACCTTATCTTAATGTCAAGGATGCCAATCGCTGGAATTCAGTTCCAACTGCTATCCCCGCAGGGGCAATGGGGATCATAATGACTCCTAAAGATCAGAGAGCCTGGCTGAAGATGCTGGCAGATATTGATGACGGTGTTCTTGTATTATCTGTTCTTGGTCTTCATACGCAGAATCCGGTGACTGGCAGTTTCTCTTTAGCTGCTCCATCAGCTCTTCGAATAAAAAACGGTCGTTTAATAGGCAAAATCGATGTCCGGATCAGTGGTAACTATTGGGATATATTGAGATCCCAGGAAGTCATCTATGGGAAAGAGGATATCCATAAAGATCCGTATATATTAACCCCGTATTTTGCCCAACCAATGTAATAACTAGATACTTTATTCATTTGATACTGATTGTTATCAAAAATTTCTAATACTGATGAGAACTTAGAGGACAAAGTAAACATCATAAAGAAATAGAAATATGATAAAATCATTGACGTATCAAAAATAGGGATCATTTAGTGGAATAACAATATCTAATGGATCTTGTTTTTGTGTTTTTGTCAGTAAATATAGTATTTGAAGACAGAGCTATACCAAAGAAGGAGTAATGTTTATGCTGGATTTACACGTTCATCTGTTAGGTCATAAAGACAGGGAAGCAACCGAAGAGAATATTTCGAGTTTCTTAAGAGTAGCTCAAAAGGAAGGAATCCGTCAAATTGGATTTTCTGACCACGATCTGTATTGGGAAGATCTCGATTTTGATCTGATTCGAGAAGCTGCGCTTAAGCATCCGGAAATACAGGTCAGGGTAGGATTGGAGGTTGATTATCAGGAAGGAGAAGAAAGAAGGATTGCAGATATGATCGCATCATATCCGTTTGACTATATTATCGGGTCAGTCCACGAGATCGGAGGATGGTTCTTTGATTTCCCGGAAGAAGAGAAAACACATCTTATGAAAGATTCAGATCAGCTTTATTCACAGTATTTTTATCATGTTGAAAAATCAGCTGTGAGTGGCTTATTTGACGTTGTCGGCCATTTTGACCTTATTAAACTTTTTGGAGTCCGTCCTAAGACTGACGTTAGAATTCTTGCCGCTCGGGCCTTGGAAGCCATTAAAGATCATCAACTAGCAGTTGAAATCAATACCAACGGACGCTATAAACCTGTTAAGGAATTCTATCCGGAATATAAGTTAATAGAGTTGATTCATCGAATGGAGATTCCCTTTACCTTGGGGTCGGATGCGCATGAAGCAGCTGTGGTTGGAAGAGATATTCCTGAAGCTTGCCACCTATTACATAAGATTGGAGTTAAGAACGTCTCGGGATATCAATTGCGTCAAAGAGAAATATTTTCATTGAGGTAATGATTGTTGGAAAATTCAATGTTTAAAATTAAACTAATTGAATAATAATAGGTAGTAACGGCTTTTATAGTTTGTTCAGAATAACACAATTAGGAGATGGCGTTATGATTGAAAAATGTCGGTCATGTGGCTATGAGCATGAGGATATCGCAAGAGTAACCTTTCGGCGTAATCATGTAAGCAATAGGATGTTGCCCTATTGTTCTTGCTGTATGAGAAGATTATATAAAGTTCCTTATAGACCAAAGATTTAACAGATTTTGAAGGATAAGCTATCTACTCTGTAGTAAAATGCTCATACATTAAAAAAATGTGAAAAATATGTCTTGCCTTTTCTCTTTCATTTTGATATAGTTTCACTTGAAATGGGAGAAAGAGGAGGTACACACACCATGTACGTAATTACTGATGAATGTACAAGTTGCGGTTCCTGTGTTGATGAATGTGCAGTAGGTGCAATCAGTGAAGGCGATGGCAAATACGTCATCGATACTGATACATGCGCAGAGTGTGGCGCTTGCGTTGATGCATGTGCTTCCAGTGCCATCATTGAAGAATAATTACAATTAAAAATCAAGGTAAAAAAGGAAAGAGTATCATCTTGATACTCTTTCCTTTTTTGACATATTATAGACATCGGTTTTAATGTTACAATTTTGTGAACTGATTTGTGACCATACGCATTGATCTTATTTCTTTAATATAATTGGTTCATAAAGAAAAACCGTTCGACAATTTTAGAAAAAATATTATTTTTAACTGTTTGATATGCCATATTAACAGCTTCGTGCATGTACTTAGAAACAAATCAATAACAAAATAGTCCTTTGGTACTAATCTTTCGCTATATATTTAGGAGGGTAGGCCTATTTTTTTGGCGATATAATTATAATTGGCTTATTTTTAGAGAGTTCTTATACGTCATTTTCATAATAAATCAAAACTCTAATTATTGACGAGTATTATAGATAGAGATTATAATAAAATCAATAATCATTATAAATTTAATCAATTTATTTAATAAGAAATTACTTAAAGATATTACTCATTTAAAGATATTACTCATTGAGATATATTGCAATTTATTAACGATTTTTATCGTAGCGTTTGATCAAAAAAGTGTTTGAGTACCTTGAGTATATTTGAAAGTATATTCATTGTTTTTTGATTGAATATATTTGATTGAATTTTCTAGACGAATGAAAGGATATGAGGAATTAGTGGACGCTGTTGAAATTCTTAAAGGGTTAAAGGACAAAGGGATTCGGTTTACGCCACAAAGGCAAGCAATCCTTGAATTTTTATTAGCGACGGATTCTCACCCCACGGCGGAAGAGATTTATAAGCAGGTTAAGATTAAATTTCCAGGAGTAAGTTTGGGTACCATTTATAATACATTAAATATGCTTAAAGAACATGGTTTTATCCTGGAACTTCCTTGCGGAGATATGTCCAGTCGTTTTGACGGGAATCCTATTAATCACTACCATGTGATGTGTAAGGTTTGTGGAAAAGTGGTTGATTTTCATAGTGAACTGATTAATATGGATGCTATGGTGGCGGAAAAAACAGGATTCAATATCTATACACATAATTTAGTGTTCTATGGAGTATGCCCTCAATGTCAAGCAACTAACGAACACTGATTGTACTAGTTTGGCAAGGATCAACTACTAAAGTACAACGATTGAGGCCGGTTTATCCGGCTTTTTTATTTTTGGTGAGTAAGAGAGAGGATGTCAGGCAGGTTTTTTTCGACATTTCTCGAATTATACTAAAGATTCTATTTATACCCTCAGCACTTAATCTTCTATAAAAGTTGTAATTACACTTAAGATGAATGAACAGAAAAACCCATAAACTTAATTGAAAAAATGAACATCAAGTTTTACTTAAGAGGATAAATTATGTTCAACCGATTTTTAGCGATTACTTTTTCGGTGTTTTTAGTTTCGTTTCTTGCGATATCTGTTTACTGGCAAGGCCCCTCAGCAAATGAGTTATATTGTGATTCTCCTCTTGTTAAAGCACATCGGTTAAGCCAAGACTTAGGTGGCAAATGGGATAGCTATTCATCCTTAAGACAAGCCTGGGCTCAGGAAAATCGGTTTCTTAAGGGTGATGATAATGATGTCATCACAGGGCTGATTCAGGTGGATAGCATCGTTTTACCCTCGGACCAAGAGTTTACTGTTGCAGTCAAGCATTTTAAAGCTTCAGGTAAATGGGGTTCGAAAACAGCCCAAATAGTTATGGAAGGGGGCTATGGTAAGGACAGGGTGTTTCTTAATGGAATTGAAGAAATCAATTATTTAGGTGAGATTGATGGTGTAGGGGGAACATATCTGATTGATATCGCTCTATCCCGTTTGAATTTCAGTGAGGACAATATCATCATCATTGAAATTGGTAAGGGTAATCTGCAGAAGAATGAGATGTTTAGCTGGCTTTACCCCGACCAAGGTAAGATTACTGGACTGATTCGCTTAGAGGCAGTTGCTGAGACAACGCTAGATTTGACAAAAACTGTGTTTGATTATAATCCTTCCAACCAAAAGCTTAACGTGAATGTTAGGTTGAAACACCATCAGACTTTGCAATATGGACCATGGGTAATAAGAGGGGCTTTAAAAGACTCAGGCCAGATAGTATCGGAATGTCTGTTGCCGGTTGATAATAATGGTCAATTTGAACAAACGGTTAATCTGACGTTTTCTCTAACAGAGCCTAAACTATGGCATATAACATACCCAGAGCTTTATGAATTGGAACTGGTTGTGACCAATAGTAAAGGTGACTACGATAGTGTTCAAATGCCCGTGGGTTTGAGAAGTGTAAAGGATTCAGCTGAGCAGTGGAATCTTAATTCAACCCATATTATAGTTGACGGTGATATCCTGACAATGGATAAAGCATATCAGATCCGATACAAACAATTATTCGAAGACTATATCCAACAAATTAAAGCTAAAGGCCATAACGTGATTTATTTTATGGGATACTTTCCGGATGAAGGGTGGCTGTATAGCGCTGATCGTTTGGGTATCGGTGTTTGGATAGAAATGCCGGTTACATTGGTTCCAAAAGGAAAGGCACCCAATTGGACAGATTTCGAAGAGTTAATCGCTATTGCCAAACGACATCCTTCCGTTTTGGCGTGGACAGCGGCCAAAGGCCTGGAACAATCTGCAGAAGCTGATGCCTATCTGCAAGAACTGAAAACACAGATTCCCGATTGGCCTCTATACAACATCCGTATCACACCAGGAATGAAGACGTCAGAAAAAGCAATCATGCTGGAAGAATACGGACTAAGAGGTACATGGGGACAAGTAGCATATCATGATTACCTGATTGTGGAGAATAATAACATAAAGGGATACTGGAAAGGTGAAAAAATTGCTGCTATTTCCTGGTTGCTATGCTTACTTGTCATTAGTATTCAAAACTTTCGAGCTGTAAAATGGAGTTTCAAGGAAATGTTTAATCCCAGTCCCAAGAGAGCTATCCGACGATCTTTCTTTTGGGGATGTTTAGGACTCACCGGCAGAATGGGAACGTTAGGTGGGATCTTAACATCATTATTCTACAAAATTCCTATACAACCCCTCCCTTGGATGCCGTATGATTTTAGTCTTTTGCAAATATTAAGGAACCAGCCTCCGCTGCTGTTGTGGCTGATGATGACGGCTTCACTGATGTTCCTTCGCTTATTCCAGGTAGGCGTAGCTGTACATACATTCTCACAGAACCCTGGAGCGATGGCTATTTGCAGTTGGTTAGAACGTCGATATAATTGGATATTACTGGTTGCAGTTGCCTGGGTCATGACACTCTATTCTTTTCCTTTGTTTCTTCCCCTTGCTCTCTATGTTCTTCTTTCTATTATTTCATTTCCTCTTAGAATCAGAGACGTATGGAAAGTTAAGGGTAATTATCTTTATTTCTTCATTTTACCAATGACATTTCTCCTGGCGCTTAGTATTGTCATCATGTGGAATCTCAATGATTTTTTGTATTTTTTTGAACTGATTAAACCTTACTTGTGGCAGGTATACACCGACGTTCACTTATTTCATTATAAATAGTTATAAACTGTAATCATAAAATAATGTAAAATTGTCGAAGATAATATTAATAAAATGGGTTTGCTTCTTATAATGACATAATTTATAATGTTAAACATCGATATTAACATCATAAAAAGGAGGAACATAGAATGATCACTAAAGAAATGGTAATAGGTCAAGTCCTTAGAGAATATCCTCAAACAGCTGAAGTCTTCCTGTCTTTAGGTATGCATTGTCTCGGATGTCCATCTGCAACCATGGAAAGCGTAGAAGGTGCTGCTCTGACCCATGGTAAAGACCCTGATGAACTAGTGGAAGAGCTTAACAGGGTAATTGGACAATAGCTCAGTATTTCTTTAAGTATAGTGTGCTCAAAGACTTTACGGATTCCGTAAGGTCTTTTTTGTGGCTTTATTTTTAGGAATTATCGATATATTATTAAGTTGAAGTCTAAACCTAAAGAAAGAGAGTGGTATGATGTACGGTCTCGTTTTAGAAGGAGGCGGAGCCAAAGGTTCGTATCAGATTGGTGCCTGCAGAGGATTACAACAACTGGGGGTAGAGATCGGAGCTGTTGCCGGAACTTCTATTGGGGCTTTAAACGGAGCTATGATTGTTCAGGGGGAATTAGAAAAAGCTTATCAACTCTGGTACAACATCTCTCCTTCTCAGGTATTTGATATTGAAGAAGCCAGACTGGAAGAACTTAGAAATTTAGAGATATCTCATGACGGTATTATCTACTTTATGAAAAAAGCAAAGGAGATTGCTCAAAGTAAAGGATTAGACATTACGTTTATTAAAAAGCTTTTGAATGAGATCATTGATGAAAAACGTCTGCGGGATTCCAGGATGTCGTTTGGTTTTGTGACCGTATCTCTGTCTGATATGAAGCCTTTGGAATTATTTCTGGAAGATATTCCTCAGGGGAAGGTGACCGAGTATCTTCTGGCTAGTGCTAATCTACCTGCTTTCAAACAAGAAAAAATAGATGGAAAACATTTCATGGATGGGGGTTTTTATGACAATCTCCCCTTAAATATGCTGGTAAATAAAGGATATAAAAATATTATCGCCATTCGAACGAAAGCTTTGGGACGAACCAGAAAGATTACCGACTCTAATGTAAAAGTTAAATATATTGCTTCGGATGATTATCTCGGAAGGATTTTAGATTTTAATACAAATCAATCCCGCTATAATCTTCAATTAGGGTATTATGATGTTATTAGAAGTTTTAAAGGACTAAAAGGCAGAAAATATTATATTGAGCCTATCGGAGATGAAGAGCTGTTCCTTAATTTCCTTTTAGCACCAGGAGAAAAGGCAATTTTAAAACTTGGTGAGAGTTTAGGCTTAAAAGGGATTCCCTATAGAAGGCTATTGTTTGAATATATTATCCCCAAACTCGCTCTTTTGCTGGAAGTGGGGAAAGAATCAAATTATGAGGAATTAGTTATCGCCATCCTTGAGCTCATTGCATTGGATCAAGAAGTAGAACGATTTAAAATTTATACCTTTCATCGGTTTTTAGAAGAGATAAGGATGGGCTTTGATCGTATGGTGAAGAAGGAAGCTGATTCTCTTCGGTTACCCACTTTTGTACGCCAGAGTGATGTTTTATCGAGAGCTGTAAAAGATAGAATTGTTCGGGAAATGGTCGGAGATCTGTATGGAGAATATCTTCGTGTTGCAGCCCTGGCCCACTAGATTTATGTAAAATACAGCAATTAAATAATTCATGACATTGAAAAACTTATTAAATGATGTTTGACGTCTTGATGAAAGCAAAAATTAGGGACTAAATTCCTATTTTTTGTTTTCTTTTTTTTATTGCAGGAATTATTAAATATATGGAGAATTAAGTGGGGTAAAGTGGAGTAAAGTGGTAAACAGGTGAACCCTTGTGGGGTGAGAGTTATGTTTATGGGGGAATTCCTCCATACAGTTGACAGTAAAGGTCGGTTAATTATTCCGGCCAAATTCAGAGAAGCCCTGGGTGAAAAATTTATTACTACCAAGGGCCTGGATAACTGTTTGTTTCTTTACCCTGAGCCTGAATGGAAAAGCTTTGAGGAAAAATTGAAGAAGCTTCCCGTCTCTCAACCAAATGCCAGAGCGTTTGTTCGTTTCTTTTTCTCTGGTGCTGCCGAATGTGAATTTGATAAACAGGGGAGAATTTTATTACCTGCAAATTTACGGGAATATGCGGCCTTGGATCGAGATGTCGTGGTGGTTGGAGTCATGAGTAGAATTGAAATCTGGAATGCTGATAAATGGAAGGAATACAGCAGCCAGGCTGAAAGTAACTATGAGAAAGCCGCCGAGTCTCTCGTTGATCTGGGTATTTGAGAAAGGAAGGACACTCGTGGTTTTTGAACATAAAAGCGTCTTGCTCGACGAAACGGTCGAATTGGCCTTCACTATTCCTAATGGTACGTATGTAGACTGCACACTTGGAGGGGCTGGACATTCAGAATTACTCCTAAAAAAAATTGGTTCTGATGGGAAACTGATTTGTTTTGATCAGGATGATATAGCTGTAGAGAATGCACGTCGGAAATTTGCTGGAGATTCAAGAGTTCGTATCTTCAGGAAGAATTTTGCGGAGTTGGAGACAACACTCTTTGAGAATGCCTTATTACCTGTTGCTGGTATTATGTTTGATCTAGGTGTTTCCTCGCCCCAGTTGGATGAAGCAGAACGGGGCTTCAGCTATATGCAGGATGCTCCTTTGGATATGCGTATGGACAGAAGAGGAAAACTTACAGCACAGGATATTGTTAACGAGTGGGATGTAGAAGAGATTATCGATCTTATTCAGGAATTTGGGGAAGAAAAATGGGCTTCGCGCATTGGTAAATTCATTGGGGAAGCACGAATTCATGAAAAGATTCAGACAACGGGACAACTGGTCGATATCATCAAGAGAGCAGTTCCGGCTTCTGCTCGCAGGGAAGGACCTCATCCTGCCAAACGCACCTTTCAGGCCCTGCGGATCGCTGTGAACAGAGAATTAGAGGTTTTAGATGAAGCCTTGGACCAAGCTCTGCGTTGTTTGGATGATGGTGGCAGGATTGCAGTAATAACCTTTCATTCTTTGGAAGACAGGATTGTGAAGAATAAATTTAAATCCTGGATGGGACAATGCACGTGCCCGCCGGCATTCCCGGTTTGTCAGTGCGGGGCTAAAGCATTAGCCAAGCTCGTGAATAAAAAGCCTCTTCTGCCATCAAGGGAAGAGGAAGAGAATAATCCCAGGGCGCGAAGTGCTAAGCTAAGAGTTGCAGAGAAACTTAAGGTCTAAACAGGAGGGGAGTAGAATACCATGATAATGGCACAAAGAAAATATCAATATGATGAGCCTTTCGACTATCAGTATAAAGAACATATCCAACAACCCAATATGGTTCAGTCCAGAAAAGCTACTCCGGCCAAAAGAGTATCTCAGACTCAGAAGGTAAGAGTTCAAAGCTTAGCTGTTATGCTCATCATGATTACCTTGTTTGGACTAATCGGTGCAAAAACTGTCCATACCAATGTGGTTAAGGGGGCTGAGGTTCGGGCTTTAGAGAAAGAACTTCAGGCTTTAAGTGTAGAAAATGATCTTCTGCAAGTCGAAGTTGATAAGCTGCGCGCTGTAGCAAGAATTGAGAAAGTAGCATTAGCAATGGGTATGGAAAGACCTGAGGGGAAGATATATATATCTAGTAGCCTGATTCAACCGACGAAGACGGTAGGGGTGGAACAAACTCAAAAGACTGCGACACTACCGGCCGAGGGCAAATCAAACTCCATATTTGATAGTGTCTTTCGGATATTTACGAGCTTTTTTGCCTCAACCCAAAGGTAGCAGCCTTACGAGTTTAATCTACCCCTGAGATTTGGGGGTAGATTTTCTATGGTACCTTATTTGAAGATGCGCAAAAGGGTTGTCTTGCTTTTTGGGTTATGCAGTATCTTTCTGATGATATTAATTATCAGATTAGGCTTCGTGCAGTTAAGAGATGGTCCTTTTCTCAAAAATCTAGCTGATGAAGAACATTATCGTGGAGTTCCTGTAGCCCCAAAAAGAGGGAATATTGAGGACTGCAATGGTAATGTTCTGGCCATGAGTGTCAGCACTGAGACCGTTTACGCAGTTCCGGCTGAAGTTAAAAAGTCTAAAAAACAAGAAGAGATAGCGACTAAGCTTGCCGAGATCCTGGGGATGGATAAGGGCAAAGTTCTGGAGCGGATAACCAAACGTACTTCGTTAGAATATGTCAAAAAGAAAGTATCTCCTGATATAGCAGCGAAAATTAAATCTGCCAACCTTCCTGGGATCGGTATCGTGGAGGATAGTGCCCGCTTTTACCCCAATGGTTCACTGGCTGCTCATATCCTTGGTTTTACAGGGATAGACAGCCAGGGTCTGGAGGGGATAGAGTTCTCCAGAGATAAGGAACTGACGGGAATACCGGGAAGTATCCTCACGGAATACGGTGCGAACGGGATCAAAATCCCCGATGGACAACATGAATTTATTCAGCCTGTTCAAGGTAATACAGTTAAACTGACGATTGATAAAAACATCCAAGCCTTTGCCGAGAGAGAACTCTCGAAGATCATGGCCGGACAGGGAGTGAACATGGAAGGCAGAGTGCCCAAAAATGCCTCCATCCTTGTCATGGAGCCATGCACAGGGAGAATGCTGGCAATTGCCTCGGCCCCGACTTTTGACCCAAACAATTATCAGGCTTCGGATCCGCAAACACGACGGAATATTGCGATCCAGAACGGATATGAACCGGGATCTACGTTTAAAATTATCACGCTGGCAGCTGCGATTGAAGAGAAAGTTTTTAAGCCCAATGAGGGTTTTCATGACCCAGGCTATGCTACCGTATTAGGTAAGAAAATTCGCTGCTGGAAATCAGGCGGGCACGGATCACAAACAATGGTTCAAGTTGTTGAGAACTCCTGTAACCCTGGGTTCATTGAGCTTGGCCAACGCCTAGGTATGGATAGATTTTATAAATATTTGACAGGTTTCGGGTTCGGTAAAAAAACGGGCATCGAAATGTCAGGAGAAGCTAAAGGGATTCTGGCCAGTAAGAAACGGGCTACTGCCCTGGATTTGGCTACGATGTCAATAGGTCAGACCAATAATGTGACACCCATCCAACTCTTAACAGCCGTATCTGCTGTCGCTAACGGCGGTACCCTGCTCAAACCTCAGTTAGTGCAGGAGATTACCTCCTCGACAGGGGAAGTGATCGTGCCCTTTAAGAAAGAAGTGGTAGGAAGGGTTATCAGTGAAGATACATCCAAGTTAGCTTGTGAAGTGCTGGAATCGGTTGTTACCAACGGTACGGGACGGAGAACCTTCCTTCCCGGTTACAGGATGGCAGGAAAAACAGGAACTGCTCAGAAAGTAGCAAATGGAGGCTATATTCAAGGGGAATATGTTGCATCCTTTATTGGATTCGCACCTGCAGATAATCCCCGCTTAACCGTATTAGCTATTGTAGACGGTGTTCCGTTCTATGGAGGAGTTGTGGCAGCGCCTATCGTTCAGGCTGTTATGCTGGATTCCTTGAAATATCTCGGGATCAAACCTGATCCCAATGCACCGCTTGCTCCAGGGAAGCCGATGTACGGCGTTGAGTTTCCGCCGATTAAGGTGGCTGCAGTTGTACCTTCGGTACTGGGATGCAAACCTGCCGATGCCGAAAATACTCTAAAAAAAGCTGGATTCAAAGTGATTATGGAGGGGAAGGGATCGAACGTGATCGATCAGATTCCTCACGGCGATGCCAAAGTTGAACAGGGGTCAACCGTACTTCTCTACCTTGGCTCAGAAGCAGGAAAACCTACCTTGGCTCCCTGGCGTGAGGTAGAAGATCCCGATATTGAGGCTATGGAAAGCTTTGGACCGAGAATACCACTCAGTATGAATTCGGCCTTGCTTGACTAAAGGAATAATGGATCGTGCAGACCTAAAAATAATGTAACATTTTAGGTCTGCCATCGATTTTAACTGTTTATAATAGTGGAAAAAGGAAGTTCGGAAAAAAGTGATTTGCAATGAAAACCGGGTAGAAAGGGTGAAAAGAATGTCAATTAACGGCACAACATTAGCCGATATCCTGAGGCATATTGAGGGTGTGGAGGTCTTGGGTGGTGTTCAGGTCAAGGCAACCGGGATTACCTACGATTCACGGAAAGTGACTGCCGGTGATATCTATGTTTGTATCCCCGGTTTTAAGCTGGATGGACATGACTACGCAAAGGAAGCAGTCAACGCGGGTGCTGTCGCTCTGGTAGTAGAACGTTTTTTAAGTACGGATATTACTCAAATCAGAGTTAACGATACACGACAGGCGGTCGGTTTGATCGCTGCAGCCTTATTCGATTTTCCGTCTCTTAAACTCAACCTGGTAGGAGTGACCGGAACCAACGGAAAAACTACCGTTACCCACCTTGTAGAGAAGATCGCTCAGATGGGTGGGAAACAAACCGGCTTGATCGGCACCCTGGGAGCGAGGATCGCTGATAGGGAACTTCCGGGAAATCATACTACACCTGAATCAACAGAGGTGCAAAAATTGCTATACGATATGGTGAATTCAAAAGTGGATGTTGCCGTTATGGAAGTATCCTCGCATGCTCTGGATCTCGGCAGAGTTAATGGCTGTCGTTTTAATGCCGGAATCTTTACGAATCTATCCCAGGATCATCTGGACTATCATCGAGATATGAAGGATTATTTACACGCCAAGTCACTTCTCTTTTCAGGGATGAATCAGGATGGTAATGAGCAGTTTGCTGTGATCAATGCCGATGATAATGCTGCCGATTACCTGAAGCAAAAAGCTGCTTGCAGAGTAGTTACCTATGCGGTGGATTCAGATGCCGATTATAAGGCTAAGGGGATCAAACTGTCCGACAAAGGTGTGGAATTCGATGTGTATTACCGCAACTCCAAGGTCCATGTCTTTTTTTCTACACCTGGGAAGTTCAGTGTCTATAATGCCCTGGCTGCCTTTGCATGGGCCATTGAGGCCAAGTATCCATTGGACGTAGTCGTTCAAGCACTTGCTGAGATAAAAGGAGTTCCGGGAAGGTTTCAAAGCATCCGTAAAGGTCAACCCTTCCTGGTCATCGTGGATTATGCCCATACCCCTGATGGTCTGGAAAATGTTCTGGAGACAGCACGGGAAATCACTCAGGGCAAGCTCATTACTGTCTTTGGCTGTGGCGGGGACAGAGACAGAACAAAACGTCCGCTCATGGGGGAAGTCGCCAGCCGTTGGAGTGATTCCCTTGTCGTGACGTCAGATAACCCTCGCACAGAGGATCCGGATCAGATCATTGCAGACATCATCCCTGGCCTGGGCGGAGTTCAGTACATGATTATTGCAGACCGTCGCAAAGCGATCACTTATGCCTGTTCAATTGCATCATCAGGTGATACGATAGTGATTGCAGGCAAAGGCCATGAAGATTATCAGATACTGGGAACGGAAAAGATCTACTTTGATGATCGTGAAGAAGTTGAGATTGCTCTAAGAGGAATTGGTTATGTTGATTAGCGGGAAGATAGCAACGATCCTTGGAGGAAGACTCTACGGATCGCCAGACGTTATCTATCAAGGATGTTCGATTGATAGCCGCAAGATACAAAAAGGTCAGGTTTTCGTGGCCATTGCAGGCGAAAAGACCGATGGACATCAGTATATTACCTCTGCTTTTAAAGCAGGGGCAGCATTAGTTATTGCCGAGACGGCGAAGTTGGAACAGATGGAGATTCCTGATATACCTTCAGGAGCAGGGCTTATTTCTGTCGGTGATACACTTAGGGCTCTGCAGGATTTAGCCGGAGCCTGGAGAAATGAGCTTAATCCCATTGTGATCGGTATTTCAGGCAGCAGTGGCAAGACAACCACCAAGGATATGGTGGCTGCTGTACTGGCTAAACGATATCAAGTCCATCGCAATATGGAGAATTTTAATAACGAGATTGGCTTACCTTTGACGATTTTATCTGCTCCTGCCGGAACAGAAATTATGGTGTTGGAAATGGGGATGCGGGGTCTTGGACAGATCAGAGCTCTCTGTGAAATCTGTCGCCCAAGTATGGGGGTTATCACCAATATTGGAACCACTCATATGGAACTGTTAGGCTCCCCAGAGAATATCGCTGAAGCAAAATGGGAGCTGATAGAATGTCTGCCGGACGGTGGGACGGCTATACTCAATGCCGAAGATTATTGGAGTGTGAGCAAGGCTGCTAGGTGTAATATTTCCAAGGTGTTCTACGGAATCAAGGGAGAGTATACCAGCCCGGATGTTCGTGCGGATAACATCCTGCCGACAGGATCAATCAGAACGTTATTTACCGTGGTCACCGAAGAGCAAAAAGCCGAAGTGCATCTTCCGTTGCCGGGAGACCATCATGTTATGGATGCTCTGGCTGCTTTAGCCGTTGGACTTGTAAATAAAATTCCGTTGTTGGAAGGTGCTAAGGCGTTAGAAGAATTAAAACTCTCTAAAATGAGACTAGAGATGCATCCTGGTGTTCTGAAAAGCACGATTATCAATGATGTTTATAATGCTAACCCTGATTCTATGAAAGCATCTCTTTCTGTCCTTGCCGAACGGGGGGGAGACAAAACAATCGCCGTCTTGGGAGAAATGTATGAATTGGGTGATTTCTCTGTTTCGGGTCACCGTCAAGTTGGCGAAACTGTTGCTAAACTAGGGATTAAAGAGCTGATTACGGTCGGGAAAATGACTGAGGATATTGCTGCGGGTGCTTTCGAAGCCGGAATTGATCAGAAGAGAATACATCACTGTGAAGATTGTGAACAGGCTGTTAAGGTAACTATGGAGAAGATCAGGCAACTGGGGCCAGATACCTGGGTTCTGGTGAAAGGCTCACGTGGTATGCAAATGGAACGAGTGAGTGAACTGTTGATTGAGCGCCCGACGTAACCCATCTCACAACTTATTCTAATTCTTAGTAACAATAATGGTTAGTTCGACTATCTGCGTATATGGATTATTGTGCGGTAAACACTCATAAGATATTATTTTATTAAATTTGCTTCTAGAAACAACAATTTATTATCAAGTTTCTGATAAATTACAAGTTTGGAACAAGTATTTACCGGATAAAATAAGGGTAACAGATTTTTCCGGCCGATTGTGAAATAAGGGAAAAGCGTATGCATATACTGCATCAAGGTACCCTGTGAAGAAAGGAATATTCAAGAAGTGACGGAAAAAATCTTTATGACGGTAGGGATTGCCCTGCTGATAAGCCTTATCATTGGACCTTTTTTGATCCCGGTTCTCAGAGTATTGAAGTTCGGTCAAAGCATCCGGGATGATGGTCCTCAAAGACACCTATCCAAGGCGGGTACACCGACCATCGGAGGTCTTATCTTTCTTTGCGGGATTATTGCTGCGGTGCTGTTGATGGCAGAAAGGCCCTATTCGCCCGGTTTGCTGACTTTGCTTGGTGTGACACTGGGATTTGGCTTTGTCGGATTCCTGGATGATTTCCTTAAAGTCATCAAGCGGAATAATTTGGGCTTAAGAGCCAAACAAAAATTAGCAGCTCAATTTTTACTGGCCTTGATCATGGCAGGTATTTCTGCTGTTTTTTTGGGAAGAGGCACGGTCATTGGGATACCTTTTACTTCTGTGGAAATCAATCTGGGGATTCTATATTATCCGCTGGTAGCCTTAGTTGTGGTCAGTGCTACCAATGCCGTTAACTTAACTGATGGTTTAGACGGCTTAGCGGCCGGTTGTACGGTGTTTTCAGGTGTAGGTTATATTCTGATTTCACTTCTTGCCATTAAAACAGGTTTTCTTTCAGGAGTTGCAGTACATGCCAGTGATCTCCCTGTTTTTGCCGCTGCCTTAGTGGGAGGTTGTATCGGCTTTTTGCGTTTTAATCTTCATCCTGCCAGAATTTTTATGGGAGATTGCGGTTCATTGGCACTCGGAGGTGCCTTAGCGGGACTTGCTATCTTAAGTAAGAGTGAATTGGTACTCATCATCCTGGGAGGAGTTTATGTCCTTGAGGTACTATCTGTCATTATTCAAATCGTATCTTTCCAGACCCGAGGCAAACGGATTTTCAGAATGAGTCCGCTCCATCACCACTTTGAGTTAGGCGGCTGGAGCGAGAAGAAAGTGGTACGGGTATTCTGGATAGCTTCTGCTCTTTTCGCTTTGGTTGGTGTGATCTCATTTTCGTTGATGCTTGGTTGATGATTAGTGGCTTTAGGAAAGTACTTATGGAGATGTGAATTATATCGGAATTTGGATTTGTGCAGATTGGGAGGATAGCAATGGATTATACAGGTCTGAAAGTACTGGTAGTGGGTGCCGGTCGAAGTGGCTTAGCTGCAGCTGAGAAGCTTCTGCGCGTGGGAGCAGAAGTTTTTCTCACGGATATGCAGCCTAAGGAGAAATTGAAGGGGATAGAGAAAATCCATATCGATGATGAGCACCTGATTCTGGAGCGAGAGCCTGATATTAAGCTTCTTCAGCCTCGTTTGCTGGTGCTTTCTCCTGGAGTATCCCCAAAACTGTCTTTTATTCAAGAAGCTGCGCAGAGAGGAATACCCCTTTGGAGTGAAATAGAACTAGCCCTGCATGAGACACGTTCCTTGATTATCGCAGTGACCGGAAGCAATGGCAAAACGACCACGACCACTCTCGTCGGCCAGTTAGCTAAAGAGACAGGAAAACCAACACTGGTGGCAGGTAATATAGGGATAGCCCTCAGCAGTCAGGTTGATGATCTACCTGATGAAAGTATCGTAGTAGCTGAATTATCCAGCTTTCAATTGGAATTTATTGAAAAGCTGAGAGTGAATATCGCTATCATTTTGAATTTAACACCCGATCATCTTGACCGACATGAAACGATGGAGAACTATGCAAGAGCTAAAGCCAGAATCCTGGAGAACCAGACTGAGCAGGATCTGGCGGTGTTAAACTGGGATGATAAGATGGTAAGAGATTTCTCTCCCTTAACCAAAGCCCGCATCGTCTATTTCAGCCTGAAGGAGCAATTGGCTGATGGTATGAGTCTGGATGGTGAAGATATTGTTCTGAGAAGCTCCGGACAAGTAGTTCGCGTTATCAACCGTAAGGAACTGTTAATAAGAGGTAATCACAATATCGAAAATGCTATGGCTGCGATAGTTGCCGCTTTGGCCTTAGGCTTGGATATGGAGATGATTCGGAAGGTGCTCAAAACCTTTCAACCCGTCAAACATCGACAGGAAATAGTAGGAATATTTGATGGGATTCTTTACATCAATGACTCCAAAGGGACCAATCCGGATTCATCCATCAAAGCACTTCAATCTTATAATGAACCTATCGTCCTGATCGCAGGCGGAAAGAATAAAGGCTTGGACATGACGGAGTTTTTAGAGGAAGCGAAGAAGAGGGTCAAAAGTCTTGTCCTGGTCGGTCAGGCTTCGGAAGAGATGGAGCCTTTAGCACGGCGATTGGGGATCGCCAAAATACTTGGAGCAACGAGCTTTGAGGATTGTGTACAGAAAGCCATCGGTGAAGCTATAGCCGGAGATGTTGTATTACTCTCCCCTGCTTGTACAAGTTGGGATATGTTTAAAAGTTATGAAGAAAGAGGGGAATTGTTTAAGGAGTTAGTGCGTAAGCATTATAGCGAGCCCTATTGATTTTAAGAGGGGGTAGCTAAGTGATTACAAAATACCGGAAGGTTGATCCAGTGCTTTTAGGAGTTATCCTCACCCTGTTGCTGATCGGGGTGATTATGACCTATAGCTCCAGTGCCGTCAAAGGCTATCTATACTATGAGGATCCCTATCATTATTTTAAAGCAGAACTGGTGTGGGTAGCCCTCGGGCTGATAGCAATGACCATAGCATTGGCCTTGGATTGGCGGTTCCTTTACAAGTGGGCGAAGCCGATACTCTACGCTGCTCTTTTGCTGCTCATTTTGGTCAAAATACCCGGAATCGGGAAAACCGTAAATGGAGCACAGCGTTGGATCGGATTAGGGCCATTGTCAATCCAGCCATCGGAAGTGATAAAATTAGCGATGGTTCTGACCATGGCGAGATTTCTTTCGTATGATCCCTATAGCATCAAGTCATTTCGTAAAGGGATCATTCCTTCCCTAGCTCTGCTGGGAGTCGTATGTGCCTTGATTATGCTTCAACCCGATCTGGGAACAACGCTTGTCATTGCAGCCACAATTTTCTTTATGTTGTTGGCTGTTGGGGCCAAGATGTGGCATATGGTGGGTTTAGGTTTCGCTGGAGTAGGGTTGGTTGTTGCCGCTATTATCGCTGCACCATACAGGATGCGCAGAATATTTGCCTTTCTTGATCCCTGGGCCGACCCTTCGGGGAAAGGGTACCAGACCATTCAGTCTTTGCTGGCATTGGGCCCTGGAGGTTTATTTGGATTAGGGTTAGGTCAGAGCAGACAAAAATTCTTATACCTGCCGGAAAATCATACCGATTTTATCTTCGCTATGATCGGAGAAGAACTTGGTTTCATCGGTGCCTCACTCGTAGTTCTCTTGTTTTTCATTTTTATTTGGCGAGGCTTCAGAGCTGCGATCAACGCACCCAATACCTTTCTGGGACTCTTTGCAGTAGGATTAACTTCTTTAATCGGTATTCAGGCAATGATTAACATGGGAGTCGTAACAGGAGTTCTTCCGGTTACGGGTATTACCCTTCCATTTTTAAGTTATGGAGGTACCTCCCTGTTATTTACCATGGTAGGGGCGGGACTATTACTCAATATCTCAGCGGCAGGAACATCTGAGGAGGTTTTTTAATTGCGGGTTATCGTTACCGGAGGCGGAACAGGTGGACATATCTATCCAGCTATGGCTGTAGCCAAGGGATTACTTGAAAGATTAAATAATCTCGAAGTTCTTTATGTTGGAACACGGGAAGGTATGGAAGCAAAGCTGGTATCAGAAAATGGTCTTGAATTTATGGGGATATCCGGTAAAGGATTGCCCCGCAAAATGAGTATAGAAACTTTCCAGACGGTGTTTTTTAACGTGAAAGCCTTATGGGAAACGAAAAAGGTTTTAAAGGAATTTAAACCTGATCTTGTGGTGGGAACAGGGGGTTATGTCTCTGGGCCAGTTGTTTTGACAGCGGCTTTATTTGGAATCCCTGCACTACTTCATGAACAGAATGCACTACCCGGGAAAACCAATAGGTTTTTATCCCGGTTTGTTAAGAATGTGATGCTGAGTTTTCCAGAAAGTGAGCCGTATTTTTCTGACAAGAGTAAAGTTAAAGTTGTGGGGCTTCCTGTCAGAGATGAAATCGGCAAGATTGACAGAAAAAAAGCGGCGGCTCAATTCAGTCTGAACCCTGAAAAGAGAACTCTTTTGGTAACAGGCGGGAGCAGAGGAGCATTAAGCATTAACAAAGCCTTGATCGGAGTATTAAAACAATTGAAAAGCCACCCCGAGATCCAACTTATTTGGGCTACGGGAACTGCAACCTATGAAACCATCATCAAAGAATTAGGAACCCAACAGATCAACTGGCAAAAACCTGAATGGAAAGTTGTGCCCTATATTAAAAACATGCCGGAGGCACTTGCTTGCGCTGATCTCTGTATTTGCAGAGCTGGTGCGACAACCCTGGCCGAGCTTTCCGCAGCAGGGAAAGCGAGTATCCTTATTCCGTACCCATATGCAGCTGAAAATCATCAAGAGTATAATGCGAAAGCCTTTGAGAACCAAGGTGCTGCCTGTATGATACTTGATCAGGAACTCAGTGTAGAGATTCTTTGGGAAAACCTTCAAAAGATAATCTTCGATGATTCTAAATTGGAACAAATGGCCACCAGGGCTAAAGAAGTATTTTGTCCTGGTGCCTTAGATAGAATCCTCAGTCTCTGTCTCCAAACAGCTTGGAGATAGGTTTTAGAGCCTTGTCACTGGGGACAAGCCTTTTGACTTTTCACACAGTCTCTCTTTCATGCATAACATATGCAGTAGAGAAAGGGGGAAGAAAGTTAATTCGTACATAGGGAGCTGAAATGAATAGCCTGGAGTGGAACATAATGAGTTTACCTCAACTTAAGGGTAAGCTTGAATACAATTACCCTTTTAAAGAAACTTAATACCTGGAGAATAGGCGGAACAGCTGAAATAGTTTTTTGGCCAAAAGAAAAACAACGCAGCCTCTGGATTATCTGAATGCCGGAAGTGTCTTTCGTAATACCCCCGGAGATTCCGCTGCCCGGCTTATCGAAGAGGCCGGATGGAAAGGCCGTTCTAGAGGAGATGCTCAGGTATCGGAGAAACATGACAACTTTATTGTAAATTAGGGAGAGGCTAAAGCAGTAGATGTTTTGAGACTTATCCAGGATATCTAGGAGGATATTAGCATCAAATATGGCGTAGAATTAAAGACCGAAATCCGAATGATTACAGGCTAATGCAAAAGGAGGAGGGGACATGACGATGGATCGTTATGTCATAACAGGAAAGCAAAGACTGGAAGGCCGTGTAAGAACAAGCGGAGCAAAGAATTCATCCTTACCTTTGATCGCAGCTTCGATCATGGCTGAGGGGCAGACTATCTTACAGGGAGTTCCCAGACTAACAGATATTGTCCATATGACTGAAGTTCTAACAAACCTGGGATGTAAATCTCAATTTGAAGGTAACGACCTTTTAATCGATACCTTGGGTCTGAAAGAAGCGACCGTGGATGAAGCACTCATGAGAAAGATGAGAGCATCCAATCTCATCTTGGGCCCCATGATTGCTAAAAATGGAAGAGTAAAAATCTCCAGACCCGGAGGCTGTGCGATAGGAACCAGACCCATGGACCAACATATTAAAGGATTAAAGGAATTAGGCGTCACTATCCATGAGAAACACGGATATATTGAGGCTGTAGCAGAGAAACTGAAAGGTGGGGAAATCTACCTCGATATCCCCAGTGTGGGGGCAACAGAAAATATCATGACGGCTGCAGCACTTGCGGAAGGCACCACCGTGATCCGCAATGCAGCACGAGAACCGGAGATTGTTGATCTTCAAAACCTTTTGAATAAGATGGGAGCAAAGGTGAGGGGTGCAGGGACTCATGTTATCCGAATTGATGGAGTTAAAAAGTTAACCGGAACGGAACATGTTGTTATTCCGGACCGGATTGAAGCGGGTACCCATATGATTGCCGCTGTCATGACCGGTGGAGATATTACGGTGGAAAATGTGATCCCCGAACATATCAGCCCTGTTATTGCCAAGCTGCGCCAAGGAGGAGCAGAAATCAACACCAATGGGGATAGTGTTAGGGTACGGCATTCAGGAAGGTTAAAAGCCCTTGACATCAAAACATTGGTCTATCCGGGCTTTCCCACAGATATGCAGCCACAGTTCTTGGCGTTGTTGACCGTTGCCGATGGTACAAGTATTGTGACAGAAACCATCTTCGAAAACCGTTTTCAGCATGTAGCTGAACTTGTCAGAATGGGAGCGAGGATTACAGTTGAAGGACGCGCGGCGGTTATCTGTGGCGTTCCGACACTGGAAGGTGCATTTGTCGAAGCGACTGACCTCCGGGCAGGAGCTGCGCTATTTCTTTCAGCTCTGGCGGCTGAAGAATGTACAGTCCTGGAAAAGGTTGACCATATTGACAGAGGATATGAGAACTTAGAGGAGAAGTACCGCAATTTGGGAGCAAAACTACAGAGGGTTGTCAAGCAGTTGTAAAATAATGTTTGCACCATCCTAAAGAGATATTGTAAAATAAATGAAATGACAAGGGTAGGAGAGAATTGGATTGTCAGAAAAAAAGCCCAACACATCACTTCTTTATATCGCTGCGCTGATTTGCCTTTTGGCCATTGGGCTCTTTATGTTTTCCAAGTCTGATTTTTTCTCTGTCAAAAATGTCCATACAATAGGCTTGAATAACGTCGCAGAGGATGAAGTATTGAGGCTCATTGGCTCAATCAAAGGGGAGAATCTTTTTTTGGCTGATACCGAGGCTTTGGCACAAAAGATTAAACTTCATCCTTTAGTCGATAGTGTAAAAGTAGAGAAAGAATTACCGGCAACACTTGTTTTAAAAATTCAAGAACGTGTTCCGGTTGCTCTAATTTTCAATAAAGATGGAATGGTGGAGGTGGATTCCCAGGGGATTATTCTTCGATTTCATGAAACCTGGCCCAAAAAAGATCATCCAGTCTTGACCGGTATCGAAGTACCCGAAACGATTGGGCCTGGTCAGAAGCTAGAGAATCCCCAGTTGGAAAAAGGTCTTCTTCTTATCGGACAAACTCCCGAAAACCTGGTGGAATTGATCGGAGAGATACATATTGCTGCTGATGGACAGGTGTTTGTCTATTTGACTTCAGGAATTGAAGTTCGCATCGGTCATGGTGATGAATTTTCCACAAAATTGAAACTCCTTAAAGAACTGATAGACAGTACAGAATATCAAACAGTTGAGAAAGCGATTAAATATATTGACCTGACAGCAGGGAAACCTGTGTTGGGACGATAACGGAGGAAATCATATGGTTTGGTTACCGATCTTTGGTCTAATCCTGGGATTAGTTATCGGTTTTGTTAGTCCAATTAACATTCCGATTGAATATGCGAAGTATTTCTCAGTAGCTATTCTGGTAGCTTTTGACTCTGTTATGGGGGGGATTCGAGCTTATCAGGAAGAGTATTTTGACAGTACGATTTTTCTAAGTGGCTTTTTTGTTAATATCATTATGGCCAGCCTGTTAGCCTTTATTGGAGACAGGATCGGTGTTGATCTCTATCTCGCTGCAGTTGTAGCTTTTGGCACTAGACTATTTCAGAATATCAGCATTATCCGCAGACACATTATCAACAAACATCATAAAGGATAGAGGCATTAAAAATATTTTATAGGAATTGGCATGAAAAAGAGGAGTAATTGATCACTATCTAGAAATTAATATAGTTGGATTACGGATTTTCGGTAAAATATTTACCATAGAGGAATAGAAGACGATGTGATTAAGGAGGCAGGGGAAAAAAGATGCTTGAATTTGATAATGATGATATTCAATTCGCAAGAATTAAGGTTATTGGTGTTGGTGGCGGAGGTAATAACGCTGTCAATAGGATGATTTCCGCTGGTCTCAAGGGTGTAGAATTTATCGGCATTAACACAGATGCTCAGGCGCTTCAAATGTCTCGTGCTGCTGAAAAGATACAAATTGGCATTAAGCTGACTAAAGGACTTGGAGCAGGTGCAAATCCTGAGATTGGCCATAATGCAGCTGAAGAGAGTCGAGATGAGATTGCTAAGTCTTTGCTTGGAGCCGATATGGTTTTTGTGGCCGCTGGTATGGGAGGCGGAACCGGAACCGGTGCTGCTCCCGTTGTGGCTGAAATAGCCAGGGAAGTCGGTGCCTTAACTGTGGGTGTCGTTACCAGGCCCTTTTCTTTTGAAGGCCGTAAAAGGGCCATGCAAGCGGAAAGAGGTATCTTGGAATTACGGGATAAGGTGGATACTTTGATTACGATTCCTAATGACCGGTTGTTGCAGGTCGTGGATAAACACACAACCGTGCAGGAAGCTTTTCGTATTGCTGATGATGTCTTATTACAAGGTGTCCAGGGTATTTCCAACTTAATCACTATCCCAGGACTGATCAATCTGGACTTTGCCGATGTGAAAACTATCATGCAGGATACGGGTTCTGCGCTCATGGGTATTGGACAGGCCTCCGGTGAGAATAGAGCTGTCGATGCAGCCAGAAAGGCGATCTCAAGCCCATTGCTGGAAACTTCTATCGAAGGTGCGAAGGGTGTTCTCTTAAACATCACAGGTGGTCCTAATTTGACCTTATTGGAAGTAAACGAAGCTTCAGAAATCGTAGGTGAAGCCGCGGACCAGGAAGCCAATATTATCTTCGGTGCGGTAATCGATGAGAACCTTAAAGACGACCTGAGGGTTACTGTAATCGCTACAGGATTTGATCAACGTGCTGCTGCTATCAAGAAACCTAAAGGCAATCAGGAAACAGCAAGCAGTACGAATGATAATTATAACCCGTTCAGGGATAATGTTGATATTCCTAATTTTCTTAAGTACCGAAGATAAAACGCAGTAAATCAATAATAATACTTTTAATGTAGCAGCCCCTTATTCTTTCATTTTGTTTTCTAACTACTCAAAAATCATCAATCCTCGATAACAAAGCCTATGTATTAAAGAGATACTCGAAAAAGATTAATTTTCGGGTATCTTTTTTGCTGAGATAAGTCATTTGTTTAAGTGTGCAAGGCTGTCCGACATGATATTGATACGGGTATTTTCTATTTTGTCAGAATAGACAATTATCCTACATAATCTGTTTTTCGTTTGCTAAAAAAATCGGCATTTGAGGTAACCAATTGCGACAGGATTCCTTTGGTGGTCACGGTATAATTTGTTAATAGAAATTGCAAGAGCTGAAAGGAATTCGGGTATGGTTTACCTGGATATCATCCTATTAGTCAATGGAGTAATGGATGCATTTCTCATTGTATTCACTGCTCGCTTACTACGTAAACAAATCTCTTGGTGGAATGTTGCAATGGCAGTTCTTCTGGGAGAGCTTCCGATTATCTTCGTTCTCTTCGATCTATCAGGCCTCATCGCCATCTCCAGAATTTTGATTCCACTGGCGATGGTGGGAATAGGGTTAAAGACAAGGAGCATTGATGACCTGGCCAAGGGACTGCTTTATTTTAGTCTTCTGGCAGCAGTTTGTGGTGGTATATATTTTGCTCTTTCAGGATGGCTGGGATTAACAGGAGGTGATTCATCATTTTTATCCCTGTCAGAGATTTGGGTACTACCGCTTACAGCTTTGACTTTAATTGGAGGGTACCGTTTTTGGGAAAGAATGCAGAAAGCCAATCTTATCCTGGATAACATCCTCTATGATGCTGAGTTGAGTTTCGAAGATGGTAAAAGCTTAAAGATCAAAGCATTACTGGATACAGGCAATGAACTAAGAGACCCTTTAACTGGAACACCGGTTATGCTTCTGGAAGAAAAAGCAGCGTCGAAAGTT
The DNA here is from genome assembly GCA_964477085.1 of uncultured Gracilibacteraceae bacterium. Taxonomy (GTDB): domain Bacteria; phylum Bacillota; class Desulfitobacteriia; order Desulfitobacteriales; family Syntrophobotulaceae; genus Dichloromethanomonas. Next base: position 8,094 of record CAYZDF010000009.1, on the reverse strand, counting down.
ATACCAGAGAAAATCCAACAATTCCTGGAGCTTCCGTGGAGAGAGAGCTCCAATCCCTGGTCTTATGTTTGGAGTGACGAAGAATATTGTATGCATCGGATGGTTTTTATTTCCGCCAAGGGGATTAACGGTCAGACTTGGTTACCGGCAATTCGACTTAACCAGGTGAAGATATCTCAAGGGGAAAATGTGTGGGAACAGCCTGTTACGGTAGCGTTAGTTCCTCAGGTTCTCAGTTCGGAGAGTAAATTTCAAGGACTGCTTCATCCGGAACATATTCAAAAGCCAGCCAGTAAGGAGGAAATCGCTTCATGAATCACATCAAAAGAATAAAGAGTATAATTAAAAGGTTCATCACAATAGCCATTCTGAAATTGCGTCAAGTAAAGGAAGTTTTTTATGTTGGAAGCAGTGAGGCCTTACCTCCTCCCTTAAGTCTGGATGAAGAAGAACATCTGATCAGCAGGCTTGAATATGGGGACAATTCAGTTAAGGATACCCTCATTGAACGTAACCTCAGACTAGTAGTCTATATTTCTCGTAAATTTGAAAATACCGGGATAGGAATTGAAGATTTGGTATCGATCGGTACAATCGGGCTGATCAAAGCAGTGAATACCTTCGATCCAGCAAAAAAAATTAAGCTGGCTACCTATGCTTCGCGTTGTATTGAGAATGAAATTTTGATGTATTTAAGGCGTAATAATAAGATACGATCAGAAGTATCCTTTGATGAGCCTTTAAATATTGATTGGGATGGAAATGAGCTTTTACTGTCAGATGTATTGGGCACAGATGTTGACATTATCTCCAGACCTATTGAAGAAGAAGTTGACAGGCATTTATTATCTCAGGCCATGTCCAGTTTAACCGACAGAGAAAAACTGATTATGGAGTTAAGGTTTGGTATGGGCGGGGTTGAAGAGAAGACCCAGAAAGAAGTCGCGGACCGGTTAGGCATCTCGCAGTCGTACATTTCCAGGCTGGAGAAGAGAATTATCAGGCGCCTCCGAAAAGAATTCGTGCGTTTAGAGTAAGTTCTTGGAATAACATTTTAACAGACAGGGAATACTCTCCAAAGAAGTCCACCATGGAGGGTATTTGTTAATGGTATTAAACAAAGTAGAGATTTGCGGAGTAAATACTTCCAAGTTGCCCGTCTTAAGTGGTTCCAAGATGAAAGAGTTGTTTGTCAAATACCAGGCTGGTGAAACATCAGCAAGAGAACAGCTGGTTCGAGGAAACCTTCGTTTAGTCTTAAGTGTTATCCAGCGATTCAGCAACAGAGGCGAGCACGTTGATGATCTCTTTCAGGTTGGCTGTATCGGCCTGATGAAGGCGATAGACAATTTTGATCTTAGCCAGAATGTAAAGTTTTCTACTTATGCGGTTCCAATGATTATTGGTGAGATCAGACGATATTTAAGAGATAATAATCCAATTAGGGTAAGCCGATCACTTCGTGATATTGCCTACAAGGCCTTACAGGTAAGAGATAAACTTGCTACAGAGTGTTCAAGAGAACCAACCATTAAAGAAATCGCTTCTAAACTTGATATATCGCAGGAGGAAGTGATATTTGCTTTAGATGCCATTCAAGAACCGGTTTCTCTTTTTGAGCCCATCTATCATGATGGCGGAGATCCGATTTTCGTCATGGATCAAATCGGAGATGATAAACAATCCGATCGGATCTGGTTGGAATCTATTGCTATCAGGGAGGGTATGGGTAAGTTAGGTGAAAGGGAGAAAAAAATTATTTCCCTTCGATTTTTTCAGGGGAAAACCCAGATGGAAGTTGCTGAAGAGATCGGTATTTCTCAGGCTCAAGTATCCCGTCTGGAAAAAGCAGCTCTAAAGCATATGCGTAAACATGTTTAGTTTTTAATTGAAATAAAAAATATTGATATAATCGACCCCCTCCTCATATGATAAAGTGATACGCATTCTTTGTGAATCATCAGCTCATCTGCTGGATTGGGAGGAGGGCTTTGCCGTTGAGAGTCTCCGAATTGCGTGTTTTAGATATTATTAACATAGAGGATGGCCGACGCCTGGGGCCCATAATTGACCTCGATCTGGATTTGGAAAAAGGGATAGTAAAAGGCATCGTCGTTGTAACATCTTCCAGGGGGAAAGGTTTTTTCGGTGGAGGTAGGACTGGAGACGTTTTCATTCCCTGGGATAAAGTAATTAAGGTTGGTGTCGATGTTATCCTGGTTGATGGCAGAGAAATAATGAATTTTAATTATTAATTTTGTGTTAAAATTCAAGATATATAAATTTTTTTCGATAAAATAAATATATACTATATCAACTAGCTAAGAGGAATAACAAATGCGATGGGAATGGCAAAAGGGAGCTTCACTACAGTATCTCACCATACCCCAATGGTCAAAATGGGGAATTAAAGCAGCCTTTTCCACAAGAGAACTTGGGGTAAGCCAAAAACCTTACTCCTCTTTGAATTTGGCCTTACATGTCGGAGATGCGCCTGAGGCAGTGTTGGAGAACCGAAAGATCTTTTTGTCAACTCTAGGACATGTTCCTGAAAATTGCGTCGTAGGCAATCAGGTTCATGGAACAAAAATTGTCTCAGTTACTGAGCAAGAACGAGGACGAGGAATGTTTGAACTAGCCTCAGCCATCCCGGAGTGTGATGGAATGGTCACCACGGAATCCATCGGTTTGATGTGCTTTTTTGCCGACTGTGTTCCAATATACTTTTTCAATCCGCGTATTGGGATGACAGGTCTTGCCCATGCCGGTTGGAAAGGTACAGCTCATCGAATCATTAGGAAAGTTGTGGAACAGATGAAGCAAGCCGGAGGGTTAGTTCAGGATTGCCATGCTGCTATTGGCCCTTGTATCGGACCGTGTTGTTATGATGTGGGAGAAGATATTGCTGAAGTCTTTAGAGAAAAATTTAACGATGTCAGCTGCCTGACTAATACGAGATCACAAAAATATAAATTAGATTTAGTTAAAGCCAATCAAAGAGTGCTTGAGGAAGAAGGCTTTAGACCTGAGAATATAGTTGTTGCTGATCTGTGTACATCCTGCCATCCGGAGTATTATTATTCTTATCGAAGAGACGGGAATACGGGAAGGATGGCCGCCTTCATCATAAAAGAGGAAAGGGGTTAACCTATGGCACATATACTTGTGGTTGATGATGAGATCTCCATTCGAGAGCTGCTTAAATTTAACCTGGAAAAAGAAGGATACAAGGTGACCTGTGTCGCTAACGGAGAAGAAGCTATAGATCTAATGAATCACACAAGGTATGATCTGGTTATTCTTGATTTGATGTTGCCAGGTGTTAATGGGCTGGAGGTTTGCCGTAAAATGCGTACAGACCGGTCTTTATTGTCAATTCCTGTGATCATGTTAACGGCCAAAGGAGAAGAAATCGATAAAGTCTTAGGTTTGGAATTGGGAGCTGATGACTATTTGACTAAGCCCTTTGGGGTCAGAGAACTGCTGGCCCGCATCAAAGTCAGATTGCGTCGGCCCAGCATGGAAAAAGATGAAGAGATCATTATCCGTGGGGATCTTGCGATTGAGTTAAATTCTTTTACCGTTAAAGTCAGAGACGAAGTTATTGATTTTACCCCCAAAGAATTTGAACTTTTGCGTTTACTCGCTTCCCACCCCGGTAAGGTATATACACGGGATGAACTACTGGAGAAGATCTGGGGTTATGAATATCCAGGAGATACGAGAACAGTTGATGTCCATATCAGACACTTGAGGCAGAAGGTTGAAAAGGACCCTGCGAATCCAGAATATATTGAAACACTTCGCGGAATAGGATATCGGTTCAAGGGTAAATCATAATGAATATCAGGAATAAATTAACCGTTCTGGCAGTGCTTTTGTCCGGAGTATCTTTTCTGATCTTTTCCTTGATTCAGAAATATGAACCATTAGGTTTACGGTTTGGTTATGAGCTTATCGTACCTGTTTTAATTCTTACCGGGATGGTCATGTATCTTTATGCAGATAACCTGATGAATCGTATCGAAAAATCTGTTTCCAAAGTCGATATGATCGTTAAAGGCAAGTACTTATTTAATTCATCACCTATCGAAAAAGATGAGATTGGACAGCTGGAAGAAGAATTGGAGAAGTTAGCTCATTATAATGTCGGATTGATCAGAAGGGAAAAAAAAGAAGCCCATACCATCCAAACCATCCTTTCTGGCATGAAGGAAGGCGTTATCATACTTGATCAATTGGGAAGAATTATTCTCATTAACTCAGCGATCGAAGATATGTTTAATCGAAGCCAGAGGACACTGGAAGGCAAACCGTTAATGTACCTAATGAGAAATCAGGAATTGGATGATTTCGTTGGGGAAATCCTAAACGGTGTTCAAGCTGGAAATGTTGAATTGCAAGCCCGCAATAACATCTATACCGTTTGGGTAAGTGTCTTGAAGGATGAGAATGCTGTACTCGGCGTTGTGCTGGTGGTCCGTGATATAACGGAGCTCAGACGGTTAGAAAAGATGAGAACGGAATTTGTAGCCAATGTTTCGCATGAACTCAGAACACCTTTAACATCCATCAAGGGTTTTGTGGAAACGCTTCAAGACGGAGCTGCTGAAGACAAAGAAGTTAGAGACCGATTTTTATCCATTATCCAATCCGAAAGTTTAAGATTACAGAGCATTATCGATGATCTTCTGACCCTTTCCAGGATAGAAAATAAGCATATGGGTCTGAAAAATGAAGTTCAGCGTTTGAGTTTCGTTCAAAATGCCTTTGAAAAGATTAAACCTGTTATTGAATCCTATGCCGAGGCGAAAGGCCTGGAGATCAAGGTACAGATTCCAGTTGATCTACCCTATGTCCTCATGGGGAAAGATCTCCTCAGTCAGGTACTGCTCAATTTAATGGAAAATGCTGTTAAGTATACAGCTGAGGGTCAGGTTGCCATTAACTGTTGGGCGGAGGAAAAACATGTCGTCGTAGCGATAGAAGATACAGGGTGTGGAATACCCAAAGAAAGCCTTTCGCGAATATTTGAGAGGTTTTACCGTGTCGATAAGGCTCGTTCCAGAGAGATGGGTGGAACCGGACTGGGGCTTAGTATCGTCAAGCATATTGTTGAGGGCAGTGGAGGCAAAATTGTTGTTTCCTCGGAAGTAGGTCAAGGTACAACCTTTACCAGCTATTTGCCTCGCTATTAATGTCATACCTTGGAGGGTAACAAGAAATAATGCCAAAATTGCTAAAAAAACGGCCTAATTATATCATGGGTATCGGTATCGTTATTGTACTGGGTGTGTTGCTTTGGAATGTGCATTCTTACTGGCAGATCAGCCAGATAAAGACGACAACGGTTAAACAGGGATGGGTCAGGCATGAGAAGAAGCTTAAGGCTGTTTTTGCTAATACGGAAACCATTTTAACTGCTCCTATGGAAGGTACAGTTATACCGATGCTGGAAGAAGGACAACGTTTCAGGAAAGGTGAGACAGTAGCCAGGATTATTCCAACAGGGGTAGGGACAAGGGGTAATTTAAAAGAGGTAGCAATTACGGCACCCATTTCCGGTTTATTCTACCGCCAAAGTGATGGTCTTGAGGATGTCATCACTCCGGAAAACTTAGTCAATATGGATTTAGCGGCTTTACTCAATCAAGCTGTTAAGGCCGAAGGGTCAGCGTCGACATCTACTCAGGGTTCCCAAACCCAGTCAAGCCCTGATACTACTTCAACAGGTATGAATGATGAGGTAGGTAAAAACTCACCCTTGGGCAAAATGGTCAATAATCTCTATCCAAGTTGGATGTTCGTATATCTGGATGAGTCGGATGTGATGATAAAAGGCGATACCGTAAAATTTATCATTGACGATGAAGAGTATGTTGGTACTGTCATCAAAATATCCGGAAAACCTAAAGGGGCAGTCATTCGGTATACGCAATATATTAATGGAACCACTGAAAGCAGGGTGAAAGAAGTGATCTGGAGCTATAAGCCTTCCACTAAGGGCGTTTTGGTTCCGGTGAGCTCTTTGTGTACATTTGGTGAGGAGCGGGGCGTTTATGTTGGGGTCGAAGGAGTTATCCGTTTTATGAATATCAAAGTTTTGGACTCTAACGGCACCCTGGCTTGTGTCGAAGGAATACCAGAAGGGATTCAGGTTATCCAAAATCCTCAAAAGGGTATAGAAGGGTTAACCATAGACAAAATCTAATTTCAGACCATTTTATGGATAAAAGCAGGGGAATCCGGCTTTTTGTAGAACATATTAAGAATGATGATTAGAAGTGGCAGGCGTTACCAATGGGTATTGAAGCAAATCTTATTGAAGTAAGAGCTAAAATTAAGGAAGCGGCCGAAAAAACAGGAAGAAAAGCCGAAGATATTAAAATCGTTGCTGTATCCAAAACTGTACCTGAAGAAGGAATCCTGGAAGCGTATAATTCAGGTCAAACATTTTTTGGCGAGAATAGGGTTCAGGAATGGTATAAAAAACAGGCGGTATTACCTTCAAACTGTGAGTGGCATATCATCGGACGACTTCAAACTAATAAAATCAAATACTTGAATGAACGTGTCGGTTTAATTCATTCTCTGGATAGATATAATTTACTGGTAGCTCTGGATGAAGAAGGGAAAAAGCGCAGTATGATCTGGAAAACTCTAATTCAGGTTAATGTTGCCAGGGATGATGCTAAGACGGGGCTGGAAATAGAGGAAGTCCCTGACTTCCTGGAAACTGCGAAGAGGTTTGCCAATGTCCAAATCCAAGGGTTGATGACGATAGGTGCTTTGGATGCTGGTCATGAAGAGACCAGGGGAGTTTTTAGAAAGTTAAGGGAAGTGAGAGATGATCTTGTTCGTAAAGGTGTAAGGACCAGAGAGGAACTCGCGGAGCTTTCAATGGGAATGAGTCAGGACTACCTGCTGGCTGTGGAAGAAGGGGCAACCATCATACGTATAGGGAGTATCATTTTTGGACAAAGAAACTAATATTGATGTTCAAGTCTATACCGAATACCAATAAGAAATAATAACATTTTTGTAAATTTAAAAATGACATTAAGATCAAATAACAATTAACGGGGGGATAAAAGTGGCCAACATATTTGACAAGTTTATTGGGATTATGGGATTTGGGGATGATGAGCCAGAAGAAGACTTCACTTCTGAAGAAATTCAAGAAGACTTTGTGGGCAGAGGGGACAATAGATTAAGAAACAGTTCGCGAGAGAATATTGTAAGGGAACCAATGCCCAATGAAACGTTTGCCCGTGATCTTTCCAGTCGGGACAGTTCTTTTAAAAGAAAACCTGCTTCTGTCGTTAGTATCCACACCCAAAAACAGGTTCGGGTAATTGTGGTAGAACCGGTTTCTTTTGAGGAAGCTCAGGGAATTGCTGAACACCTCAAGGCAAGAAAATCTGTCATTCTTAATCTGGAAAGAACAGACGGCAGTCTATCACAACGGATTGTTGATTTTATCAGTGGAACAACTTATGCTTTGGGAGGCAATATGCAAAAGGTTGGGAACGGAATATTCCTGTTCGTTCCGAACAATGTTGATATTAGTGGGGAATTTTCCTTTAAATCAGGTGATCGAGAGCTCCTTTGGCCGAAGATCAATAATTAAGCTCCCAACATTAAGGAGGTAATCAAAATAGGTATTATATCATGGATCTATAACGTAACAAGTATGTTTTTTGAGATCTTAAAAATAGCTATTATTATTCGATGTTTCCTATCCTGGATTCCCCATTCTCCTTATAATTCTGTAATAAAAATTATTTATGATGTCACAGAACCTATTTTGAAACCTTTTAGAATGATTAAAATAGGTGGACCTAATATGATGCTGGATCTTTCCCCGATATTTGCATTCTTGGCACTGACTGTAATTCAAACATATTTACTGTACCCAATTTTTAATATGATTGCACGTATCTTTTGATAAACTATGATTGATCGTAAATCATTGAACTTTTGGACAGATAAAGACAAGAGAGTTGAAGCCGCGCATATTTTAGATCTGTGCGACAATGCTTTGGAACATCATGAAAAAGTCCCAACGGCTGGGGCGTCGTACGAGGGGTGGAG
>CAYZDF010000008.1:63248-69057 GCA_964477085.1 uncultured Gracilibacteraceae bacterium | reverse complement strand
TGTGACATAGCCTACAAGAAGGGAATGAATAAACCAATTGGACTTAAGTGGTTCTTTTCTAGCAACAATTCTGGTCACGACACCAATGATGATTGCGAGAGCTAATAACCTTCCAATACCAACCCCTTCGGCGGCATCAAAATAAATTCCAGATAAAGAAGAAACAAAATAGGCTGGAATCAACCATTCCGGTCTCCACAATCCAATAGGCAATAATGCATAGAGCAAAAGCGAGATAATACTATTATTTGTATTGGCTGTTAATAATAATCCTATAGTGGCTACTAATGTGATCAGATAAATATGCTTATAATTGTTTTTCTGCCTCATCTTTCGATCATTCCACTCCTATCATAAACTGTCAGGGAACTTTATAGCGATTTGCAACATCTTGGTAGACTTTAACATATTCGTTGGCCATTTTCTCATATGAGAAGTTATTGGCATAGCCACTGATGAACTCCTTGTCCCAGGTTTTTTCTAATAGCTGTACTATCCCTTCCTTTAACGCCTCGTCCGTACGTTCATCAACCAAGTGCATCGCGTTTTCATCAAATAAATCCTCAGCCGCGTCTAAATCTGCATATGTTAAATTAGGCAGGCCATAAACAAAACCTTCAATAATACTCAGCCCAAAACCTTCGGAAATACTCGCAAGAATCGTATAATCCGCCTGCCTGTAATATGCACTGATTTCCTCCCGGTTGATATTCCCACATACTATAAGCTCTTTTTCCAATCCATATTCAGATATTGCCTTATTAACCTCGCTATTTAACGTATCCTTACCCAAGAATAATACACACAAACACCTTTTGATCGGTTCTGGCAGCATGGCATAAGCTCTGACGATTTGCACTTGATTCTTTCTAATCGACAAATTCCCGACACATAGCATTATTTGTTTATGATTATCAATTCCATATTTCTCACGTATGTCTAATAGGGAATCCGTCTTTTTAGTAACGTCTGTCCCATTTGCAACCACATAAAAATGATCAATTTCACCCTTAATTCCTAAGTATTTTTTAATCGCATTTAAGATCCCGGTACTGATTACTGAAAGCGGGATCTTGTTTTTATATGCGTACTGCAAAAAATCCTTTTCGAATTGTTTTTCTCTAGACTCCATCAAGACACTGTCACTGAATGAGTTTAGTCCGTGTAAAGTAACAATATATTTGATACCTGTCCTCTCACAACACTCAATGTATGGCTGAGTTCCAAATTCTATTCCATGAATATGCACTAAATCATACTTTTTACTTTTTAGCAAATACTCTACATATCCTGCTGAAAGAGCATAATATAGCATTTTTACCGCACGCTTCCACGAAGGGTTATATTTCTTAATGAGCCGTGCCATCTTCAGTATATAATAAGGCTTCATATGCAACACGATATCTGTCCATGTCCTCTTGAGTATTGTAAATGATTTATATTTTCTACCTTTCGTTATTGCCGAGGAGGTTATCAGGTCAATTTCTATTCCAGTTTTTGAAACAGTATCAGCAATATCGCGAACCATAAGTCCATAGCCCGTAATATTTTTCTTAAAAACTTTTTCATCCAAAATAGTAATATATTTTACTAGATATAATACTTTCATAGTTACCGCCAAATTGTTATATTTCTAGACCAATACTCTTAGTCATCATTACATAATTAGTTTAAAGTATCTTTATTAAGTAAGACATTTTTTTCCTTGCCTATTAAATAATTTGATAAAACCTGGTGAGGCTTATTTAGCATAATATATCTCAACTCTTTGAGTTTATTGTATTTCATCGTGTTAGTTACATCATCAATAACAATATCTTTTCCACACTCAAAGGCTTGGTATAAGATCGTTGAATATAAGGATACAGCATGTCTCGTTCTGGCAAACGATACATCTAACGGTACATCAGCAGGATTCTCAATATTAAATCCCATAAATAGGCGCTCAATTTCGTTTTGTCTACTATAGCGCGGATGAAAGCGGATACAAAGTTTTAATTTCGGCACATCAGTTTCCACAAGAACATCTCGAATGCGCAGTAACTCTTCAGTTTTTTCTCCGCCTAAGTAATAAGTATATTCATAGACAGCGTCCTCCTCTTTTTTAACATCACATTTGACAGAAGAAGGAACAGCAATTCGGAATTGGCCCTTGTCGGCACGTAAATCCTTTAAAAGACTTACATAGTGTTCGTCCCAAACATAGTACCTATCATATTTCACAAAGGTATCCCGGATACTGAACAGTTTTTCGCCATGCATAATATTAATATGTTCAACCCCTCTTAAATGACAATATTCAGTCAGCACCGAAGATATAAAAGAGAATTCGCTATAGGAAATGACGGCTCTCGGCTTGTAATATTCTATTTTGGCAGCGTACATACCTATCCTGAGCATACATTTAAAAAGAAAATGAGGGGAATACCAATACCGTCGAAACAAAGTTCGCAAAATCTTTTTTTCATATAAACCAATATAGCATTCCTCACCTAATTTACAAGTGAAGATATTACCATACTCTTCATAAAGGCAGCTCGGTATCGTATCAGAGGCAATACCATATGTCATAAATATTGCACCATTTGTTATTTCATAATGTAACCCGAATGCTTTATTACCAAATCTTAACTTTATATAGTAAAAAGGCAATAGCACTGTTGCGACAATATTTTGTATAAATACTAAAATATTGTCTTTTAGTGCCATCTGACACTTATATTGATAATACGAGCGTTCATAGAGGTCTTTTGGTTCTGGAAATGAATCTAAAACTTTTTTTTGCTTTTTGACATCTGTGAACATAGTATTATCACTATTCATTTTTATATAAATATTTCTTAACCTAAGAAATAAATTCATTTATAATAACCTCATTAAACAGCCTATTCCCTAGAACATCTAAAACCTATATACTAACAAACTATAAATGAATCGATATGATAATAACTAGAAAAACTTAAAACTAAAAGTAATCTTTAATAAGCCGACTCCCTCTTCACAACCATCAACACCGTCTTAAACAGAATCGAGATATCCAACCAAATCGACCACTTATCAATATATTGCGTATCCAGCGCGACGATCTGTTCAAAATCCTTAATGCTGCTTCTGCCGCTGACCTGCCAGTTTCCGGTAATCCCCGGTTTGATGCTGATACGGCGCCAATGTTCAATATCGTATTGAGCGACTTCGTCAAGCAGCGGCGGACGCGTCCCCACCAAACTCATATCACCTTTTAACACATTGAAAAACTGCGGTAATTCATCGAGACTTGTCTTGCGTAAAAAGGCACCAACGCGGGTAATTCTTGGGTCTTTTTCAATCTTAAAGAATAAACCGTTATTGTATTCATTCATTCGCTCTAATTCTTTTTTCTTTGCTTCAGCATCGATACACATTGTTCTGAATTTGTAGCAATCAAACAACTCACCATAACGGCCGACCCTTTTTTGTTTAAACAGTATCGGGCCAGGTGAGTCGAGTTTTATGGCAGGCACAATAAATATTGCTGCAATAGAGGTAAGGATAATTCCCACAACTGCCCCGAGAATATCCATGGCCCGCTTCATCACTTTGGGCACAGGATTCAGGCCTATGTTATAAAAAGTTAACACTGGCATTGGCCCCAGCATGGAGCTGTGGACTCGCGCCAGATCAAGATTATAATTCAGGACATTTTGAACAGTTACTCCCATTTGCATGCAGGTATTCATATAGGGTTCAATTTCCAGAATATAGTCCCTGGGCAAGGCAAATACAACTTGATCCACTACTTGCTTTTTGAGAGTATTTTCAAAAGAATCCATATCCAGTTGACCTAATAATGGTTCACTTGCCGCAACGTCTTGGTCATCCACTTTGATAACTCCGTTAATCGTGTACCGAAGAGTGGTTTTTTTGACATATTTCTTAAACAATAAATATGTCTCAGCTGAACAAACAAGAATGATTCTCATTCGATGATTAATATCGGCCTTACGAAAAATATACCTTAAGGTTAATCTTTCTAAAAACATGATTATCAAACATAGAATGAAAAATGTTCCTATGAATATACGGCTGGTGTTGATCTCTTTGATAAAGAAAAACATTGCTCCAATAATTAATCCTGAGAAAATAGTAGCAAATAAAACATTGCGGAATACTCGGTCTAGATAGTAGAAAGTCGTATTATCATACATACGATAAATATTCATGATCAAAATCCAGATTGGGGCAAAAATGATGAGGATCCAAAGATAATCTCTCATAGTATATAAGTGGGTCATTGTCCCGGCAATAAGATAGGCAATCGCATACGTTCCAAATAAAAAGCATATATCAGTAATGACCTGGATGATATTTGCATAGGCAAATCTGCTTCTTTTATCCACTTTTTTTCCTCCCTATTTACCTAATGTTCAAAGCCTAATCGTAAATAGAATTAGCTTGAATCTCTATGTATTTCGTTACTCAAGATTTACTCATCAAACGCAATATTAGTAATTTTTTCCTGGACTTAAACTATTCGACGATTTAGATCATTTTCCCTTCAATGTGATTGATTATTTAACACTATTTTTACCTTTCTTTAAGCAAATTGGATTTATTCATGTTTTTCTTCTCTTACTCTTCCTTGAAATTCTATTTTACAATAGTTTTTTACTTTTTTCTTATATTTTTTTAATTCTTTACATGAGATCAATTTCTAAATATCCACAACATCGTATTGTACAGTGGCTATTTGCAAATTACTATCACCCAGCGGGTGATTTTTTAGCTTTGGTAATAAAAAAACCTGCCACTTTCGTAGCAGCCGAACAATCATAGTACCTCTTACTGTCCTGGAATCATGCTGTAGGATACCTTAGACTTCTGACTTTGCGTCCCGGCTTTTCAACCGGTTTGCCCTTTTTAAACTACAGTATAAATATTATGCATGTACATTGTACTATAGAACAGAATGTTTTTCTACCCATATTTTTCACATACTGGAAGATTTAACTTCAAGTTAACAGAAGGATAATACGTTCCCTCGCACTGTATAAACAATAATGCCCAAAAAAAGTCCCCCTCAACAATAGCGAAGGGGGAAAGAAAGAGGAGGAGAAAAGAGATGTTCACTGGTATTATTTCCAAGCTCTTCCTCTTTTTATTCATCTTTTTCATATTTTTGCTAAAAATTATTTTTGAACCGTTTCTGGTTCTTCATAGCTAACTCCTTTGGTATCCACGGTAACCTTCTTCATGGTCTGGTCCTGAAAGGGACGATCCTGGAAATTCCGTTCGGAAGCTACGATTTTATCTACTGCTTCCATCCCTTCAAACACTTTACCGAATGCAGCATATTGCCCATCAAGGTGCGGAGAGTCAGCAACCATGATAAAGAACTGCGAACCAGCAGAGTCAGGCATTCTGGAACGAGCCATGGACATTACTCCACGGGTGTGTTGCAAATCATTATTGAATCCGTTATCAGCAAATTCCCCCTTGATCGCATAACCGGGGCCACCTACTCCGATTCCTTCAGGGTCTCCGCCTTGAATCATGAAGTTCGGTATAACCCTGTGAAAGATCAGATCATCGTAAAAGCCTTTTTGAGCAAGGGATATAAAGTTCCTGACAGTGTTAGGGGCAACCTCCGGATAGAGTTCGGCCTTGATAACATCTCCATTGTTCATCTCGATAGTGACGATTGGGTTTTCCATAATCAGACTCCTTTTATTATATATTTTATTATGCTATTTATTTGTGCTGCTTCATCGTGTTTGAGTTGACACGTTGGCGACGGTTCGAATAACGAAAATTCCCCTTTCAGGGAATTTCT
>CAYZDF010000008.1:50627-63148 GCA_964477085.1 uncultured Gracilibacteraceae bacterium | reverse complement strand
TTGAGCAAAGTTTCTTCCTGGGATTATGCGAAAACTTTCGTGGTCTATCACCAATGTAACCGTTCCATGAATATCCGTCCGATAAATTGGAATCCCTCTCTCCCGCCAATAGGTAAGCACTTCATCTGTCGGGTGTCCAAAACTGTTGCGTCCCACTGAAATAAAAACGGCTAAGGGGTTTGTCTGATCAAACCACAAAGGATTGAATGAACTCTTTCCTCCATGGTGTGGAACTTTAATAAAATCAGCGTCCCACTTCGCTCCATGATCAGAGATCATTTCCATTTCGTCAGTCTCCATATCCCCTGTCAGCAACACCTTTCTTCCCAGACAATGAAGAAGCATCACTAAAGAATTGTTATTGGCATCAGCTTCTGTTCCCTCAAGGATTGTAACCGGAGCAAGTACCTCGATCTTCAGATCAGAAGAAAATGTCAGCTTATCACCGGCTTTGAACCGAACAAGCTTTGCGGAGTCAGATAAAAATCTGCTCGGGATACCCTCCTGCCATTCAGGATTGAAAAGTCTCTCTCCCACTTCAGGTACTCCTACCTTTTCAGTTGGAATGTTAGCGAGAAGGTACTGCGCACCTCCGATGTGGTCTCCATCTTCATGGGTAATAAACACCATGTCCAAATACCCTATTCTTTTCTCCATCAGATAAGGTACCAAGACTTTTTCACCAGTATCATAGCCCTTCCTTACCGGCCCGGTGTCAACCAGAAGATTTTCCCTGGGTGTTTGGATTAGGATGGCGTCCCCTTGTCCTACATCCAGGAAAGTAATCGTAAAGACATCTTGTTTAGACCATGGTGACCATATAACAAGTATCAAAATGATGATTAAAAGACATCTTCGGAGAATGATAGTGTTTAATCGATTACGGCATTCCGTTTGGTTGTCTTGATGATAACGGATAAACCTTCGAAGAAGATGTATTAATCTTCTGCCCTGTACCCTCGTTATGAACCATACCTTGTCTTTACCATATAGTAAAATTGCTATGGTTCCATACCAGATAATCCAAAATAATGTTCCAGGATTTAATATCCAGTAGTAAGCAAATGGCATATTAGCAAACAAGTTTAATCCGTAATCGGAGATCTGTAATAGCCAACAGGCGGTTTGAAAGAAGGCCAAGGGTAAAACTGGAAACAAGATTAGTATAGTTCCTAGGAGTCCCAGTTGTAACACCGCTCCCAGGATAAAAAGCATCACCACATTGGTGATTAAGCCTACTAGTGATACCCTATGAAAAATATCAACAAGAATGGGCAATACCGCTAACTGCGCACTCAGGGAAACTGCTGCCGATGTTTGCAGAGGTTCTGGCAACCTCTTAATCACTTTCACTTGCCTAAGGTAAGGTGTTAGTACCACCATTCCCCAGGTCGCTGCAAACGAAAGTTGAAAACTGATGTCTTTTAGATAGAGAGGCTGAAGTAAAAAAAGAATGAGACCCGCAAACATAAGCCACCTTAAAGATGACATCTTCCCTTTTCCCAGCTTCCCGAGAAGGACCGCTACTCCCAGAATAGATGCCCTTAAGATCGGGGGGTTAGCCTGACACAACGCCGCGTAGAGAATAACTATTCCAATCGCTGCCAAAATTCTTAGCCGGTGGGGCAGAAAAAAGAAGATTCCCCAGAAGAGGCCGATAACGAATGCCACATTAGCACCTGAAGCTGCGAACACATGCATGACGCCTGCCGCTTTATACATATCCAGTGTTTGAGAGGGTATGCGACTGGAATCTCCAAAAAGAATACCCTCCAGTACAGGTGCCTCTGACGGCCAATAGGCATCTAAAACATTCCTGATGCGCTGTCTTAGCTTCCAGATAAGACCAGGCATTTCATCCTTCAAGATGAGAGCTTCTCCCTTGGCGGTAATACTCCCGCTTATCCCTCTTACTGCATAATAGAGAGGAAGATCAAACTCTCCTTCGGTGCCGGGAGGTTTAGGATGCTCTAACTTACCATTAAATCGAATGGTATCACCTGGTGTGACAGACTCCCATCCCTCCTTAAACTTACCGTTATGGTCCGGATAAACACGAATTGAATACTTCTTTCCAAGACCTTCCTGGAAGGGGTGTGTTTGGAAGAGGACAAGGGACCCTCTTGCAACAGAGCTGTCAATGACGAATTCCTCTATTCTTCCTTCCATCTCGATAGTAGGAATGACTAAGGGACTGGGAATAACCTTCTCAACTGACATACCGTAAAGAAACCCAATCGTCATTCCACAGGCGATGAGGAGAACTTCCGGCTTGTGCTGTCTTCCGTAATAGTCTGTGGGCTTCCATAAAAACCATAAGCGTAAGAGCAGCAGTATAAAAAAAGCCAGAACCCATATCCTGACTTCCCAAGCGATATAAACAGCGATCAATCCCCCTAAGATGACAACGGCAGCTTGCCACATGAGCTTATCTATCATTGTTTAGCCACCTTTTCTTCAACAGCACAAGAAGTGTTTGTTTCCTTTGTTTTGCTTATTAATTTTTTTGACAGCTTATTCTTTCTATTATATATGTGTTAAATTTTTCATTCTACGGTCCTACCGTTATATAATCTGCCATCTTTTGATAAGTTTTGGCTCCTATTCCCGAGACATTCTGAATTTCATCAGGGCTGGAGAACAGACCGTTCTGGGTCCGGTATTCAATGATCCTTTGGGCCAGGGAAGGGCCTATGCCAGGGATAGTATCCAATTGGTTAACCCCAGCGGTGTTGATGTTTATCCGGGCGTTATAGCTTCCTTCATCTTTTGCTGGTGAGGTGCTTGGTGTTGGTGTTAGACCTGCTGCCACAGTTGTTTCCGGAATATCAGGGGTGACCTTCTTACATGGAACGATAATTTTCTGGCCGTCTTTTAGTTTCTGAGCAGGATTAAGTGCTTCTCGATCAGCGTCGATCCGCAAATCAGCTTTTACTAAAGCATCCTCTAACCTGGCATCCAAAGGAAGATGTAAAAGACCAGGGTGATTAACCGCTCCGGTAATGTAGACAACGATCTCTCTATTGGCTTGTGCCTGTTCCATTTTGACTGGTGATCTTACCGGCAGCAGGAATTTCAAACAAGCAATAATCAACAGGATACCCAAAGTGCTCCACCAAAGAAGCCTGACTCTTTTATCCAACAGACAAACCTCCCGCCCGAGAGTTCTTTCAATTTTTGTCTATTCTGTTATTATTCTCCAATTATAGGAAATTTCCTTCTCTTTTTTTGTAAATCAATACATCGCTTAAACTGAAAGAACAAAGGAAAACACCATAGCAAAAGTAATTACCTTTTCCTTCCATTTGCATAGATTATACTAACCTATTTTTTAAGGTAATAATTTATAAAGGAGGTACTCTCTTTAATGTTATTTAAAGGAAATCAAATGAATTATGCTATGGTCGCTCCCTATGCTGGAAGGCGTGCTACCGTTCATCTTTTCGATGGTAAAACCTATCATGGAGAGATCGTAGAGGTCCGTCCTGATGGTATCTTATTCCACTCCGATAATCCAGGATTTCTTTGGCTCCCGTTCTTAGGTATAGCAGCGCTGGCGTTAACAATTCCTTTTGCTTATGGTCTTGGCTATGGCGTTGGTACTAGAGCTGCTTATGGTTATCCTTATGGAGGTTACCCGTACCCCTATTAGTAAATGAATTCTAATTATCTATTATTCTTATGATTTTATTTCTTTGGCTCAAATGCAAAGACTTACAGTTAAAAAGCTTCTTAATCGAAATCATAAAAATCAAAAAAACGGGGGACTTATAACAAGTTCCCCGTTTCAATAATAATCTCTCTGAGAGATTAGCATCATAATAAATAAATCAGCGTGTAATTACTTTATCCAGCCATCCACAGCATCCTGATTGTCTGCAATCCACTTTTTCGCTGCTTCTAATGGTTCCATTCCGCCATTGATCAAGCCTTCCAGACTTCCGATCTGGGAGTCCGTCATTTTGAATTTCTTCAGCATGGCAGCGACTTCAGGTTGCGTCGTGCTGAATTCTTTGTTGGCTAAGGTATGGATCTCTTCGGCTTCACCAAATTCCTTCTTGGGATCGTCTAAATACTTGAGATCATATTTGGCGAACATCCAGTGCGGACTCCATCCCGTAATAGCAATCCATTCATTCTTGCCATACGCTTTCTCCATGGCAGCCATCATGGCCGGTTCACTACTTTGTACGACTTCGAAGCCTAAGCCATAACTGGTATTGGCCCTATCAGATGCTTTCATGATACCGGCGCCGGGATCGATACCGATAATCTTGCCATCAAATTTTGTGGCTTCAGCTTTCATCTCTTCAATGGAATCTATCGTGACATATTTGGGTACGACCAGCCCGATCTTAGCAGGTTCCTTATACCAGATACCATAATCTTCAAGATTGTCTTTATGTTCTTTCCAGTAGGTCTGGTGGGTGATAGGTAACCAGGAATCCATAAAGACATCGATATCTCCTTTGTTCAAACCAACAAACAACGGCGCCACATCCAGCGGGGTAAGTTCAACTTTATAGCCTTGATCTTCCAGAATAACCCTCCACAGATTACTTACGGCGATACACTCAGCCCAATTCACATAACCTATCTTCACCGTACCTTTGTCCTTTGATGCATCACCTGCAGGCTGGTTAGCATTAGAGCAGCCTGCTGCCAAGCTCATGACCAGCACAGCAACGAGTGCAAAAACAATAAACTTTCGCCATCCTTTAAAATTTTGAACCATTTTTTGTATCCTCCTTATTTGTGTTTATCTTCAGTTCTTAGTGAACTTCCGATCCCTTGAGTTAGTCTGTCCAATATGATTGCCATGATCACCACGGTAACCCCATATTCAAAACCCATCCCCACTTTCAGCTGACCGATGGCTTCCAGAACGCCGCCACCCAGTCCGCCTGCCCCGATCATCGCGGCGATGACCACCATGGATAAGGACAGCATCATCGTCTGGTTAATTCCTGCCATGATCGTCGGTAAGGCAACGGGCAGCTGAATCTTCCACAGCAGCTGACCGGGAGTGGATCCAAAGGCCTCCCCAACCTCCACAAGATCAACTGGGACCTGACGGATCCCCAGGTCGGTAAGCCTAATGGCTGGCGGCATGGCAAAAATCACTGTCGCAAAAACAGCAGGAACCTTCCCGATACCAAAGAACATCAAAGCCGGTATGAGATAAACAAATGAAGGCATGGTCTGCATAAAGTCCAAGATCGGAGATATGACCCAATGAAACCTGTCATTGCGCGCACCCAATATTCCAAGAGGAACACCGATAATGATCGAAACGATTGCCGAAATAATAACTAGTACAAGGGTATCTAAGAACGGTCCCCAAAGCCCCAGATTATAAATGAAGAATAATCCGACAGCCGTTCCCAGGGATAGCTTCCAACCGCTTGCTTTCCAGGCAAGTGCAACAAAGAGAAGTATGATAAGCCACCAGGGCAGAATCCCAAGAAATGTTTTCAGGGAATTGATTACATCACCGAAAGCATCCGAGAAAGCGTCTAAGCTGTCGCCAAAATTATTCTGTAACCATTTGACTCCCTTATCGACTGATTGCGCCAACGGTATTTTATTCATGGTCTGCACCCCCCATAGTTACTGGGTGTTCAGTTGATTTAAGGGTTTCGATAGTATCCTCATTTGCCTTGTTATCCGAAGACAGTGCAGCTAAAACTGACCCTCTGACGATAATTCCGATCAGCTTATAATCATCGTTGACCACCGCCATCGGCAGCTTACTTTCGGCAATGACACCGAGTGTATTAAGAAGTGCATCTTCTTCTTTCACGACAGGACCTTGTGCCAATTCTATTTCACTCAAGTTAGTGATTCCGGCATTGCGGGCTTCTACGGCACCTTCAACAGTGATGATCCCTCGTAGATGCTTTTCTCTGTCCACCACAAAAAGACTGGAGATCCCATGTTCTTTCATGGTTCTTAAAGCAACGTTAGGACCATCACGTAAGGTAATCAGCGGATGCGGTTTTTTCATCACATCCCCGGCTGTCAGGATTTTGCTGCGATCTACGCCTCTCACAAACTTGGCAACATAGTCATCAGCCGGGTTGGTAATAATTTCTTCGGGTGTTCCTACCTGAACCAGCCCTCCGTCCCGCAGGAAGGCGATTCTATCTCCAAGCTTCAAGGCCTCATTTAAATCATGGGTAATAAAGACAATGGTCTTATTCATTTTTTGCTTAAGGCTAAGAAGTTCGTCCTGCATCTCTTCTCTGATCAGCGGGTCCAAGGCACTAAAAGCCTCATCCATCAGCAGAATATCCGCATCGTTGGTTAAGGCACGAGCTAAGCCTACACGCTGTTTCATACCACCGCTCAGCTGAGCGGGGTACTTGTTCTCCCATCCTTTTAAGCCGACCAGTTCCAAGGACTCGATCGCTTTCTGCTCTCTCTCTTTCTTAGATACGCCCTGGACTTCTAAGCCATACACCGTGTTTTGAAGCACGGTACGGTGTGGCAATAGAGCAAATTGTTGAAAGACCATCGCTGTTTTTTCTTGTCTAAATTTCCGTAAACTTTTATCACTCATTTTAGTGATATCGACACCATCAATACTAATCTCTCCGGAACTTGGTTCGATCAGTCGATTGAGGCATCTCAGCACTGTGGATTTACCACTTCCGGAAAGCCCCATGACAACAAACATCTCGCCCTGTCTAATCGAAAAACTGATATTGTTGATACCCACCGTCAGTCCTGTTTCTTTCAGAATTTCTGCTTTACTCTTCCCTTCTTGAAGCATGGTCAATGCTTTTTGAGGATGAGATCCAAATATTTTGATTAGATTAGAAACCACGATTTTATCAGTCATTTTCTCCATCCTCCTTTAAGCTTGCAGATTACAAAAAGCTTTCATGAATATTCATTCTAGTTTGCACCAAAAGGCAAAAGCTTAGTAATAATCTAAAGAACATTAAACTCAATGTTTATAAATAGAAAAAACCCTTGATTGCAGCAAAAAGCAAGGGGCTTGACCTTGTAAATAAATAAACAAGGAATGGCTATTTTAAAATAAAAACCAGAAGCCCAGACTTAAACTTACGGAGTTAGCTGACGGACTCGGGTGTCTGTTAACCCTACACAGCAATGTGATTCGCCCCACTGAATTGGTTCCCCCGCTCTTTCCGAAAAAAAATAAGCATTATTTTGCTTTTAATTATCATGTGTACTTATCATTAGAATTATATCACTTTCAGGCTTGCCTTACAACCCTTAAAGAATTGTAAAGTTGCATGTTGCTGTTTGTGTAATAAGATATAAGCTTTTGAGCCTAGCGAAGCAGAAACACATTTAGCATAGCAAGGCATAAATTATAAATAACATAGTTAGTTAAATATTTATGGGCGACCAGGCTATTTCATAGCAAATAATACATTGGGCACTGAAAACGAGGATGGAGGTAAATAAAATATGTTATTGAGCTTAATACCCTTCATGAAAAGGGATAAAAAAAGCCCTCCCTTGACAGGATCGATGTCTGATATGACGTATAAGGAGATCGAACAGGCAGCGACTGGAGGTTCAGCTGTTCTAATTCCCGTCTCGGCCATCGAAGAGTACGGTCCTCATCTGCCAATAGGGACAAATACTTATCTAACCAATCATATCTGTTTAAAACTACAGGAAAATCTTTGGCAGCAGCATGAAAAATACACCATTATTGCTCCTCCTGTCTTTTGGGGGAGGAATCATTCAACAGGTTCGTTTCCTGGCTCCTTTAATCTTAAATCTCAGACTATGATCCATCTATTACTTGATATTCTCTCGGATATCATGCGTTGGGGATTCAGCACCATGATCATCGTCAATATTCATGGTGATCCACAGCATAACTCTGCTATCATCCAAGCTATAAAGCAGGCTCGAACTGAGGGTATCAATGTTTTAACTCTTATACCTGACCAAAGTCTGGGCCAATACAATCTAACCGGAACAGAAGATTTTGCAATACCATATAATATGCCTTCCTTTACATCCCCTTCTCTCTATGTAGATCTTCATGCCGGGACTTTCGAAACCAGCTGGATGTCAGCTGTCTTTCCTGATCATGTCAGGACATCTCTAGCCAAAACCCTGCAATCCACCAAAACAACAGTTGATGAAGCGGCAGTCTGGTCCAAGGGCTGGGATGATGTTAAAAAAGCGTATCCTTTGGGTTATTGTGGGAATCCATCCCGGATCGAAGTCAAGAAAGCCAGAGAATTCGAATCCAAACTGATCGAGCAGATAACAGGGGCAATACTCCTGAAAGGGTGTATATAAGAGCAAATCAAAAGTGCCTTAAAATTTATTTCTAAAGACGGAACAATAATGCTCTTGAAAATACCAAAATTATATCCATAAAATGCATACCAAATATTTACAAATAAATTTTATGCTTTATAATATGTCTTAGCTAATAATTTATTTTAGCTAAGACGAGGTGTTTTATGGAAATATCGTCAACCGAAGCCCAAAATAATTTTGGCCGGTATCTGAAACTTGCTCAGTTTGAGGATGTAGTCATCGCTAAAAACGGGAAAAAAATAGCGGTCATAAAGTCCTATAAGGAGCCTCTGGAAATTTATCCAACCATTGCCGAGGGTGCCGAAGACTATTCATATAAAAATGAGCGGATTACTTATGAGGACTTTTTGAAGCTTTCAGAAGCCAGTGAAAAACGTTATGAATATATCGATGGAGAAGTCTATCTGTTAGCTTCTCCTTCTTATGATCATCAATGCATCATCGTTGAGCTCCTAACGATCATGTACCAATATTTTAAAGGTAAGCCTTGTCGTCCGCTTACTGCTCCTTTCGATGTTACGTTAACCATCGATGACAATAAAAATGTAGTTCAACCTGACATTATTGTGATCTGTGATACCGCTAACATTAATGAAAAAGGAAGATACTTCGGTGTACCCACTTTGTTAGTGGAGATTCTCTCCGAATCCACCCAAAAGAAAGATATGCTCAAGAAGCTTAATCTCTATCTTCATGCCGGAGTTAAAGAGTACTGGATCGTCAACCTTTTCCGTCAGGAGGTTTACGTATACGTCTTTGCAGAAGATGATATTATGGAATATGTTGTTTATCGGGCCAAAGAAACAGCGCAATCACCAACCTTTGAAGGTTTAGATGTGGACTTAACTCAATTATTCGTCTAAGGATTATCAAAACGTAACGGACTTCATCAACTGTTTGACTCTATTCACTGAAAGCACTTATTGGTCTTAACGCCAATGAACTCTGACATAACAGAACCCAAAGAATAAAAAGCCGCTGGATTTTAATCACAGCGACCTTTTTTTGTATTAAAGCACAATATATTATTCAATTCCTAAGCTTTTGTCAGGTTTTCTTTACTTTACAACAATGTTAACGAGTTTCCCCGGGACAGTGATAACTTTGATGGCCGTTTTCCCTTCCAGGTACTGATTGATTTTGTCCGAAGTCAGAATCAGCTTTTCCAGATCTTCTTTGGAAATCTCAGCCGGAACTTGGACCTTATCCCGTACTTTACCGTTAACCTGAAGGATGATAGTAATTTCTTCTTCTACCAGAGCACTTTCATCCAATACCGGCCAGCTTTCTTTGTGAATGCTCTCGGTATAACCCAGCTCACTCCAAAGTTCTTCGGTAATATGGGGTGCAAAAGGAGCTAGAAGCTTAAGGACAGCTTCGATCCCTTCACGAGCGACGGCAAGATTGACGTCTTTTTGTTCTTTATACAGATACAGAACATTGACAAGCTCCATGATGGAACTGATCGCTGTATTGAAATTGAAACGTGTTCCCACATCATTGGTAACCCGTTTGATAGCTGTATGGGTATTAAAGCGCATCTTTTTGGCATTAGCGTCAATGTTTCCAAAGGATAGTGTGACTTCCTTACCACCTTGTTTCAGTGCCTCTTCATACTGTGCAACCAGACGCCAGACACGGTTAAGGAAACGGAAACACCCTTCAACTCCCTGGTCACTCCATTCCAGATCTCTTTCCGGCGGTGCAGCAAAGAGGATAAACATCCTTGCGGTATCAGCACCGTACTTCTCAATGATCTCTTCCGGACTGACGACGTTGCCTTTGGACTTAGACATTTTGGAACCGTCCATACAGACCATTCCCTGTGTCAGAAGATTTTCAAAAGGCTCATCAACTTCCAGATAGCCGAAATCCCTGAGTGCTTTGGTAAAGAAACGGGAATAGAGCAAGTGCAGAATAGCGTGTTCCACACCACCGACATATTGATCGACATTCATCCATTTGGCCGTGGTCTTTTCCTCAAAAGCCTTCTCAGTATTGCGGGGATCACAATACCTGAGATAGTACCAGGAAGAACACATGAATGTATCCATGGTATCTGTCTCTCTGCGGGCTTTACCGCCACACTGAGGACAGGTGGCATTGACGAAGCTTTGAGAGGTGGTAAGCGGATTCTCACCGGCTTTAAAGACGACATCCGCTGGAAGTTCTACCGGTAACTGCTCATCCGGAACGGGCACTGTTCCGCATTGATCGCAGTAAATCATGGGGATGGGCGCACCCCAATAACGTTGACGGGAAATAAGCCAGTCTCTTAAGCGATAATTGATCTTACGCTCACCCAGTTGGAATTTTTCCAATTTGCCGACCATCCGCTCCCAAGCTGTACGATTATCCGTACCATCATATTCGGCCGAGTTGACCATAATCCCATCGTCGACATAAGCCACTTCCATCGGAGCATCTTTATCCTCGACAGACATCTTGGGATCCAGGATAACCCTTTTGATCGGGAGATTATACTTCTCAGCAAATTCGAAATCTCTCTCATCATGACCAGGTACGCCCATGACCGCACCCGTACCGTATTCAAAAAGTACATAGTTGGCGATCCATATTGGAATAAGCTCTCCGCTTAAGGGATTGATACAACGCTGTCCGATGTACATCCCCTCTTTTTCAGCCTCTGTAGAGGTACGGGCTATCTCATTTAAACCTTTCATTTTATCGATAAAGGCCATTACATCTTTCTCATACTCTGTTCCCTTAACCAATTGGGTTACCAGCGGATGTTCAGGGGCTAATACAATATAGCTGACACCGAAGATCGTATCTACTCTGGTGGTGAATACCGAAATCATATCTTTGGTGCCTTCAACCTTAAACTTAGCCTCGGCTCCTTCCGAACGTCCGATCCAATTGCGCTGCATGGTCTTAACTTTTTCAGGCCATCCGGTAAGCTTATCCAGATCATTTAAGAGCTGCTCTGAATAATCAGTTATTTTGAAGAACCACTGTTCAAGATCTTTTTTGGTCACAGCTGTTTCACAGCGTTCACAGGCCCCCTCAACAACCTGCTCATTGGCAAGAACGGTCGCACAGGATGGACACCAGTTGACGGCCGCTTTTTTCTTATAGACCAGTCCATGTTTATAGAATTGGAGGAAAATCCACTGCGTCCATTTGTAATAGCCAGGATGGCAGGTTGCAACCTCGCGATCCCAATCATAGGAGATCCCCATTTCTCGAAGTTGTCGCTTCATATTGGCGATGTTCTTCCAGGTCCACTCAGCGGGGGGCGTTTGATTTTTAATCGCTGCATTTTCAGCGGGAAGTCCAAAAGCATCCCAACCGATCGGGTGCAGTACATCAAAGCCCTGCATCCTTTTGAAGCGGGCGATAACATCCACGATCGAATAGTTCCGGACATGGCCCATGTGCAGATTTCCCGATGGATAAGGAAACATGGCTAAGGCATAAAACTTTTCTTTGTTCGGATCATTGTCTGTCTTCCCTGCCTGTTGTCCCAGCCACCGTTTCTGCCATTTAGGCTCAATTTCATTATAAAGGTATTTCTCCTGCATTTTATCCGACCTCCAGTTTCTATTCTTTCCCATTTAACAAATATAAAAAACAAAACACAAAAACTCCCATCCCTAAGGGACGAGAGTCTACTCCCGCGGTACCACCCTAATTTCATGAACTTGAAGATTGTAACGGTTCTCACCGGTGCCCGTTGCTACCTGGACACAGCTCAGGAGTGAGTTCCCAACTTCCCTTGAAAGCAGCTCACACCCAACCGCTGCCTCTCTGATTCAAGTCTAGCTAGTACTTATTTCCCTCAGTGCTTATACCATCTAAATTTTCCACTCTTTATTTTATCTAGAAACCTTAGCTTAAGTCAAGCCCAAAGGGCTCGAGACTGAGACATGGGGGAGACATGCATGAGACAGGGGGACGGTTCTGGGTGAGACAGGGGGACGGTTCTTGAGACAGGGGGACGGTTCTTATGTCTCACTTTTGCGTTGATTACCCCTTGATAATGGTAGTTTGTCAGGAAGGGCATAAGTGCACTAAAGTATCGAAGGCCATGGACGCGCGAAGGCATGCCTTAACGAGAAATAATGTCAAAAAAGGCTCTGGAGGATGGGATTCAACTTGGATGGCTGAATCAGCTCCACGGCCATGGAGGGCCGATTGGAAGCGACAGCCGGAAGATGATTTTCAAGGAGAGGTTTTCT
>CAYZDF010000008.1:0-50527 GCA_964477085.1 uncultured Gracilibacteraceae bacterium | reverse complement strand
AGTCTTTCCAGACTGTAAAACTCCCTGGTTTCCGGTGTCATGATATGAATAACCAGATCACCGCAATCGATTAAAACCCAATGAGCTTCAGGCAGACCTTCTTTTCTAAGAATCGGTATTCCCAATTCAGGCAGCTTCTCCAACAGATGATCTGTAATAGCTTTGGTTTGGGTCGTGGTATTGCCGGTAGCAATGATAAAATAATCAGCAATAATAGATATACCTTTAAGTTCTAATATAGTAATATCACGGCCTTTTTTATCATCAACATAGTCAGCAACTTTATTCAACTGGTCAACACCTAGCACCAAATTGGATCCCCCTTTATTCTTTTACTGTTTTCAAGCTTTCATAGGTTAGAATGGTCAAAGGATGGATAGGCTTGTTGGTTTGTTTCAGGTAATTTATCGTATGCTCCACACAAGCTAAGGTTCCTTCTTTAAGGTCATCATACAACTTCTCTCGCAGCTTGTCTACTCCTGGAAAGATTCGACCCGGTTCGGTCAGATCTGTGCTGTAGATAAGCATCTCCAACGGTGACATGCCTGGCCTGCCCAAGGTATGATTGGCAACCGCGTTAAGAATATCCTCATTATCGATTCCATGCTCGTTTTGCAGTATATACGCTGCAATCCTTCCATGCAGGACTTCAGGACTATGTAAGTCCTCAGGAAAGTGGATAAGTTTCCATTCCTTAGCTTTACTGATCTGCTCCTGAATGGAAAAGGCCTTGGCCATATCATGAGTAAGAGAAGCTAAGGACGCTGCTTCAAGGTCAATACCGTATTTCTTGGCAAGCTCACAGGCAAAAACTTCAACACCGATAGTATGTTGAAAACGTTCAAATTCTAAATTTTTGGCAGCCAAGACACGGAAATGTCCGAGCGGATAAGGCATAGCTTAAGACCTTCCTTGCGAAAATACGTCAAAAATGTGAATAAAATAATACGGTACAGTTCATACCGTACCGTATTCACTCGGGTCCAGGGATGTTTAAGATAAACTCGAATTCGCAGCACCAACAAATATAACGGTAATCATTAAATCACACAATTTATCTTAATATAAACCCCCAAACAAATCGTTAGACAGTTTGGCGAGGTCTTGCTTCGTTAACTGTCAGTGAACGGCCGTTAAAATCACTTCCGTTGAGCTCTTCAGCCAGACGCCCAGCGTCTTCCTCAGCTACTTCAACGAAGCCAAAGCCTCTTGAACGACCAGTTTCTCTATCGGTAATGATTCTGCTACCAATAACATTGCCATACCGGGAGAAGAACTCGATCAGTTCCTCTGAAGTTGTGCTCCAGGGGAGATTTCCCACATACAGGGTTTTTGTCATCAGATTCACCTCTAAACTAATTTTGATAATAGTATAAGCAACTTATACTATAGTATACTACACAGTTTAAAGTCAAATATTATTTGTTCAGGTAGAGATTGTTTGTTTTAATAAAAAGACGGACTTCATCAGGTAAAAGATAACGGATAGACTTCTGGTTCTGAACTCTTACCCGAATATCGGTAGAAGAAATGGCTAAAGCCGGAACCTCCAGCTGAGATATTCTTCCCTTGGTAAACGGAAATTTACGGTTGACTTTAGCTAATAAGTCACGAGAATCGTAGCCTGGTCTGGAGGCACCCACAATCTTGGCTAGTTTGACTATCTCTTCGGGTTCTCGCCAGGTCAGGAGTTCTCTAAGGGCATCGCTTCCGGTAATAAAATACAGCTCCTGTTCAGGAAAAAGGTCATGCAAAATTCTTAGTGTATCGCTGGTATAGGTTGGACCTTCACGCTCTATCTCCATCCGTGATGCCATAAAATATTTATTGCTTCGAATTGACATCTCTACCATTTCGAAACGAAGATCGGCATCTGTAATAGGTCGGTCTATTTTATGGGGTGGAATTCCTGTCGGAATGAATAGAACATGGTCGAGTCTAAGTTCGATTCGGGCCGATTCAGCAGCAACTAAATGACCATAATGAATCGGATCAAAGGTTCCTCCCATAATACCCAGTCGTTGTCCTCCGATAATCGACTTGCGAACGCTGGCTTCCATCTTAATCTCCCCGGTCTTATGTATATTTATAATTAAAGCGGCAGTTCAAATTTTGGTTTGTCCTGAGACATCCGATAGAGAAGAAAATTACGGCCGATCACTTGTACGAGTTCAGCCTTGGTGGCCTCAGCTAATTGAGAAGCAATATTCTGTGGTACATCAGCACAGTTTTGAAGAACGCGGCCTTTAATCAGTTCCCTGGCTTCCAGCGCATCATCCGTTTGTTTGATGATATTTGCTGTTATTTCTTCTTTGCCGACGAAAAGAATCGGCTCCATTTCGTTTCCCAATGATCTTAAATATCTTTTCTGCTTACCTGTCAGCACGACGATTAACCTCCTTCAGACCATTCCAATTCAAGATCTCCGATTTGTACTTTGTCACCGTCTTTTATCCCCTCGGCCCGGAGGGCATCGTCAACGCCCATGACCTTAAGGATATTCTGAAAACGCATCACTCCATCGTCCGTATCCAAATATGCCATGGCTGCATGTCTTTCGATTTCTCTGCCTTTGATCACATATTTCATTTCTTCCCGTTCAATTCTGAATCGCTCTTGTTCCTGAGCCTGAACGTATCGATGCTCATCAGGATTGGCTGAAAATTCAATCGGTGGTACCTGGGGTAAAATTTGAATCACCCTGTGCAACACCTCCTGGATCCCTTCACCAGTGACTGCTGAAATGGGAAATATCTCATATTGGTCCTGCAAAAAAGCTTTTAGCCTGGTTAAATTCTCCTCTGCGCCACTGACATCCATCTTATTGGGAACGACAATCATGGGTCTCTCAGCTAAGGCCGGACTGTATTCCTTTAGCTCTCTGTTAATGATTTTAAAGTCTTCAATCGGATCTCGGCCTTCTGACCCTGATATGTCTAATACGTGCAAGAGTAATCGGGTACGTTCGATGTGACGCAGGAATTCATGTCCTAGTCCGGCTCCAGTATGAGCCCCTTCAATGATTCCGGGGATATCCGCCATTACGAAGCTTTCCTCTTCTATTTTAACCACTCCCAGATTTGGCACCAAGGTCGTGAAGTGGTAATCGGCTATCTTAGGACGAGCTGCGGAAACCCTGGAAATGAGGGTGGATTTACCTACATTGGGAAAACCGACTAGTCCTACATCGGCAAGCAGTTTCAGCTCAAGCAGAAGCCACCGTTCCTCGCCCGGTTCCCCTCTTTCAGCAACAGTAGGAGCTTTATTTGTATTGCTCATAAACCGGGCATTACCGCGACCGCCACGACCGCCTTTGGCGATTAACACTCTTTGACCATGTTTAGTGAGGTCAGCCACTATTTCACCATTATCATCGTCTTTAACAATGGTTCCGGCAGGGATGCGCAGAACAAGGTCTTCAGCGCCTTTGCCATGCATGTCTTTCCCTTCTCCATGTTCTCCCCGCTCAGCTTTGTAATGTCTCTTATAACGAAAATCGACAAGTGTTCTTAAGCCTTCATCCGCTTCCAAGATAATATTTCCTCCACGGCCACCATCTCCGCCGTTAGGACCTCCCATAGGAACGTATTTCTCCCTGCGGAAAGAAACCGCACCTGCTCCGCCGTCACCGGCTTTGACATAGACTTTCGTCCGATCATAAAACATAAATGTAAAACACCTCTGTGCAAACAGCATTTAGGCTGGATTTATTTTGTTAAAAAATCCCTTGTAACATAAACTTTCCCTCGATTAAGAAGCTTAAATTCACACCTTAATCCCCGAGGGGCAGATAACAGATGAATCTCTGCCAATAAATCCTCAGGATTCTCCTCAAGAGGAATGAGATTGACGCATTCTTTAGTGTATCCATAAAACTGCAAAGCATATTCTTCGTTCCAGAATTCCTGCCAGAATGCTTCTTGCTTTATCTCAGGCGGAAAGTCAATTGTCATTTCTACCCCTTTTAAACGCAAACCAAAAAACCACCCGAGGAGAATGGCTAACATATCTTTATTTCCAACCTTGTAGATCTCCTGTTGGGGCAGAAGAGCAGCAATCGCTTCATCAATATATCTTAAAGCCTTCTCCGGCATATTAAGCTGAAGATATCCTCGAATGACCTGAAAGTTATTTAGGAAGTCATGGCGCTGAATCTGGTAATGATCAAGTTGTTCATTTAACAGGGTTTTAGCAAAGTCAGTCATTTTTCCTCCTTTTTTCATTTGACTCATTGCGAATCTTCTCATTGTCGCTAACGACAGCAAACCCCTGGGTAAACCCAGGGGTATGTCAGTTACTATGGTTATTGGGCTTGAGCAACACCGTTCTCCGCATAAACACTTACTTGTTTGCGGAACTTGTCTTTACGTTCAAATTTAACGTAACCGTCGATCAGAGCAAACAGCGTATCGTCACTGCCGATCCCACAGTTCTTGCCAGGATGTAACTTCGTGCCACGTTGACGAACTAAGATATTTCCGGCTGAAACGAACTGACCATCAGAACGTTTTACTCCCAGTCGTTGGGCTTGGCTATCTCTACCGTTTCGGGTACTACCTACACCTTTCTTATGAGCCATGAAAGTTCACCTCCTTGAGTGAAAGACATTATATAATAAGAGACAAATTTACGCATTAATTTTTTCAACGGAAAGCTTTGTGTAAGGTTGACGATGACCTTTTTTCACACGGACATGCTTTTTGGATTTATAACGGAAAGCAATAACTTTATCACCTTTACCGTGCTGCACAACTTTAACGACAACAGAGGCTCCTTCAACGACAGGAGTACCCACTGTTACGGTTCCGTTCTTTTCAACAAGCAGTACCTGGCTAATGTCTAAGGTTTGTCCTTCAGAAGCGACAAGCTTTTCAACATTGATTACATCGCCTTCTTGAACTTTGTACTGTTTACCACCGGTTTCGATAATTGCATACATATTTTTTACACCTCCCATACCCAGACTCGCCTTTTGAGGTCGGTTTTTATCAAAAAACCCGTTATCGTACCTGGCAAGTGCGGTTGTGGCAAGAAGTTACCACGTTTCAATATTTTATCATTATTCACTATCCTTCGTCAACAATGGAAAAACAAACTTTAAATAATCATGCCAATTGGTTTACCTTCGAGGCAACCAGCCTTTGCCACTGCAGGTCGGACACTTCGTGGTATATCTTGCAACAAGAGTCTGCCCTTCCTTCTTTCTGGTGACTTCGATTAAGCCTAATTTTGTCCGTCCCATCACTTTGCATTTGACTTTATCTTTCTTAAAAGCTTCGCTGAGAACTTCTATCAGCTGTTCCCAATCCTTACTATTCTCCATGTCGATAAAGTCCAAAATAATAATGCCACTGAGATTGCGAAGCCGAATCTGCCTGGAAATCTCGTATGCTGCTTCAATATTGAGGTTCAGCATCGTATCGTGGAGCGAGTCTTTACCAACATATTTTCCAGAGTTAACATCGATTGCTGTCAAAGCCTCAGTCTGTTCAATAATCAGATAGCCCCCACTTTCCAGGAGTACCTTAGGTTGCAGGGAATTCCTGATTTCCGTGTTAATATCATATCGGTTAAACAGAGATTCTTTAAGATTCGTCCACACTTTGCCAGAGGCTGAACAATCAATCTCCTTTAGTTTATTCCTTAGGAGCTCTGCCAAATCCCCATTGTCAACGATAATCTTCTCTACCTCATCGTCAATTGTTTCTCGCAACAAACGTGAAAAAGTATCGTTACTGGAATAAATCAGACCTTTAACGCTTTTATCCTGAATTCGCCGGATTATTTCCTCATATTGCCGGATCAGGTTTTCCATATCTTCCAGGAATTCTTTTTCAGTGATTCCCTCTGCTAAAGTACGAATAATCAAACCTGTATTATCAGGTTTTAGTCTGGATCCCAGCTGATAAAGGCGTTGTTTTTCTTTATCATCTTCAATTTTGCGGGAAACACCGATATATTCCTTACTTCCAGGCAGCATGACCACATAACGACCCGGTAAAGACAGGTTGGTCGTTACCCTTGCCCCTTTGTTGCCAACAGGTTCCCTGACGATCTGGACAATGACTTCTTGTCCGACTTGCAGAAGGTTTTCGATAGATGGCAGGACTGCGGGAGTGACTTTTTCATCTTCCATGTATTCAGCTCTGATAACATCTCCGACGTAAAGAAATGCATTCTTCCCCAAACCAATATCCACAAAGGCAGCCTGAATTCCCTTAACGATATTATTGACCTTTCCTTTGTAGATGCTTCCAGCCAGCCGTGATTCTCTCTCGGTATCATCCAGAAGCTCAATCAGCTTCCCGTCTACCAGAACCGCTGCCCGTATTTGGTTATCGGCTGAAGTGATAATAATCTCTTTCAAAGTTTTTACCAGCTTTCACCATATCATTTTGGGCTCTGTTATTTCATTTAGAATTATTTTAGTTTCGCAAAGCATCGACGGGATCAAGTAATTGACCTTTGCGATTTTGAATATACAATCCTATCCGAGTCGTATAGACACCGGGGATATCCACTGGAAGCCCTTCCATTTCACTTAAGCTTTCCAGAACTTCCATGGGTCGCACAGACCCTGCATTACCGGTGATAATATCAAACTGCATCAAGGCTTCAGGAGTACCCTCCTTTTCCTCCAGGGAGAGCACCCTGATCTCGCTTGCGAAAGGCCGGATATTTCTTTCTGTCTTTTTCCCTTTCTGAATACGAACTCCAATTACTTCTTCTTGGGCTAACCACTTTTGGCAAGCCTCTTCAATATCTGAGGATGAGATCAGCTTTAAAAATGGTACCACTGTCTGATATCTTGCCAGATTGATCACAGCCATCAATGCTTTATCCCCTTGAGGGCGAATGGCATAATCGATAAGTTCGATTCCTTCCGGTAATTGTTTCTGCAGTTTTCCCACCGTTTCTTTGAGATACTCTATTTCAGGGTAATCCGGCGGAAGCTTCAGATCGATATCCACAAATTCCCGATACCCTTCTACCCCTACGGGTAGTGGTGGTCCGAAAGAAATCTTGGGATGCGGATTAAAACCCTCAGAGAAGGCAACATCAATACGTGCCCGCCTTAAGGCCCTGTCAAACACCCGTGTGAGATCGAGATGGGCGATGTATCGCGTTTCTTTTTTCTTGGTATAAGCCATTCTTATTTTCAGTATAAACGCCCTCTTTCTTAACCTGCTCTTAAATATTGGAGTAAAAATCCATTAACGATATAAGCATTATCGAAAACATTTTGAATACATATTTCTGTAGATAGAAGGGAGGGACATCAACATGCAGTTCTCATATGGAGAACAAATGCCTCTACGGCTACTGGACGAGGCCAACTTCTGGAAACACCAGGAACATGAACATACTGTGGTGATTCGGGAAATTGCACCCGATCTGGAACGGAAATTCGTCGAGGAACTCAAAGAGTGGGAATCAGCATTAACCAAAACCCATAGTCAAATCATCCAGCTGACGGAAACCGTAGTCCGTTCTGGAAGTGCCGTTCCTCAGGTTGTAGCTGACCAGGTCATGAGGCTGATCAGCTTCTGCCTGGAACAGAGCGGTCGTTTCGTCCAATTCCTTTTCGAAATCTTAGGTATGAGCCCATCTGTCAAAAGCAACCCGGTTGCGGTTACAGTTATCAAACATATTATCCGTGAATCGGAATATTTTATCGGCATAGCACAGACTATTTGCTGTCAATTCTGACGTTAGCGTTTTTGGTCTTTATATTTTACGGGCTTAGCAATATCAGGGCAAACGCCACAACGGCCACATTTACCCCGGCAGTCGGGTGAGACCTCTTCTGCCAGGGCTTTTTTATATTCTGCTAAAAGATACGCTTTGGTGACACCTGAACTCAAATGATCCCACGGGAGTATTTCCTCTTGTCCATATTGGCGGTTGGCAAAAAAGTGAGGATCTATATTAGTTTCGATCATTCCCTGTTTCCAAAGCTCAAACTTAAAGTGTTCCGACCAGCCATCAAATTTACAGCCTGCCTTAACCCCCCACTCCAGGAGATCAGCCAGCCTCCTGTCACCCCTGGCGATAACGGCTTCCAGGAAGCTCGTTCCGATATCATGGTAAATAAATTTTATCCGATTATCTCTGAGTCTTTTCTTTAAGTATTCCTGTTTTTCCCTCAACGACTCCATGGAATCCTGACCCTCCCATTGGAAGGGTGTATGGGGCTTGGGAACAAAGGAGCTGGCTGAAACCGTAACCCTTGCACCCCTTCTCCCAGCCTTGCGAGATACTTCCAGCACTTTTTTAGCCTGACCGATAATGCCATCAAGATCTTCATACGTCTCTGTCGGCAAACCGATCATATAGTACAGTTTGATATTGCTCCAGCCAGCCCTGAAGGCTGCTTCCGTGGTTCTTAGAAGGTCTTCTTCAGTCACACCTTTATTGATAACATCCCTTAAACGCTGGGTGCCGGCCTCAGGGGCAAAGGTTAATCCTGATTTTCGAACTTTCTGAACCTGTTCTGCTATTTCCACGTCAAAGGAATCAAGTCTCAGAGAAGGCAGCGAGACACTGACCCCTTTGTGCTGCATATCTTCCATTAAATCTTCTAAGACCCGATTAACGCAGGTGTAATCACTGGTTGACAGGGATACCAGGGATATCTCTTCATAGCCAGTAGCCTCGATTGCCCGTTTGGCCTGATCAATCAGCTTCTCAGGGGAACGTTCCCTCAAAGGACGATAGATCATACCGGCCTGGCAGAAACGACATCCTCTGGTGCAGCCCCGCATGACTTCAAGCATCACTCTGTCATGGACAGCCTCAGTATACGGTACGATGACTTTCTCGGGAAAATAAGAAGAACAAAAATCTTTCATCACAGTCTTCTTAACCACCGCAGGCGCACCTTTATGTACTTTCACTTGCTCGATCGTTCCGTCTTCCTGATACTCAAAGTCATAGAACATCGGAACATAGATCCCTCGCATCTGAGCAAGCTCAACCAGAAGTTCTTCTCTGGACTCGCCTTTTTCCTTGCCTTCCTTGATCTTAAACAGCACCGCTGGAAATTGTTCTTCTCCCTCTCCCAACAGGAAAAAATCAATAAAGGGAGCAATGGGTTCCGGATTATACGCACAAGGCCCTCCCGCAAATATTAGAGGATAAGGCGATTCTTCTTTCATCCGGTCTTTTGTTCTCAGAGGAATACCGCTAAGCCTCAGGATATTCAAAATGTTACTGTAGCTTAATTCGTATTGTAAGGTAAACGCCACCAGGTCAAACTTGTTTAACGGACGGAAGGATTCCAACGCATAGAGGAGGATACCTTCCTCTTCCATCTTTTCTTCCATGTCCGGCCAAGGAGCAAAAGCTCTCTCACAGAGAAACTCATCATACGAATTGATCAAGCCATAAAGAATCCTTAAGGCCAGATTGGACATGCCTACTTCATAGACATCCGGAAACACGAATGCAGTATGTACATCTGTCTTGTCCCAATCTTTGCGGATCATATTCCACTCGCCACCGACGTATCGGCCCGGCTTCATGACCTTGGGGAGGATACGATCAAGCTTTTTTCGAATCTTGCTGTTATCCATCTCTTTACGTAATTCTGACATGGTTTACTATTTGCCTCCTTGGACAGCTTTGGTAAATAATTATAGCATGTCCCTAAATCAAGAGCAAAAACACCAACCTCTCTTGAAGTGACCAATTTGTTAATTTAACAATATAATACAACAGTATAGAACAGGAGTGTGATGATATGTATAAATACGGTATGGGTTCGCTATATCCGGTAAATGTATCAAACCCAGACCCTTGTTTTGGCCAAGTGATGTTAGAGCACTATGGCGGAAAGGACAGTGAGTATTCAGCTGC
Organism: uncultured Gracilibacteraceae bacterium; assembly: GCA_964477085.1. Taxonomy (GTDB): domain Bacteria; phylum Bacillota; class Desulfitobacteriia; order Desulfitobacteriales; family Syntrophobotulaceae; genus Dichloromethanomonas. The sequence continues at coordinate 40,669 of CAYZDF010000008.1, read as the reverse complement.
AACTCAATATATGAATCACAGCTATAACATGCCTAACCCCTACGTTAGGGAACTTCTGGCTATGATCGCTGCTGAAGAACATAGTCATATGGAAATGGTCGCTATGGCCATAAGAAAACTGGGGGGGCCTCCCTTATGTTACATGGACTCTCAAGGTATTCCCTGGCATCTGGGGTATGTGGATCAAAGTCTTGATCCTATCACGATGTTACAGGCTGATGCGGACGCTGAAGCCAGAGCCAGAATATTGTATGACCAACACTACCTGATGACCGATGATCCGAGTCTCAAACAGATGATCAGTTTCCTTGGGGGGCGAGAAGATGTCCATAAATACCTCTTTGAGAAGGCACAAACATTGATTGCTCAGAATGCGAGTCCCGAACAATTCAAAAGGTTGATTAAAGAGTATCGAAAGAGTTTTCCAACATGAATAAGTGGGACGGTGTCACTTTGCTATGCCGTCCCAACTTTTATGATCTGCATAATTCTCCCGCCTTAGAGTCCAGTCCTCGATCCATCATCCCCTGAATCACTTCGGTCTCGCTCAGCGTCCTTGCAATACGGTTATTATTCTCAATCACACTGATCAAACAATATTGATCTGTCGTAAACATATCGATAATCTTCCCCAGCGATGTATCCTTACTCACGGTGATACAATTACTCCGCATCAGGCCCTGGTCCAAAAGTTGTTCCTTTTTCCGGCAGAGCTGTTTAAGAAATACCATTCTGGCATTGGTGATTTCTTTTCTACTGCCTATCCAGAAAAATACACCAAGGATAATAAGGAGTACCGGTTCAACCATAACGAAACTAAGTGCCTGGAACAAAAAACCCAAGATTACAAATATCCCGCCTAACCACTTTCCTGCAGTCGCCAGAAATCTGGTCGTCTGAACAAAACCGAAGATGCGTGAGAAAAAGGCTCTGGCTATCCTGCCCCCATCCAGAGGAAGAACGGGAATGAGATTAAAAGAAGCTAACCAAAAGTTGATCTTTGCTAATTCTAACACCCACTCCCCCTGAATAATCCCTTCCCAGCGCAGATACTGAATTATAAAGAAAAGAGTTAAATTAAAGGCAGGCCCGGCAAAAGCGATCATGGTCTCTTCCATTCTTTTACCTTCAAAGGTATCTTCCAGGACTGCTGTTCCCCCATAAGGATAGAGTTCAATGCTTTTGACCCGAATACCGAAAGCAACGGCTACCAGCATATGAATGAGCTCATGCAGGATAACCAGACCGAAAACAATGAATGCTCTTACTGCAAAGCCACAGAGAGCACTAATAATTAAAATCCCGATAAACGTCGGATGTATTTTTAACTTAATCCCTTTAATCTGCATGATTTTTCCCACCTAAACTTGTACTTCTGTACAAACTTATGCGGGACTCATTCAAATTATCCCATACCAAGAATTCGGAGCACGTTTTCATTGGCATGGAAGTAGCACAGCCCGAACGAGATCAAGAATGTCAGAACCACACCATACAGGATCATACCCAAAAGTGTAAAGGTCGCTATTTTCTTGGGGTCAATATGTAGTAATCTACCCGTTATACTTACAGTCCACGCTCCAATGAGGGGTGATACCAAGAGCATAAACCACATCCCGTGGCTATTTGCCATCCTGGTAAATCGTTCGGAATAGAATCTCATCAGGAATTTTTTTATTCGAGGGTAGCTATTGAGCCAGTCGAAGAGAAGGATGATCAACGGGATCGGGAGATACGTCCCAACAATCGCACAGACCATGGTAGAAACAGGGTCCAACTTTAAGAAAAAACCCACAGGTATAGCGATATAAATTCCAAGCATCGGCAAAAATCCGATAAACCAGACTATAAAACACTCCCGAAAATATTCGAACATTTATTTTCGTCTCCTCTTCGGTAGTTTCTGTATTATATGAATATTGAGATAACGGTTTAATGGTAAATAAAAAACAATATGAATAAAACATAAATTATAACAAAAAAAGTGATTATCTACCCTATTATAATCAATATCACTCTTTTATTACAATGTTTTTAGCTGAAAACAAACTAAAATTAATAAAATATCTCCTGCCATAGCTCTGCTACGACAGGAGGTTTTCGAGATGTTTACTCGTATTGAAGGATTTTGGGTTAATTTTTTTCTTTATTTGGTAAGTGATATAGATAAGGTAGTATTTTCGGGAATTTATGTTATTACTTATTTTGAATAAGATAGAGGATAGGATTAACAGGCTTACTATTTTTTTGTAATTCAAAATACAACCAAGGTTTTTTTCTCACCGAGCTAAGCCCCACAGTTCCCAGTTTTAAACCCATAGAAACCGGATCTCCTTGTTGCACATGGACTCCACCAAGATTACCGATGATTCCTGTCCACCCGTTACCGAAGTTAATCTTAACCATTGTCCCCAGACCTTCATTCATGCTTACATCTAAAACAACACCTTCCTGCGGACAGAGCACTGGCGTTCCCGGAGAACTTTCGATTTCGATCCCACTACTGATTCCGCCATCAAAACTCTTCCCCCCAAAACCTACCTTTACCGCTCCTGCCACAGGAGGATAAAATATACCTTGAACTTGAGCATTCACAGCCATACTATCTCCGCCTGGGATCCCTATCGCTTCTTTAGCCATACTATTGAGTGCGGCATAAAGATTGCCGCTATCCATACTTGTTCGATAGAAGGAATAAACATGTTGGGATATAAAGTCTTCCCCTTTGGAGCTGAAAACAATGGTCAAAAATAACAGTGCTGACAAAACAACCCTCTTTTGACTGCCATTCAGTATTTCTAAGAAATTTTTAGATGGGACACCACTATCATAAAAATATCGTCTACCCCTTTGGTTATCCTGATCATATTTACGATGATCGCGGCCAATCTCCTGAGCAGCCCTCTCCCACTCCCAGTCATCCCAACGATCAAAAGGATTCATTTACCCACCACCTTTTTAAGGTTTGCTTCTGTGAGACAACCCTGCTAAAAGATATGAGTCCGAAAGTAAAAAAAGAACACCCTAATGTTCTTTTTTATTGATAATATGAGCGTTAACGGAGCCACTAAAACATTGGCCGATCCCCTCTTAGCCCCACACTGATGACTAACCCCACTGCCAACATGTTAGCCCACATGGAACTCCCTCCTGATGTGATAAATGGCAGCGGAATACCCGTTACCGGCATAATCCCTGAGACCATACCGACATTAACGAATATATGAAAAGTAAGCATGGAAACCACCCCTGCTGCGATCAGCATTCCATAACTATCCCTGGCTTTCATACTTATACTGATTATCCTTAATAAAAAAATGCAAAAGATAAAAAGGAGGATAGACGTCCCAATAAAGCCGAATTCTTCACCTACTACTGAGAAGATGAAGTCGGTGTGGTGTTCAGGCAGAAAGTTTAGTTGTCCCTGTGTTCCCCCCTGGTAACCTTTTCCCCATAAGCCACCTGAGCCAATGGCCCAAACGGATTGAATGATATGGTAGGCGTCACCGGAAGTATCCTTGGAAGGATCAATAAAGACAATCAGGCGATTCAGTTGATATTCTTTTAACGGGAGAGACATACCTTCTAGGTAACTGAGCGGCCAGGGCAGATTCTTGGCAAAATGGAAATAGACTGCGGCGATGACCGTGCTGATAGTCCCTACCACGATAGCACCAAATTTAATGGGATTGGCACCAGCAACAAACATCATGCCGATAAATATGGCACCAAATACCAACGCAGTTCCCAAATCCGGCTGTAAAAAGACGAGTATGGTGGGAGGTAAAACAAATAAAAGGGGCAACATAAAGTCCTTTACGTTATTAAGTTTACCTCTTCTATTGGAGAGGAAATTGGCGAAGGTAATAATCAATAAGACCTTGGCGAATTCCGAAGGTTGAATTGCTATTGTTGACGTGATGGGGATCCAACGCTGAGCACCTTTGGCTGAGGAACCGACGACAAAAACAAGAACCAGCAGCAGAATGTTAAAGCCATAGATCCACCAGTTAAACTTACGCCAGTGGTCATAATCAATTGCAGCTGCAACAATCGCTATGACAAGTCCTGTAGCGATCCAGAGAGCCTGACTCTTGACGTAATGATACGGATCCGATTTGATGACATTAATGGAGGCTGTACTTAAAATCAGCAAGCTCGCTCCCAGCAGCAACACCAAAGCCAGTAACATCCCAAAATCAAAACCCTTTAAAAATTTTCGTTCCGACTTTTTGACCATGTGTTTTTCCCCTAAGTGAAAGGTTTTCCGATCCATTTTAACAGAAAAATTATATCACAGGATGATACTTTAAAAAAGTTTATTAAAAAAAACCGGCCATTTGGCCGGATCAAATTTGAGTATAGACTAATGAGCAAAAACAAATCAAAAATATTAATTTAAATATTTACTTTCGAAAAACTATTTATGAAGTCTGAGCCCTCTCCATATAATCCCGTCTGATGTTTTTAACAGGAATACTTGCAATCAGCGCGACTTCTCTTTCATCCTGATCCAGATGCACCTCCATTCCGTCTTCATCAATGACCATATAATTGGATATCACCCTTATTAGATCTTCCTTTAATCTGTTCATTAGAGAGGGTGATATGTTGGCCCGGTCATGAACCAGTACCAAACGTAACCGCTCCTTAGCATGGAAACGACTACTTGAAGTTTCTTTGCCCAGCACACGATATAAAAGATCCCACAACATTATTACCTCCCCTCTGTGCAGGGCTAGCGTATGCCGACTAATTTCCGAAGCTTATCCATAATATTATTGGATACATCGAGATTCATAAGTGGAACCTCTTCACCCCTGATCCGTTGAGCGATCCTTCGATAAGCTTCGCCTGCATGAGATACAACATCCATAACCGCAGGTTCACCCCTGTTGGTAGAGACGATGATCTTCTCATCCTCCGGAACTACACCAAGAAGATCAATGGCTAATATATCAACTATATCTTCGATATCCATCATATCTCCCTGCCTGACCATCTTGGGACGAATACGGTTAATAACCAGCTTAGGATTACGCAAGTCAGCACTCTCTAACAAGCCGATGATTCTGTCAGCATCACGTACTGCGCTTACTTCCGGAGTGGTAACAACGATCGCTTTATCTGCTCCTGCAATGGCATTATAGAATCCTTGTTCAATACCTGCAGGACAATCGATTAATATATAGTCAAAGTCGTCTTGTAATTCATTGCACAAAGCTTCCATCTCATCCGGACTTACTGCTGTCTTATCCTTGGTCTGAGCTGCTGGAAGCAGGTATAAACTGTCAAATCGTTTGTCTTTGATGAGAGCCTGCTTGAGTCGACAGTTACCGCTGGTTACATCGACGATATCATACACAATCCTGTTCTCCAGCCCCATGACGACGTCAAGGTTCCGCAGACCAATATCCGTGTCAACCAATACTACCTTATATCCTGCAAACGCTAAGGCTGTCCCAAGATTCGCTGTCGTGGTAGTTTTGCCTACACCGCCTTTCCCTGATGTTACTACAATTGTTTCACCCATATCCAAGCCTACCTTTCATCTAATATGTAATAATAATTACACTAAATACCATTCCAGGTAATATTTAACATAATAATAGTTAAAAAAATATTATTGGCATGTATTTAACCTGGAAATTATTCCTGAAGATTTATCATTAAAATCTTTAGGTTTCTTGGAAAAATGATTCTACAGAAGCCCATCCATTTCCTTTAGAAAAAAGGAAAAACCGAGGTTCAAATTCCCCGGTTATTCTTACAAATACGCCTATTTCCAACCGAAATACTGGATAAACGCCTCTTTGGCGACATAACCTGCCGTATCTCCACCATGCCCTCCATATTCTACAACACCGGCAAAAGCGATTTGCGGATCATCATAAGGAGCAAAAGCAACGAACATCCCGTTATACATCTCACCTTTGGCAGTACCTTTAGAGCCGATTTGGGCTGTTCCGGTCTTTCCTCCCCCGCTGAACTGCGGGACATCAGCAAAGAGCCAAGCTGCTGTCCCCTCTCCACTCGTGACTCCAGCCATAGCTTTCTTTACTTCGGCAAGCGTTTCCTCAGAAACGGAAACCTCATTTAACACTTCCGGTTTATTCTGTTTCACCACTTCTCCGGTTATGGGATTGATGATCTGATCCACCAGGTAAGGTTTATAACGCTTTCCGCCATTGACAACGGTTGCCACGTAATTAGCCAATTGAATGAGAGAGTAAGAGTTATAACCCTGACCAATGGAATTGTTATAACTGTCAAACATCCTCCAATTCACATAGTAATCAATTTTTTCTTTGTAACCGGCCTCAACCAGAGCTATTTCATTTTCCTTCTGCTTCTGCAGTATCTTCTTTTGATTCTCATCCTTAGCATCCGCTAATAATTTAGTATATTTATCGTCGATCTCTTTCAGTTGTTTTTCTCTTTGTCCATCATAATAAGGTTTAAAATATTCTTTTTTCCATTCCGGTGAAGGTGCAATTCCAATTTCTTCACCCGGGATATCAATCCCGGTAGGGACTGCTAATCCAAACTCATGACAAATCTTTCGGATTAACTCAGGCTGTTTGTCAAACACCCTCCGCCCTACGATCTGGAAATAGATATTGGAAGACTTGGCCAAACCACGGTAAAGGTTGACCATTCCGAAGTTATAGCCTCCCCACTCGGCAATTACAGGTCCGGGGCCTACCGAAGAAGGAACATCGGCAAAAAAATCATTGGGCTTGACGACACCCGCTTCCAAGCCGGCCATCGCTGTAATCATCTTAAATGTAGAACCGGGTGCATACAGTCCGGTGAGGGCCCGGTTAAAAGAAGCCGCATCTTCACTGCTGAAATAGCGTTCTGCTGTTTCCTCGGAAATTACACCAATCAGTTCATTGGGATCCATAAAAGGTCTGGAGGCCATGGCCAGTATTTTACCAGTCTTGACATCAATGACCACTGCAGCACCTGCCTGGGCATCCCGATGTTTGCTGGCGATATTCTTAATAACTTCGTCAAGCTTATTTTCCATAGCCTTTTGAAGTTCACTGTCAACTGTCAGTTTGATGGTATATCCCGGTTTCGCTTCTTCAATCGTTACCCTTTCCGCAGGTCTGGCATTACTGTCAATCTCGACCCGATCGATGCCATGATCTCCTCTCAGCCAGACATCATAACTTTTTTCGACTCCCATCTTACCCACAAGATCGCCTTGTGTATATCGGTAGTCGTCTCCCTTTTTCTCCGCTTGCAGATTAAATTGTTCAATTTCCTTCTCACTGATTTCACGGACAAACCCTAACACTTGCCCCAGTAAGGTGCCCTGGGTATAGACTCTGATAGGGATCGGTTCAATGCTGACACCCGGCAGCTCATTGCTGTGTTCAGCGATGACAGCTTGTAACTGTGGCGAAACATCCTCCAGGATAACGACAGGACGATAACTTTCCCACTGGTTACGGATCATGACGAAGATATCTTCGGTGATAAGCTCTGCTGACTGATTGGCATTAGGCCAATATGGCTTTATGTATTCAGATAGTTTTGCAACAACATCCTTCCAATTGCTGTTTACTTTTTGTAAATCCGTCCAGTCCAGAATCAGGGCAAACTTAGGAACACTGTGAACCAAAACTCGATTCTTGGCATCAACAATCTCCCCGCGAACAGACGGTGTCGTTACATTCTTAATAGCATTACCCGCTGCAAGCTCAGCGTAATGAGAAGCCTTGGCGATCTGCAGCCTCCAGAGGTTAAATGCCAATACTAAAAAAATGAAGACAACAGCGATGCCGAGTCCTGTAAGCCTTTGGTGATAAGGCTGCCGATTCCTTTTTTCCATCCTTACTCCCTCCCATTATGATTTCTGATACACATATTTGGATTTCTGATGCAAAAGCCCACTGGTAAAGGATTTGTGAATAAGAGGGTAAGTCAATGGGACTAGTAAAGAATTGTAGAGCGCGATACCTAATATGATCTTGAAAGCTTCAACAAAATACCAGTTGAGTCCCGCCGTGGAAGCAATTATCACAATCATTGTCTGTCCTAAAAAAGAGACGATAAACGCCAAAACCATCGTTAATGGGATATTCTCTTTATACCAACGCTGTTGTAATAAGCTGATTAAGAGTGCCACTACGGCAAAGGTGATCGCATACAGGCCAATATAGCGGCCAAAGTACATATCAACCAGCAAGCCTGAGATAATGCCGTAAGTGATACCTTCAGCCGGCCGGTGGTGGAGTGCAAGATAAATCACCCATAGCATGGCGAAGTCAGGCTTAATACCTGCCCAGGACCAATAATGAAAAACGGTTCCCGGTAAGATGAGACATACCATGAGGATCGCAAACATCAAAAGATACCGTTTCATTAGCTTCCCTCCGGCATGTCTACTAAATATACTTCTTCAATAGCATCAAAATTAACGATGGGATCAATGGCTGCGGTTTTAAGCAAACCAGTGGAATCCAATCTGACTCCGGCTACGACGCCGATGGGAATATCTTTAGGATAGACTCCGCCCAAACCTGAAGTAAAGACCAGATCGCCGACATTGACCTCATCGGCCTGACGGAAATTCATCTCTAAACTTCCTTCAATATTAAGTCTGGACTCCTTCTTATACGTTCCACGGAGGATACCAAATATCGCTTTACCATTACTATCCCTAACCAGAGCACCAACTTGTCCTTCTCCGTCCAGGATAAGCAAAATATCAGAAGTCGTCGAAGAAACCGACACCACTTTTCCGACAAGTCCCAGATTAGCAACTGCCGGATCATCGATTTTGACACCATGATTGCTGCCCTTATTCACCGTTACGATCTGATACCAGGCACTGGGATTGCGGTTAACCACAGTAGCTCCAATCTTATTAAACTTCTGTAACGTCGGACTTTGGAATACCCCTTGATCCAACTCCTGATACCGAAGTGCAGCCAGAACTTGCTGCTTGAGCTGGAGGTTATCACCTTTTAGTTGTTCCACTTGTTTTCTGAGTTCTTCATTTTCAGATTTAACGGTACGAAAACTAAAGATGGTACGGACGTTATCTTTAACACCATCTCCTATATAGCAGATCGCTCTTTCCACCGGGGATAAAACCCGGTCCATTGCATTGCCAACGGGATTTGGAAAATCACTACTCAGTCCCGTAAGGCGAATAGCCGTCAAGGTGATAAGAATGACAGCAAAAACCAGAACAGCAATCCCCATGGGGTTGATCTTTTTCCCCACCAAATTCTCCTCCCGCTTTTTAATTTTTTTGCAAAGCGGCAATCTTCCTTAATATCTCTTCATTCTCCAGTACTTTTCCCGTTCCCAAAGCAACACAGGAAAGCGGATCTTCGGCGAGATGTACCGGTATACCAGTCTGATCAGCGATCAGTCTGTCCAGGTTACGCAGGAGGGAACCTCCCCCTGCCATAATTATACCTCGATCCATGATATCTGCTGCCAGTTCCGGAGGTGTTTTTTCCAGACAGTTTTTAACGGCTTCGACAATGGCTGTAACCGGTTCGCTCAAGGCTTCGACAATCTCCTCTGAGGTGATCTCCACATTCTTCGGAAGACCGGTCAAAAGATCTCTTCCCTTAATGGTATAGACGGCATCTTTAACCGGCATGTAGGCAGCTCCGATTTCCTTCTTGATGGTTTCAGCCGATTGATAACCAACGAATAAATTATAAGTTTTCTTGATATAGGCAATAATGGCCTCATCCATCTCATCCCCAGCTACCCTGATAGAACCAGCAGTAACAATTCCACCCATGGACATAACCGCTACCTCTGTTGTTCCTCCGCCAATATCGACAATCATATTTCCTGTTGGTTCACTGACAGGAAGCCCTGCACCGATAGCTGCCGCCATAGGTTCTTCCATGATGATCGGGTCTTTGGCACCAGCCGCCAGAGCAGCTTCTTTTACGGCTCTTTCTTCCACAGCCGTAACACCAGAAGGAACACAGATAACGACCCGAGGACGCGCAAATTGGAACTTCGAACCTAAGGCTCGATTGATGAAATACTTCAACATTTTTTGTGTAACATTGAAGTCGGAAATGACACCATCTTTAAGCGGTCTGATCGCCACGATATTTCCCGGCGTTCTGCCGATCATTTCTTTTGCTCTGTCCCCTACGGCCAGAGGCTCATTCTTCTCTATATCCATCGCAACCACAGATGGTTCCCGAACGATTATTCCTTTTCCTTTCATATGCACCAGCGTATTCGCTGTCCCTAAATCAATACCAAGGTCTTTGGAAAAAAACATGGTTAGTTTGCTCCCTTCATGCTATAAATATCCAAACTTTACTTAGTTTCCCACTAGAACTGTTTTTCATGCTTAATTATTTTTTTTATTTGATTTTAGGAGACAATATTTTTTTTGCTTACTGCCGTTAGATAACACCCTGCTCTTTAAGACTCACATAACGTTTGTCTCCGATAATGACGTGGTCTAAGACATCGATACCCAGAATCCTGCCTCCTTCTGCCAGCCGTTTGGTTATATCCAAATCCTCCCTGCTTGGTGTCGGATCGCCGCTGGGGTGATTGTGCAGAAGAATAATCGTGTTGGCATTTCGTCTGATGGCCTCTTTGAAACACTCCCGCGGATGCACGATAGAAGAGTTAAGAGAGCCAATCGAAACAGAACTGATTCCCAAAACATTATTCCGAGTACTTAAGTGCATGATACGGAAATGCTCCCGATCGAGTCCCCGCATTTCCTCCATAACCAGATCCGCAACATCACCAGGAGAATTGATCACCGGTCTGGTTAGTGGATCTGAAGAGACACTCCGTTTGCCTAATTCCAGAGCAGCCTTTACTTGTGCAGCTTTTGCCGGACCAATACCATGAACCTGTTCAAGTTCAGGCAAAGATAGTCTGGAGAGCCCTGAAATTCCTCCGGCTTCGGTCAGTATCCTTTCCGCCAGTTCCAGGACATTTTCGCCTTGAGAACCGGTACGCAGAAGAATAGCCAGGATCTCCTTATTGGAAAGCACTTCGGCCCCGAAATGATGAAGTCGCTCTCTTGGTTTAAGATCCTGCGGAAGATCTTTTAGCCGGCGGTAGTTCATCTCTTTACCCCCCACTGGGATACGTTATCTATTGGGAAGAATACCTCTTTCATAAAGTTTTGCCATTAAAAGTTCCATGGGTAATCCGATGACGTTAGTCAGTGAGCCATCGACTTTTGTCACAAACTTACCTGCTCCCCCCTGGATCCCATAAGCGGCTGCTTTATCCATCGGTTCTCCGGTCGCGATATAATCGAGGATTTCTTGCGTACTCAATTCCCTAAATGAAACTGCAGAAATCTCTACATCAGTCTCAATAGATATTATCTGATCTTTATCCCTGTAAGCGAGTGCTATCGCTGTCATAACCCGATGGGTTTTGGCACTTAAATCCCTAAGCATTACTTCAGCATCTTTTTCGTCAAGAGGCTTCCCCAGGATTTTATCGTCTAGAACAACGATGGTATCTGCACTTAAAATGAGATCCTGGTGCAGACCATTCTGCCTCTCCCAGGCTGTAAATCCTGCCAGTGCTTTTCGTCTGGCAAGTTCCTGCACACCAGCTTCCGGTTGAATTTTTCCCTCCAGATCTTCCGATACCGGTGCAACGATCAGATCAAAATCAAAACCCCATTCCTGAAGCAGTTCACTTCGCCGTGGAGACGATGATGCTAGTACCAGCACTCCATATCACATCCTGTATTAAATTGCAACAAGCCAGGGCTTAAATCCCCGGCTGATATGGTTTTCTGCTTAAGTTTAGCACCTTCGTTTATTTTTGGCAAGATTACTGGTTTTTTTCATATTTTCCTGATTAAGTATCACTTATACCAAAATCTCCTTCTTCATCCCCGTCAGGATGGATAGTTCAACCATTATTCTTGGTATTTCTGAATGTACATATTTCTTTCGACGTTAATGTTTTAATTCCTTTACAGTTATGCTCAAATCTGCTCGCCATTATATTATAATTTTAGAGTTTACAAGGTACTAGTCCATTTTGCCCTGATCACTGAGAATAACGAGATATAAAGCTTCGAGCAAGGCCTTGGCACTCGCCCGTAAGATATTGCTGGAGACTCCAATGGTTCCCCAAGTATGAAGCCCATGCCTAGTCTCTACCACCACTCTGACAAAAGCCCCCGTACCGTGAGAGCCGTCCAAGACCCTTACCTTATAGTCGACCAGTTCACTTTCTTCAATCACCGGGAAGAAGGTACTTAAGGTACGCCTTAAGGCTCTATCCAGGGCATGAACCGGTCCGTCCCCTTCTGCTGCGATATGCACAGATTTGTCTTCCACCTTGACTTTGATAACAGCAACAGAATCTAGCTCCCCTCGCAGCGGGTCGCTCCAGACGTGATAATCTTCCAGGCTAAAGGGTGCTTCAAACTGACCTAAAATATCCAATATCAGCAGATCAAGGCTCCCTTCTGCAGTCTCATATTGAAAGCCCTCCTTCTCTGCTTGTTTAATTTTTTCCATAGCCTTTTCCACAAGCGGGTCATCTTTCTCGATATGAGCCCTAAACCGACGCATTCTTTCACAGATATTGGCTTTGCCGGATTGATCAGAAACGAGAACACGACGTTCATTACCAACGAGTGCAGGCTCAATATGCTCAAACGTCCTTTTATTTTTTAATACGGCATCCACATGCATCCCAGCCTTATGGGCAAAAGCACTTCGACCAACAAACGGCTGTTTCTCATCAAACGGATAGTTGGCTAATTCCGCAGCATACCTGCTAATATGCGTTAAATTTTGAAGGACCTCAGGGGCTATCAGATCATAACCCAGTTTAAGCTGCAGCCATGGAATGAGTGTACTTAAATTTGCATTGCCACATCGTTCACCAAAACCATTCCAACTCCCCTGAATTTGATTGGCACCCGCTTCTACCGCTGCCAGGGTGTTCGCTACTGCCATACCGCCATCGTTATGGGCGTGAATTCCCAGGACAGAAGGATTGTAGGCTTTGATTACGGCTTCCACGCCGGCGATAATCTCTTTAGGGAAAGCACCGCCATTCGTATCACAAAGTACCAGTCCTTTAGCTCCTCCTTGCAAAGCAGCTTCCAGACAGCTAAAAGCAAAGTTCGGGTCATCTGACCATCCATCAAAAAAATGCTCGGCATCAAAAAATATCTCTTTACCCGATCTCACAAGGTACTCCACCGATTCTCTGATAAGCCTTAAGTTTTCGTTAACATCTGTCCGCAGAACTTCTGAGACATGGAGTCTCCAGGTCTTTCCGAAAATTGTCAGCGTATCCGCACCACAGGCAAGAAGTCTGGCTAAAACCTCACTTTGTTCCGGGGATTCGTTTACACGGCAGGTACTGCCAAAGGCTGCGATCCTCGTCGTCAACAGACTATTATCCCCTTTACTTCTGTCTGTAAATACTCTCTGAAAGAATTCATCATCTTTAGGGTTAGACCCCGGCCATCCTGCTTCAATATAAGGAATACCGGCTTCTTTCATCTTTTGCAGGTAAACCAATTTATCCTTAACGGAAAAGTGAACCCCTTCTCCCTGAGCCCCGTCTCTCAGGGTTGTATCATAAATATTGATTTTATGACCCGTCATCCTTTTCCCTCCAACCCAACCCAGATTCAACTTATTTTATCTATTTTACATAGAATCGTGACATAAATAAAGCAAAAAGTTTATTTGGTACACAAATTAAAACCACCAAATGGTGGTTTAATCTATCTAATCTGGTTATTATCAAAAAGTTTGTGAATTTCAAAAACTGACTTTATTTGCTGAAACGCTATGAAAAATTATTTAGTTTAGGCCATCTTTCCTCCGAGATTAAAGGTAAGAACCTCCAGATTAACAGACAAATCGACATTACGCAGCTCTATCTCCGGGGAGACATTAAGAACCACAGGGGCAAAATTCAAGATGGCTTTAACTCCGGATTTGACCAGCCGATCAGCGATACTCTGTGCATAGGTAGCCGGTACGGTAATGGCACCGATCTGTGTATGACGTTGGGAAACAACTTCTTCAATCATCTCTACCGGCATAACTTCAACACCGTCTATTATCATACCAATTTTGTCAGGGTCATTATCAAAGATACTGGTGATGGTAAACCCACGTTCTTTGAACCCTTTATAGGTGCTTAAAGCGAGCCCTAAATTGCCCAGACCGACAAGGCTGACACTCCATTCGTTACTTAAGCCCAAAATTCTAAGGATATTCCGATGAAGATCTTTAACATTGTAGCCAACGCCTCTTATTCCAAATTCTCCAAAATAAGCAAGGTCTTTACGCACTTGTGCCGGACTAACACCTACACCTTCAGCAATATCGCCTGAGGAGATGGTAATGATTCCTTTACGATCGATCTCTGCCAAGTAGCGGGAATACACAGAAAGGCGAATAATAGTTGCTTCAGGTATTTTCAAGGTTTTCAAAATAATCCCCCATTTCGCAATAAATCACCGATGTCAAACTATTAGTTAATTATATCACTACCTCAAGAAAATGCAAATAAACAGAAGATAATACAAGATACAAAGTACTAAATGACTTTAAACAGAGTCGGTTATTGATTGTTATTTGGAGTTTTTGAAGTATTTTGTCGTAACAGACTGATACTCCATGAACAAAACGAGCAGATCCTGATGATAAGGGCCTGTGATATCACTATTGGCATACTTGGAATCCAGGATTTGCCGGAGATTTTCACTTAATCGTTGAAAGTCTGTCGGACAAACTCCTGCAAAAAGGAATTCTTTATCACCTGCCAATTCATCCCTGATCTTATCTCTTTCTGTTCCACCCAGTAGAGAATTTGCTAACGTTAACATCACCGTGATTCTTTCTACATTCTTTCCACTTACCTTGTAATGAAGTGCAGGAAATGTTTCTTCTTTGATCCAGAATGGTATCCCTTCCTCTGCCAAGATATTGCCCAGAAGTATCGCCTTCTCTTTTTGGTTAAAAGCGCCAACGGCTACAGTATATGGTTCTTTTTGAATAATCTCCGCTTTCCAACCCTTGAGTTTGAGTGATTCTATCATTTGATCAGCGTTTTTACGTTCCTTAAAAACGCCAACCTGACAGGTCCACAGATTTATTGGAGGCAGAGTAAGGATTTTGCTGCTGGTTTGTTCTATTTTGTCTGAAGAATCGTTTATCGGACTCGTAGACACCAGGCCTACAAACATTTTGCCAAGGTGCCAGGTGAACCAAGCGATTCCACTAATTCCTATTATTACCACCAAAGTCGTAATTAAAACTCTCATGTAATTATATTTCTTCATAAAAAAACCCCTTACGCCTGCTTTTAGTTCAAGCATATGAGGTTTTGGAAAAATTTAGTACGTTTGAGAATCTACTTTATATCATTTATATTTACTCTGGTCAATTTTACCGTAGTACTCTCCGTGCCTCTTGTCATTTTAAGTTCCACCCTCGTACCTACTTCGCCAATGAGTCTATAGGGGATTTCTTCCGCACCGTGCTTCATATCTTTGAGAGCGATACCATCAATGGTTTCAATAATATCTCCCTTCTTAATCTCTTCTGCAGCAGCCGGTGTTTTCTCAATGACACGGGTAACAACAATCTTACCGTCTTTGACTTCCGTTTCGATCCCGATCGTACTAGTGGCGACGCTTTCAATCAAGTCCACGGATTCTTTGAGATGTTTGATTTCCCATTTTACAATTTTACTATCTTGAACTTCAAAGGTTTCTCTGGTTTTAACCACATCTACACCGGCCAGCTGAAAGAGCGGAATCTTATTATTGATGGTCAGAGATGTTTTACTATCATCGATCTTCGCCTTTTCCGCGATTTCCATTTTGTTCTCTTTCTCAATGTTGATCTTGAGCATCTCAGCAATGGTTGCTTTTCCTTTCATCTGACCGCTATCAGTTGACAAGATTGCTTCCTCTGCAACATTTTCCATGGCCTTATCGATATCGCCCTGCATGTAAGCGTTCATAAAACTCATCGTTACTTGTTCAGTAATGTCGTAATTTGGTTTGGTCTTATACTTACTTGCACAACCAGATAGACTAAGTGTTAATACCATCGCCATAATCAAGAATAATATCAATTTCCTATACTTTATACTCATTATTCCACCCTTTCATTGGCTTTTCCTTAGCTCTGCTATTTTGCGATAATATTGAGAGCTGGAGCAATATTAATATTTTACAATCAATTACAAATAAAATCTATCTTTTCGACAATACATAACCTTACAAATAATCTGCTTTTTTTTGGCCAATCTTAAATTTTTGTACTATTTTGATTCTTTCTCTGTGATATAATTTAAAATAGGATTATTGTCGATATTTATTCTTTTTGCATGGGGATGGGTTCATATGTCGAACTACGTCATACTAGCTGTAGATGATCAAAAATTTAATTATCATTTTCTTAAGCACACGTTGAAAGAATACACCCTTGTTGGCGTTACAAGTGGCAAGGAAGCCTTGGCTTATCTTCAATTCAACCTTCCTGACCTTATACTCCTTGATGTTGTTATGCCTGAAATGAATGGCTATGAGTTGATCAAAATTCTTAAGTCCGATGATCGGACTCACAAGATTCCTGTAATTTTTGTGACCAGTATGAATTCTATTAAAGATGAAGAATTAGGGTTCGACCTGGGAGCAACTGATTATATTGTCAAACCTTTTAATCCGACTATCGTCCGAGCTCGTGTCAAAAATGCGCTGAGATTTTATCACCAGCAGAAGCTTTTGGAAAAGATGGCCCAAATCGACGGTCTAACCGAAATACCAAATCGGCGCTACTTCGAGCAAACGCTGGAAAAGGTATTTAGCAGTGCGGTTCGTAATAAGCGTGATTTCTGTTTAATAATGATTGATGTTGATTATTTTAAACACTATAACGATTTCTATGGTCATTATAAAGGCGATGAAGCCCTGACTAAGATTGCTTCAACCATCCAGTCATGTCTGAAAAGACCTGATGATTTCCTGGCCCGTTACGGGGGGGAAGAGTTTGTGGTGATCCTTCCGGATACAGATAAAACTGGAGGTCTGAAGATCGCCGAGGATATCCGGCAGGCCGTTTATGATCTCAAAATACCCCATCAGAAAGTAGAGTTTGATGCTTTTCTGACCATTAGTCTCGGTGGCTATAGCTCAATCCCTGAAAACGGGCAGACTGCCCATTATTTTGTCGAAAAAGCTGATTTATATTTATATCAGGCTAAGTCTTTGGGCAGAAACCGGGTGGTCTGGGGTTAGAATTACATCCTGTTGGCTGGTGTTGATTTAACAGATATTCTCTCAAGGGTGCAATCATATACAGAGATCCTGTTATACAGAATAAATCTCCAGGATTTAATCTCTTCAGACCATCTTCGGCTGCCTGAACAGGGTCTTCAACATAATGTATGTTAGCTGAATCAAGATACTTCTCTGCATATTGACCGAGAAGTTTCCAATTACCTGCTCTCGGTGAATCCGGTTTCGTAATGATGAGCTCATCGGCTAGTGGCGCGATGAGTTCTACTGCTTTTTGGATCTCTTTATCTTGAAGCATACCCAGACAGAGAATTAACCTTTCCCTTCTCAAAGGACCCTCAGCGTATTCATTCAGAGCCTTAACCAGAGCTGCCATCCCGTCGGCGTTATGAGCACCATCCAGCAGGATCTTAGGCTCATGCGTAAGGAGTTCTAATCGACCCGGCCAATGAACTCGCCTTAGCCCCTCTCGGATGGCTTTTTCAGGTATAGCTGTGCCGTAGTGGGCCTGAAGTATTTCACATACTGCCAGAGCAGTTGAAGCATTTTGAAATTGATGTTCACCATAAAGAGCAACTTCCAGGTTGAGATAGTCTGTGTTTAGTCCGTAATAGGAAAAGGTGTTCACGCCATGGCCTGCCGCCGTTTGCCAATGGACATCCTGCCCGACTTTGATCAACGTGGTTTTACTTTTTTTGGCGTATTCCTCTATGATCTTCAAAGACTGCGCCCTGTTAACAGAAGTGATGACGGGAACAGAGTCCTTAATGATCCCTGCTTTAACCCTGGTAATCTCTTCGATGGTTTCTCCCAAGTAATCCATATGATCCATACCGATAGGAGTTAAAACAGTAATAAGCGGGGTGACGACGTTGGTGGAATCGATTTCCCCTCCCAGACCTACCTCTAAAATGACGAAATTCGGCTCCCGCTGAGCAAAATAGTACAGAGCAAGGGCCGTGCTCACCTCAAATTCGGTAGGATGTTCCTCTCCTGCTTTAACCATCTCTTCCAGGATGGGCCTCATTTTTTCTATCCCCCGAATGATTTCGGTCTCTGAGATCAGTTCTCCGTTAATACTGATCCTCTCTCGATAATCATGGAGATGAGGTGAGATGAACATACCAGCTTCATACCCTGCTTGTTGCAAAATGGACTGAAGCATAGCGGTCGTCGAACCTTTACCATTCGTTCCTCCGACATGGATGATCCTCAGATTGTGATGAGGGTTACCCATCCTCTCCAGCAATGATTGGATTCGCCCTAACCCCAGGTTAATGCCGAACTTGGTTAGGTTTTTGATGAAATCCATGGTTTCCGGGTATGTATGTCTGCCCATTTGTTTTAGCTCCATTTTTTTAACGTTTCTTGCACACTATGTTGTATCATCCGTCAACTCCATATTGTCTTAAATTTGAACAGTATTACCCTTACTCAACAAAGGTTTTCAAACTTTAGGATGAGCTTTTTATCCTTAGTTATCTTCACTCAGATCGGATAGTCTGATCTTAAGCGAACGCAGTCTTACGCTTACAGCCTCTAACTTCTCTTTTTCTTTAGCTACAACATCCTCCGGAGCTTTACTGGTAAATCCGGGGTTATTAAGCTTTCCTTCAAGTCTTTTTTGTTCAGCCAAGGCATTTTCTATCTCTTTGCGGATCTTGGCCCTCTCTTTGTCCAGATCGAGCAGCCCTTTGAGAGGCAGATAAACGGTTACACCGTCCAGCACCGCACTGGCTGATTGAGGCGGATTATTATCCATCTTTTGCATGATAGTAATCTTTTCGCTGACCGCTAACTGTTTGATATCTTCTACTCCGCTTTGGAGTATTTTGATCGTATCTTCATCCGGTGCTACCAGAAGAATATCGGCTTTTCGTCCGGGAGCCACATTCATCTCTGCTCTGATATTACGAACTGATCGAATAATATCCATGAGAATAGTCATCTCTTTTTCGGCCTGGGTATTTTGATATCCGGTTACTTGCGGCCAGGTACTCAGCATAATGGTTTGGCCCTGGGTGGGCAGATGCTGCCAGATTTCTTCTGACAGGAAGGGCATAAACGGATGAATTAGTCTCATGGTCCCTTCCAGAATCTCCAGGAGGATACTCTGAGCGGTGTTCCGTTCTTCCTTGTTTTCTCTATTATAAAGTCTTTTCTTGGTCAGTTCGATATACCAATCGCAATACTCACTCCAGATAAATTCATAGAGCAAGCGACCCGCTTCACCCAGATCAAAACGCTCTAAAGCAGCTGTCACATTCTGGACCGTATCTTCGTACCGTGATAAGATCCATTTATCTGCCAGGGTCAGCTCTGCGCGCGACATCCCTTCAAAATCTTCCAGGTTCATCATAACAAAACGCGATGCATTCCAGATCTTATTCAGGAAGTTGCGGGTTGCTTCCAGTCTTTCAAAATGGAACCTCAGGTCATTACCCGGAGTATTGCCCGTTATCAGCATAAACCTCAAGGTATCTGCACCGTATTGATTGATGACTTCAATGGGATCGACACCGTTGCCAAGGGACTTACTCATCTTACGGCCTTGGGAATCAAGGACCAGCCCATGGATCATAACTTTATGGAAAGGAACTTCTTTCTGGAATTCAAGACCCATGAAGATCATACGGGCTACCCAGAAGAAAATGATATCGCGACCGGTTACCAGGACACTAGTGGGATAGAACTGCTTGAGTTCAGCCGTATCTTCCGGCCAGCCCATGGTCGAGAAAGGCCAGAGTGCCGATGAAAACCAAGTATCCAATACATCCGGATCTTGTTCCAGATGAGTGCTATTGCACTTCGGACATGAGGTCGGATCTTGTTTGGCACAGATCTCCGCACCGCAATCCCGACAATACCATACAGGGATTCGATGTCCCCACCAGAGTTGGCGGGAAATACACCAGTCTCGGATATTTTCCAGCCAACCGATATAGATCTTAGCAAAACGCTCCGGTACAAATTGCAGGTCACCGTCCTGAACGACTTTGATGGCAGGTTCAGCTAACGGCTTCATCTTGACGAACCACTGTTTGCTTACTCTAGGCTCGACAACGGTGGAGCAGCGGTAGCATTCTCCCACAGCATGGGTGTGCTGATCAATTTTAACCAGAAGCCCAAGTTCTTCGAGATCTTTAACAATTTGTTTACGGGCATCGTAGCGGTCCATCCCGACATATTTTCCGCCGTTTTCATTGATAGTTGCGTCACGGTTCATGATATTAATCTGCTCCAGCTGATGACGCAGGCCCATCTCGAAGTCATTCGGATCGTGAGCAGGGGTGATCTTAACTGCCCCTGTACCAAATTCCTTATCTACATATTCATCAGCAATAACGGGGATCTCCCGGTTCATCAACGGCAGAACGACCGTCTTACCGATAAGTGAATTATATTTTTCATCTTCCGGGTGCACAGCGACCGCAACATCTCCCAGCATGGTTTCCGGACGGGTCGTGGCAACGACCACTCCCTGACCGCCATCCTTTGCCGGATAACGGATATACCAGAGATTTCCTTCTCTTTCGTTATGCTCCACTTCAATATCGGAGATAGTGGTATGGCACTTCGAGCACCAGTTGACAATATAGTTGCCTCGGTAGATCAAACCCTTTTCGTAAAGCTTGACAAACACTTCTCTTACAGCCTGAGAGCAGCCCTCATCCATGGTAAACCTCTCCCTGGACCAGTCGCAGGAAGCACCAAGCTTTCTGAGCTGACGGGTAATGGTTCCGCCGTATTCTTCTTTCCAGGCCCATACTCTCTCCAGGAACTTTTCCCGACCGAGGGCATGGCGGTTCGTACCTTCCTGAGCCAACTGCTCTTCGACCCTGGCTTGAGTGGCAATCCCGGCATGATCCGTTCCTGGAAGCCACAGGGTATTGTATCCCTGCATACGTTTATAACGGGTCAAGATATCCTGAAGGGTATTATCCATAGCATGACCCAAGTGCAGGGAACCGGTGACATTCGGAGGAGGCATGACGATACTGAAGGGTTCTTTATCAGCTTCTACCTTTGGGGTGAAAAAGCCATTTTCCTCCCAATAACGATACCATTTTTCTTCAACCTCACTGGGGTCATAGACTTTGGCCATTTGCTGCTCTTCAGACATATAAAAGCTCCTTTCGCATTACAAGAAATAAAGAAAAAATCTTTCTTCCCAAAGGACGAAAGACTCGCGGTACCACCTTTATTCCCCAATACCAGTACCAGGACAGGATATTGGGCTCTCATTCTGCTGTAACGGGCAAACCCGTCAGGAAGTACTCCGCCAAGCTTGGAGCTTGTTTCCCCCCTGCCCCTCCTGTACGACCCTGGCAGCGTATTCGGAAAACCTCACAGCCCCTCTACACCTGCATTTAGGATTTGCTTCCAGGAATCTGAAGGTAGTTTTCTCTCTGTACGACCGTTTTACCATTCCTTACAATCTTCGGGTTCATAATTCATCTATTCCCAAATATTATACTTACCCTTCCTGTAAATGTCAAAATAGAAAAATAATCTAATTGTTATCTATCATTTTTGAGTTGAATTGATTTTGAAATCTTGACCTCTCTACTTAATATTTAACACAATAACTCCGGAAACGATCAACCCAGTCCCAAGAACCTTTGTCAGATAAATATTCTCATGCAAAAAGTAAAAAGAGAGCAGCATGACAAAGACATAACCGAGGCTCACCATCGGATATGCAATACTTAATTCCATCTTTTTCAAAACGAATATCCACATAAGCATACTCGTCACAAAACAGGTAACCGCAAGCATCATTTTCAGGCTCAACATGGATAAGCCTAAGCTCCAGATACCATTACCTGTATTCAATTCACCAGCCGCCAGCTTAAGGGTGAATTGACCTACTGCACCTAACAGGATGGAGACAATGGCCAGAATATAAACCATCATTACCTCACTTTAGCCAGCAAGGAGAAGTAACCTTTTACCGTCCTTGCAACCTTCATCTTGCTGGCCCCATCTTTTAACTTATAGTTCAGGATGAGGGGTACTTCCCCAGCCTTAATCCCCATCCTGCTGAACTTCGCGGCGATCTCCGCCATGCAATCGAATCCATTGGTTGTAATCAGTTCTCTCCATCTCCTTTGAGCTGTCCGGATGGTTGATACTCGATAAGCCCGGAAACCTGATGAATAGTCATTGAGATTTTTAATGGGGAAAAACAGTTTAAAGAAACACATTGCTCCCCGGCTATAGAGCTTCCGGATGGCTTTGAGTCCTAACTCGCAGCCACCGTCGGTAAAGCGAGAAGCGACAACCAGATCGAGATCATGGCTGGTCAACTTAGAGATCATGCTTTCAATCAATAAGGGACTATGTGTATTGTCAGAGTCCATCGTCACCAGGATATCGTCATCTTCCAGGTTGTCCAGGGCATAGCGAAGGATGGTTTTAACAGCTTCTCCCAACCCTTTGTTTCCGTTATGTTCGATCAGGGTGATGAATCCGTCATCTTGAGCCATATTTTTTACTTTCTGAGTCGTATTATCTGTACTTCCGTCATTAACAACGAGTATTTCAATGGAATACTGACTAACCTGACGATAACGTGCAATATTTCTGAGAACGTTTACGATACCCGTCTCTTCATTATAAGCTGGCAAACCTACCAGTACCTTCATTCTTTATAAACCTCTTTCTACTGTCATCATCTTTCTAGTGTAATAAATAGATGGGATACCCCGAAAGAAGTTCGATTTTAGAGTACTTGCCCTCAATTTGCTTTAGGAGTTTATCTCCATCGTCTCCATATACCTTTCCCTGAATCGGGACAAAATATTTGGCCCCTCTCTCAATATAATAATTCAGTTCTTCCATGGGATCCTTTGGCGTATCAGGATAAATTCTAAGATTGTAACGCCAGCCCCTCCGATCAGACAAGCTTAAGAGGCAGGGATCAAAAGAGCCGACCACGAGTAAATCTTCCCTTGTGGTTAACTCCTGAACCACCCTAACTTGGTTCTGCATGATCGGGTTGATCTTAAACATGGGCTGAACGTACTCGTAGGTATTTAAAACCATAGCTGCAACCAGTATAGAAGCGATAAGTTTACCAATTGGCCCCGTTGTAATTCGATGAAGCAGGTTGCCGATCAGAAGTGCACAGGGTGCTGCGAAAAATATCAGGTAGTAGGTTGCCCTGATGGGACTGACAATGAATATAACTTCGAGCAGCATCGCGCTAAACCAAATATAAATAACGGCTTGTTTCTTGCGAAAAGCGAATAACCCGATGATTACTAAGAGTATGGCGATTACTCCAATTGTCCGGGGAATGTTATGTGCGTAGAACTGAATAGCTTCAGGACTGAAAAATGCAGTTAGGGCTTTTTTAAAAATGATGTTACGCGTAATTCCTACCGTAAATTTATAATCAGCAATATGGGCGCTGTAATAATAATAGATTGCCGGAAGGGATAAGGTTACGAGGGCGTATCCCCAGAGCTCGGGAAGCTTAAGCCATGACCAATTAAAATACCGATAACAAAGATAGAACATCGGCAGAGCAATAAAAATCACCGGGGGCTTAATCATGATAGCTGTAGCCAAAAACAAAGAACTAAGGGCTAACTTCCATTTCCTTCTCTCCCGCTTGTCATCCTGCTCCGATGCCCAACAGTTAAAATAGTAAAGCCCGCCTATCGAAAACATCAGGGCAGCAGATTCCGGCATAATCGCTCTGGAGTAATAGACATTGATGGGAAGAATGGCATAAATAAACAGACCCCAGGCCGCACCTTTCCACCCCAAATGAATCCTTGCAAATAAGTAGAGGAAAATCCCCGATAACAAGAAGAATGTCAGGGGTACAATCCGCGCTAACAGATAGTGATGCCCAAAGACCTTGTATAAGATAGCAATAATAAACGTCGTAACCTGGATCTCCAGGGCTGGGATATTGGGAAAAGGACCATCATAATTAAGATTGGGATGTAACGGATTAAAATCATATTGAACAAAATTCCAGGCCATGGATTCGGTATCAGCCTGGCGCCAACATTCTTCGATTTCCAAGGGAGGAACATGAAGATGGTAAAGTCTGATAACCACCAGGAATACCAGTAAAAAAAATAGGATGTATTTTTCCTTCTTTGTCATGACTCTTCCTTTAATCAGATCATTTTCTCTAGACCTTATTATTATTGTTACGAAATCTATATCATATTCCCAAATCCTTATTTTTACTGGTACTTCTTCAATAATAAACATCACCACAGGCAAATAAAAAGACTGAATCCCCTGCGAGAGAGTATTCAGTCCTTCGATTTTATTGATACTATTCTACCTTGTATTGGGTTCGCTTAATATGCATATACCGATTAGCAGTCTTTTGTCTAAGATCAGGATCTATCTGCTTTTCAATTGTCTCTGAGCCTCGACTCTCCACCAGTTAAAAGCATCATCTTCTTCCATCTTTTCAGTACGTGCTTTTTGAGGACTGCATATTTCATATATTTTGGCTCTTTCTGACTCATGATCCTTTTGGTATGGTTCTTGGCTGTTGGGGTACGGTGTCATATCGATGACAGACTTGGAAATATCTGAATACCGACGATGGATTGACGCCGGTCTATTTTTATCCCAGGGATCATCGCGCATCAGCTCATAGGTGTTTTTCCGGTCATAGTAGTTTTCCCTTTTGGAATAATCGGGAACGTCCATATAGTCATAGAAATCGGGACCAGAACTAAGAATCCCTGCTCCTAAGACGCCTGCTAACAGACCTAATCCAGTTCCTTCAGATATAATCTTAACTGCTCCAAGAGTATCTATCGGAAAATAAAGAGCCAAAAGCAATACACCTACAATAGCATATCCTCCCGAAGCCAGCCCTGACGGTAAGATTCTCCCTGAGTTCCGACTTGCTCTGTATCCTGCTGCCAGACAACTTAAGAGAAGACCGAAGTCAACAATATATGAAATGATGGTCTTATCGATTCCAGCCAGTGTGGTCCCCAGAACTGCAAGAAGAGTAAGTACCGTTACCAGCAGACCGGTGGTGATGCCCTTGAGAATGCTTGTACCCATTTCACAATCACCCCATTCCCCTTGTTTTTTCTATATGTATATGGATGATGGACTAAGGTTTATTCTTCTTTTTCTAGATTTGTCCAACTTTTTTTATTCTTCTTTTCAATGACACTTTCGAGAATAATATTTTTCAGGGCTTGGGAATAAGTGGAGTTCTCAACATATTATTAAATCCTGGTAATTAACTCCAAGCGACGATGACGCCAATGAAGATGGCATAAAATACTCCTCCCAAAAGGAGACCTGCTGGGAAAATTGTTTTTCTCTTGATAAGGAAAACGTACTGGAGAGAAGCCGAAGCAAGTGCAAGAAGAGCACTGACTAAAGCCAGGGGTTCTAGTTCCCAGGGGGTGAGGGCTATTCCCAAAGCAGGTATGACGGAACTCTGGAATACCATAGCCCCCGTAATGTTTCCCATCGCTAAGGTATCTTTGCCTCTGCGAACCCAGATGACACTGTTGAATTTTTCCGGTAACTCTGTGGCAACGGGTGTTATGATCAGAGCCAGCACCAATACAGGTATACCGACTGCAGAGGCCACCTTTTGAACAGAGCTTACGAAAATCTCTGCTCCGGCAACGATAATGAGTAAAGCAACCATAATTTGACCTAGAATAATGATAATACGAGGTTCTTTACACCGCCGTGAAAAATAACAGGGAGGTAATTCATCATTCAAATCAACTTCCCCGTGACTGGACCGAATGGTATTAAAGACATAAGTGATGTAAGCCCCTAAAAGGATGATGACCACTAAAAGTTTGAGGGTGTGGGAAGGTAAAAATGAAGCGATAATCGCCAGGAAATAAACACCCAGAAAAAACTTCAAATCACGCGTCAATACTTGGTGATTGATATACATAGGTCGGTTGGAACGCCGAAAGAGCAGTACAGATATACCCACCACAAAGAGAGCCAAGGTCCCAAGCATGAAAGGTGCACCGAGTATGGCACCGATTCCCACATCATGCCCTGCCGCCCCGTTGTTGGACAGAATAGCGATAATCGGGATCATTGTTTCCGGAAGGGCTGTCCCCACTGCCGCAAGGATGCTTCCGACGGCACCTTCTCCAAGCCTTAGCCTTTTTCCAAGCCACTCCACACCATTGGTAAAGATTTCTGCTCCCAGAAGGATGATCCCTAAGCTGAATATCAGGAAAATAATATCTTTCATTCTCTCTCCCCTACAATTACTCTTAAATAAGTATAAGCGGGAACCTCTGCGATTATTATCTTAATCGATAACTTTTTGAAGAATTTCTTTATTCTGCTTACGATCCCAGCTGACTTTAAGTACTTTAAGCAACTCCTTGTCCTTATCCACCACCCAGATAACGAAATACTCGACTTGCGTAAGAACTCGGGCAAATTCTCCCCTACGGGGGTTATCTGCATCGACTTTTGTAAAAAACTGCAAGCTGAATAATGGAAACGTAAATTCCAGTCTTAAATGAAGATCCTGATTCTGATCGTCAACGCTTGGAATAACTTCAACGGAAATCTCATCCGTTTGCAGGAAATCATGTGATGACTCATCATTACAGACCACCATAAACGATACCAGGGGTTCTACACCGGTAATAGAAGGTGTTACCGAATCGACTTTAAATTCTTTGTATCCGGGAAAAACCTGACTCATCAGGTCCTTAATCTGTAGATTTTCATCAGGTGTGCTCATACCTTGTCACTCCGATTCCTAGTAATGTTTTCTCTCTCCTTGTGAGTCCTATCATCTTTCAGATTGTTTTCCACGACTTCGTCGACTTCTACCTGGAGATCACCGTATATGATATGCCCAACTGCCTCGTGCAACTCCTCAAGACCTGTCCCATCCTCAGATGAGAAAGGGATGATGGATTTCCAATCCTGAATCTCCAGTGTGTCAGCGATGATCTTGAGATACTTGGGACGTTGTCCTCTGGAGATCTTATCAGCCTTTGTGGCTACCACCAGGGCGGGTATCTCGTTTTCCCAGAGCATATTGACCATCATCTGATCATCTTCCGTGGGCTTATGCCGGATATCAACGAGTTGGATGACGCCTCTCAGGTTCTCTCTTTTCTTAAAATAAGTTTGCATCATCTTTCCCCACTGAGCTCTCATCTGCTGGGAGACTTTGGCGTAGCCATATCCCGGAAGGTCTACCAGATACCATTCATCATTCATATTAAAAAAGTTGATGGTTTGGGTTTTGCCTGGTGTCCTGCCTACTTTGGCCAAGCCTTTGCGATTGACAAATTTATTGATCAATGAAGACTTCCCAACATTCGATCGACCGGAAACAGCCAGTTCAGGGCGATTCGCTTCGGGGTACTGTTCGGGTTTTACCGCAGAGATCAAATACTCTGCCTTGCGGAAGATCAATTTTGTCACCTCATTCATTTTGATTGCATATGATATATTTTGGGATATTCTAAAAATATAGATTTAAACATCAGCTATTATTGTACTAAAACTTAATCTCTTTTGCCAACTAATTGCACCTATAATAAATGAAGGCTGTTCAATGCGCTAGTGCTATTGAACAGCCTTATTCCTTCTTAAGGCTATACTGGCTTCACCCGTTAAAGGGGCCTACTCTCTGGTGTTGGCTGAAATTCAGTATATAGGGGGACTCTTGGTAAAAACTTATCCGATTCTGAGACTGGAAGAAGAGCGATATCGATGACTTCCTCCATCCTTTTGACGAATCGGAAATCCAGTTCTTTTCTGATATCTTCAGGTATCTCTTCCAGGTCTTTGCGATTCTTATCTGGCAATATCACGGTTTTGATACCAGCCCGATGTGCGGCTAATACTTTTTCTTTGACGCCACCGATCGGGAGTACATTACCCCTTAAGGTAATCTCACCTGTCATGGCAACATCTTGTCGGACACCTCTTGCTGATAGGGCCGAAGCCATTGCTGTGGCCATGGTTATTCCCGCTGACGGTCCATCTTTAGGAACTGCTCCCTCGGGCACGTGGATATGAAGGTCAACTTGATCATAAAAATCTCGTGGAATCCCCAGATCTTCGGCATGGGAACGAACAAAAGTCAGTCCGGCCTGGGCAGATTCTTTCATCACATCGCCCAATTTACCGGTTAGGGTGAGTCGGCCTTTTCCTGTCAGAGGGGTTACCTCAATAGTCAGGACATCTCCGCCAACCTCCGTATATGCTAAGCCCACAGCGGCTCCTATCTCCGGGTCAATACTAACCGTCTCGTAATAAAAGCGCGGAGCACCGAGGAGATTCTCGACATCTTCACCCATCAAAGTTTTAGGCTCCCACTCACCTTTAACAATCTTAACCGCCACTTTACGAAGAACGTTGGCTATTTCTCGTTCCAAATTCCGGACTCCAGACTCTCGGGTATAGCCCCTTACCACTTTAAGGACACCCTCTTTATCGAATTTAACCTGTTCTTCGGTAAGTCCGTGCGCCTTCATCTGTTTAGGAACAAGATGCCTTATAGCAATATTGACCTTTTCATCCTCCGTATAACCGCTCAGGTGAATGACTTCCATGCGGTCGAGTAAAGGACGTGGAATATTCTCATAATAATTGGCTGTCATGATAAACATGACCTTGGACAAATCAAAAGGTATCTCCAAATAATGATCCGAGAAGTAATGGTTTTGTTCGGGATCAAGGACTTCTAACAAAGCTGATGCCGGGTCTCCCCTAAAGTCGGAAGACATTTTATCGATCTCATCAAAGAGGAAGACAGGATTCCTCGTCCCCGCCTTACGAATGCCTTGGATGACTCTGCCTGGGAGTGCTCCTATGTAAGTCCTGCGATGTCCTCTGATCTCAGCTTCATCCCTAACACCACCAAGTGACATTCTTACGAATTGGCGATCCACAGAGCGAGCGATAGATTTAGCCAGTGATGTTTTACCAACTCCGGGAGGACCGATGAAACATAGGATAGGACTGCGCATACTAGAGGCTAGTTTTCGAATGGAAAGAAATTCGATGATTCTCTCTTTTATCTTCTCTAAACCATAATGATCTTCTTCCAGGATCCGCTCTGCTTTGTGCAGATCAATTTTATCTTTACTGGTCTTCGCCCATGGAAGGGCAAGAATCCAGTCGATGTAAGTCCTCACGACCGTTCCTTCAGCCGATGCCGGTGGCATCTTATCCAGACGGTCAAGCTCTTTTAAGGCTCTTTCTTCGGCTTCCTTAGTGAGTTTGGCTTTTTCTATTTTTTCTTTATATTCTTGTATTTCAGCTTGTTTCTCATCTCTATCGCCTAATTCTTTTT
Organism: uncultured Gracilibacteraceae bacterium; assembly: GCA_964477085.1. Classification (GTDB taxonomy): domain Bacteria; phylum Bacillota; class Desulfitobacteriia; order Desulfitobacteriales; family Syntrophobotulaceae; genus Dichloromethanomonas. The sequence goes on along the minus strand of CAYZDF010000008.1, from coordinate 11,084 downwards.
GAATGGCCTTCATCTGTTCGCGCAGATAGTACTCTTTCTGAGCTTTTTCCATCTGCTTCCGTACTCTCAGGCCAATGCGTCTTTCTAACTCCAGAATCTCGATCTCACGCATGATGAGTTCAGTCAGTTTCTCCAGTCTCTCACTGAGATCTATGGCATCAAGGACAGCTTGTTTGTCTTCAATCTTAAGGTTTAGGTGAGAAGCGATTAAATCAGCCATTCTACCTGGTTCCTTCACAGATAAGACGGTGCCAATGGTTTCAGGGGAGACTTTCTTACCCAGACGAGCATATTCTTCAAACTGATGGGAGAGACTCCGAATCATATTTTCGATATCCGGTGTCACGCGGTCATTGCCGATTATTCTTAATACTCTAGCCTTAAAATAGGGCTCTTCAGCCAAAAATTCTTCTACTTTACCCCTGCAAATCCCTTCCACTAGAACTCTCAGAGTTCCTCCAGGAAGACGCAGAAGCTGTTTAATATCCGCGATGGTACCAACGGTATAAAGATCATCTGTCGACGGACTATCGATTTCCATCTCTTTTTGAGATAAAAGGAGGATTTGGCGATCCTTAAGCATCGCTTCCTCAATAGCGGCCATAGATCGTTCCCTGCCAACATCCAAGTGTATGACCATGTATGGAAAGACAAGGATTCCTCTAAGTGGAAGGATCGGTATTTCTCGTTGATTCATTATTGTATATCTCCCCTCAAAAGACTTGTCAGTGGTATATTTTAACACGTTTTACCTTGTTCAGGCAAATTTGAAACAGGAAGTTTGATTCTATTTAACACTTTATGCAGGGATGGGCCTTTTTCTGTCAGGTTAACTTCGACAGTTTCTACTTTTACGTCTGGTTCTAACAAAACGGCATTAAGCACCTCTTCAAGCGTATCGACTGGGATAATCTCAACCTCTTCATCCATATGAGCAAAACGTGCCTGCCAATTTTCCTTTGGAATAAATACTTTCTTACATCCAGCCTGGATAGCTGCTTCAACCTTTGCTGAAACCCCGCCAACTGGTTTGACCTTCCCGCGAATGGATAATTCTCCAGTCATGGCTACGGTGTTATCCACTTTGCACCTTTTGATCGCTGAATATACGGCAGTTGCCATGGCGATACCGGCTGACGGTCCATCCAGAGGGATACCCCCCGGGAAATTGACATGAATATCATAATGCCGATGTTCTATTTTGAGTTCCCTGCGTAGGACGGTTAAGACATTCTCCAGAGAAGAACGGGCCATGCTTTTACGTCTGATTTTTTTGCCCCCATGTCCGGTCTCTTCTTCTTCAACAATCCCTGTAACATACAATTCACCCTTGCGATGATGCGCCAGGTATGCCGTTACTTCCATTTCCAGGAGCATTCCCAGGTTCGCTCCGTATACGGCAAGGCCATTAACGACACCGACTTGAGGAATGGGCGGAATTTTCTTCTCCGGTCTCGGTGCATATTGCCCGGTTGTGACAACCCACTCGATAATCTCTTCGTCGATAGCTGTATGTCCTTCATTTTGAGCTACGCCAGCTGCCAGCTGTATAATATTGACAGCTTCACGGCCATTGGTTGCATATTTCTTGATGACTTCCAGGGCGCTTTCAGTAATACCCATATTAACTTTTTCCGCTGCATTTAATGCGATCTTAGCGATCTCCTCAGGCTGTAACGATCGGAAAAAAATCTCCATACAGCGGGAACGCACAGCAGGCGGAATCTCTTCCGGACTTCGGGTCGTCGCCCCAATCATCCTGAAGTCAGCGGGCAGGCCATTTTGGAAGATATCATGAATGTGTTCAGGGATATTACTATCTTCTGAACTATAATAGGCACTTTCCAAAATGACTTTTCGGTCTTCCAATACTTTCAAGAGTTTATTGATCTGGATGGGATGAAGTTCACCCACTTCATCGATGAACAATACTCCCCCATGAGCTTTGGTCACCGCCCCCATCTTAGGCTGTGGAATACCAGCCATACCCATCGCCCCTGCCCCCTGATAAATGGGGTCATGGACTGAACCGATCAAGGGATCAGCTATCCCTCTTTCATCAAACCTGGCTGTCGCACCATCAATTTCGATAAATTGGGAATCAGACTTAAATGGCGAGGCTGTGTTTTTCTGAGCATCATTGAGGACAAGTCTGGCGGCAGCAGTCTTTCCCACCCCCGGTGGTCCATAGAGAAGGACATGCTGGGGGTTGGGTCCGCATAAAGCTGCGCGCAGAGCTTTGATACCTTCTTTCTGCCCGATAATTTCAGAGAGATTAGTCGGTCTGGTCTTCTCCGAAAGCGGAATGGTCAGTGAAATCTTCCGCATCCTATCCAGCTTCTCTTTTTGTTTCTGAGACTCCTTCTGTACCGCATTCTTGCTGGTATACTGCTGACGAAGCATGGTCCAAAAATACATGCCGATCACAAATACAAAAACGAGCTGAACGACTACCAACAGCCCACTCAGATTTTCCATTCGGGTACCTCCTGCAAAGATTTCACTATCTAGTATTTACCGTAATAGGAAATTCAAAACATTATTTTGTTTATTAGAACTGCCTCAAATAAAGTTTGAGGTCAACGTATGTAGCACCAAAATTAAGCCAGTTTACTAAAAATAAGAGAGGGGAACATGATAAAAAAATCTTTACCTAACTGAGTATGCATCTGCGTTAGTATTCCTATTCACGCTGTAAAAAGAATACAAAAATTAATAAATATGATATTATTATTGTTATGTGTCATATTTAGTTTTGAATGTTTTCTTTGAATGTTTTCTTTGAATGTTTTTCAATAAATCTTTTACAAAAAGTTTTACTAGGAAGTGATTTGATGACTCAGAATAATGTCCATCGAATATCTCTCGATGATAAAGAGATTATCCTTATCGGAACCGCTCATGTCTCCAAACAGAGCGTGGATGAAGTTAAGGCAGTAATTGAGGATGAGAAACCGGATGCCGTCTGTGTTGAGCTATGCGAATCCCGTTACAAGACCATCATGGAATCCGACAAATGGAAGAATACGGATATATTTAGTATCATCAAGCAAGGTAAAGCTGTGATGCTCCTTATCAACCTGGTCTTGTCATCTTACCAGAAGAGGTTAGCTCGTCAATACGGCCTTCAACCCGGGCAGGAGATGATCCAAGGGATTAATTCCGCTAAGGAGTTGGGTGCCACGCTCTGTCTGGCTGACAGGGATATTCAGACCACCATGATGCGACTTTGGCGAGGTGTGGGATTTTTCGGCAAATTCAAGTTATTCTTTCAGCTGATTTTTAGCCTCTTACTGGATGAGGATATCAGTGAAGAAGAGATGGAACAGATGAAATCACAGGACATGCTGACATCCACGTTAAACGAACTGTCCAATTCCTTCCCCCAATTTAAATCCATCCTGATTGACGAACGGGATCAATATCTGGCCCAAAAAATAAAAGAAGCTCCGGGGCAAAAAATCGTAGCCGTGCTTGGAGCCGGTCACGTTCCGGGTATCAAAGAAGAAGTGTTTAAAGAGCATGACTTAGATGAGCTTAAAAAGCTTAAGCCCAAATCCCAGCACACTAAAATTATTGCCTGGTCGATCCCTGTCATCATCCTGGTTATCATCGCTTCTACTTTCTCCGCAGATAAAGCAGCTGGCATCGATCAGATTGTCAGCTGGATTATTTGGAATGGCACACTTTCTGCACTTGGCACGATGATTGCGTTCGGGCACCCACTATCTGTGCTCGTTGCTTTCATTGTTTCGCCGATCAGTTCTTTAAGTCCGCTTCTTGCTGCCGGTTGGTTTGCCGGGCTCACGGAAGCTTATATAAGAAAACCCAATGTCCAGGATTTCGAAAACATCGCGGAAGATATCTACTCCATCAAAGGTTTCTGGCGTAACAAGGTGACACATACCCTGCTCGTCGTCGTACTGGCTAACCTTGGAAGCGGCTTGGGTGCTTTGATCGGAGGAGCTGAGGTTATACGTCATTTTTTCAACACCTTTATCTAAGATAAGAAGATAACCACAGCGAATAGAATAATGGCTGCCAGGCAGAAAATCGTGGAAGGTGCTGTCGGTATGGCACAAATGGCCATCGAACAATTAGAAAACAGCCAAACTGTAGAACTCGATGATGAACGAAAAGTCGCTATGATCAATAACCTTCTCGTCGCCATTGTCTCGGATCGCTCAGCTCAACCGGTTCTTAATACAGGCACCCTGTATTAATCAGGACTAGTTTCAAGGACAGAAACAGGAATGACAGCAAAAAAGAACTTCCCTTTACGTATTGATCCGAGACTATTTGAAATTATTGAAGGCTGGGCAGCAGACGAGTTCCGCAGCGTTAACGCTCATATCGAGTACCTCTTACGCGAAAGCGTTCGTAACCCAAGAAAGCAGCATTGCAAGAAAACGAAGCAGAATCGGAAGACTAGTTTTCTGATATTACAATCACTACCTGCAATATACATATATATGATTATATGAATATATATCAATATATAGCTAAACAGCTTCTCTATTTGATGAAGCTGTTTCTCGTTTCCTTACAACCTAAAATGAAAAAGGAGCCCACTCTTTCGAGCAGACTCCCTGAATCCTAATTAACATTCAAGTGACATAAATCAACCTTACGCCGACTCTTCCTTCTTAACCTTCTCCTCATTCGTAACCAGCTCAGGCTCGATACGCTTAAGAATGGTATCTTTAGTCACGATGCACTTGGTGACATCGGTTCGGGTCGGAAGATCATACATGACATTCATCATCGTATCTTCCATAATCGCCCTCAGTCCCCTTGCACCGGTATTCCGACGAATAGCCTCTTCAGCGATAGCTTTTAGGGCATCTTCTTTGAACTCGAGAGCTACGCCATCCATCTCCAGTAATTTCTCATACTGTTTAACAAGGGCATTCTTGGGCTGGGTCAGAATATTAACCAATGCCTCATGATCAAGAGCGTCTAAGGTCACGATCACTGGTAGTCTTCCAACGAACTCTGGAATCAGACCAAATTTCAGCAAGTCAGTAGGAAGGATCTGTCTTAAGATCTCACCCACATTCTTTTCGCTCTTTTTCTGGATTTCCGCTCCAAAACCCATCACCTTTTTGCCTACACGGTTTTGGATGATTTTATCGATACCATCGAAAGCTCCGCCGACAATGAACAGAATATTGGTCGTGTCCAACTGGATAAACTCCTGGTGCGGATGCTTTCTTCCGCCTTGAGGAGGTACACTCGCCACTGTTCCTTCTAAGATTTTCAAAAGAGCCTGTTGAACACCTTCACCTGATACATCCCTGGTAATGGATGGATTTTCTGATTTGCGTGCGATCTTATCGATCTCATCAATATAGATAATACCTCTTTCGGCTTTCTCGATATCGTAATCCGCAGCCTGTATTAGTTTAAGGAGAATGTTCTCCACATCTTCTCCAACATAACCAGCTTCAGTTAACGATGTCGCATCAGCAATTGCAAAAGGTACATTTAGAACTTTAGCAAGGGTGGAAGCTAGAAGCGTTTTTCCTGATCCAGTTGGTCCGAGCATGACGATATTGGATTTCTGAAGCTCTACATCATCGATCTTCATGCCGAGGCTTATACGCTTATAGTGATTGTAGACGGCAACTGACAGGGCTTTCTTGGCTTCATCCTGGCCAACGACATATTGATCTAAGATACTTCGTATCTCTTTGGGCTTAGGGATTTCGCCGATCTCTGACCCGACATCATCTTGAAGCTCTTCTTCAATTATCTCATTGCACAGCTCAATGCACTCATCACAGATGTAAACACCAGGACCTGCCACGAGTTTCTTGACTTGTTCCTGTGTCTTGCCGCAAAAAGAACACTTAAGCTGGTTCTTGTCGTCATTGAATTTTGCCATATGCTCACCCCTTTACATGGACTTTTCTCAAATTATGTTTGGCACATTATTATTTTTTTCCTGTATCGGTATTCTCCGTTTCTTCCCCAGGTTCCTTCTTTTTAGTGTCATTATTTTCTACCAATAAATCAATGGTGCGGTCAGATACTATACCAATTTTGAACCATTCCAACTCTCCACGCGCTTCTAGAGCCATCTTGAGTTCTTCCACTTTACGGCCATATTGCTGCGATAGTTTTTCCATTTCTTTTTCAACATCTTCATCAGAAACAGTAACACTTTCCTTCTTAGCAATAGCTTCCAAGACCAGTTCGGTTTTGACGCCTTCAATGGCTTGAGCCCTGTAGTTCTCTCTTAGCTGCTCTTCATTGGAATTAATATAGCTGTAATACTGTTCCAAAGTAACACCCTGGTAAGAAAGATTGGTACGAAGGTCCGAAATCATGGAATCGATTCGACTTTGAATCATTCCCTCTGGAATTTCGACACTGGCGTTATCAACAGCCTTCTTGACAATCTCAGCTCGAAATTCATTGTTGATTCTCATCTCAGCAGCAGAGATCATCTTCTGTTTGATGTCTTCGCGGAGTTCAGCTAGTGTATCGAATTCACTGACATCTTTAGCAAACTCATCATCGAGCGGTACGAGTTCTTTTCGTTTAATCCCTTTGATATTCACTTTAAAGAGAGCATCTTTTCCTGCAAGCTCTTTACTATGATATTCATCGGGAAAGCGAACATTCACATCAACCTCTTGATCATTTCGGGCACCGATCAACTGTTCTTCAAATCCTGGAATAAATGCGCCCGATCCGATGGTCAAGTCATGATTCTCACCTTTACCACCGGGGAAAGGAACTCCATCCAAAAATCCTTCAAAATCAATGGTTACGATATCTTTATCCTGGATCTCCCCATCATCGACCTGAACAAGTTTGGCATGCATATCCTGACGCCTTTGCAGTTCTTGATCCACTTGTTCTTCGGTGACTTCAGCAGAGTTCTTTTCCACGCCAAGACCCATATACTGGCCTAATTCTACTTCAGGTTTAACTTCAACTATTGCTTTGAAAATAAGGTCTTTACCGTCTTCAACCTGAATCATTTCAACCTCTGGTCTGGATACGGGCCAAATGCCGCTTTCATCAATTGCATTGGCATAGGCCGGACCGAGAACAGGGTCAACCGCTTCGTTCTGGAGATATTCAATGCCGACATACCTTTCTATTATATGCCGAGGGGCTTTTCCTTTGCGAAAACCTGGAATGTTAATTTCTCCGGCAATTTTTTTGGCGGCACGATTGATCGCTGCTGTAAACTCTTCAGCTGGGACGGCGATTTCCAACGAAACCTTGTTCTTTTCTATTTGCTCCACTTTGATAGTCATGTTTGCTCCTCCTTGGATTTAGCATTACCTTTTTGTATATTTATTTATTATTTGTAATGATTTCCAAAACTATTCTAACCTTAAACTTATCTGCACAAACCTTCTCAATCATATTTTTTATTCAATCCTTTAAATTAAGCATTTGGTCAATTTAAGCACATATCCCAAAAAATAAAGGTAATTTGAGAAAGGGGAAACTTCCGCTTCCCCTCTTTCAAGCATCTTGAAGAATTGACCAATTAATATTAACAGAAGTCGTCCAAAGAATCAAGAATATCACACTTTTTTATTAATTTATATCTTAACGGTCTGTTTCCTTGCCTACAATTTACGACGGGCCATCAATATGCTAGGAACCAAACGGTTAGTGGCAGCGTTGAGGGGATGATCCCCTCTTTTTTTGTTATTTTTGTTCCCCAGATAATCAAAAAAACAGGGATTTCCTGTTTTAAAAACCGCAAACCCGCATGATTAGCGGGTTTTTAGACGAATTATGGTGCGGAAGAAGGGACTTGAACCCCCACGTCTTTCAACGCTGGAACCTAAATCCAGTGCGTCTGCCAGTTCCGCCACTTCCGCAAAAAATAAATTTAAGTGATAAAACAAATAAAATTATAACCTAACTGAATTAAGAATACAAGCTTTTTTCGCTGGTACTTGATGTCAAACCAAAGTTCAAACCAAATATCCATTTGAAAGAACATAAAAGCAGTGCTCAAGATAATTGGCTGGGGTAGATGGATTTGAACCACCGAATGTCGGAGTCAGAGTCCGATGCCTTACCGCTTGGCTATACCCCAAAATTATAACTTGCTTAACACGTAAAGTGTATTATACTCGTTATTAAAATGTATGTCAAACAATAAATAATACCAACTCTAAACGATGTACTTCGTTCGTTTTTGCATAGTAACAAATCTATCATACTCGTAACTTGCGCTCATGAGTGTATGATATTTTTTCTAAGATATTATTTGATCTGAAAACATAAAATATGAATGAGTTTATATAAATTTTGAATGATACTTGATTTTCATAAATAAAAGGCGACTCTTATGAGCCGCCTTTTGTAGTTTTGTCTTATAGATCAACAAGTTTGCCAGGGTTAAACTCATTAGTTGGGTCGAAGGCTCTCTTGATCTTTCTGAATACATCCATGGTTTGAGGTCCGAATTCCTGGAAGAGCAGAGGCTTCTTCAGAAGGCCGATTCCGTGCTCACCGCTTACGGTACCTTCTAGATCAATAGCCATCTTACAAAGCGCCATTTCTGCTTTATGGAGAGCTTCAACTTCATCATGGTTCCTTTGATCGAACAGAATAAGCGGATGAAGATTTCCGTCACCGGCGTGGGCAACAGTTCCGATGGTTACGCCATATTCTTTCTTAACTTTTTCAATTCCTGCAATCGCTTGTGGGAATTTACTTCTTGGAACAGTGATATCATTAACACCATAGTTTGGTCTGACACGAGCAACAGATCCGAAAGCTACACGACGAGCGAGCCAAATTTTGTCAACTTCAGCTGCGGATGTCGCAACTTTAAAGTCTTTGGCATTAGCTTTCTTGACGATTTCGCCAATGATTTTAACTTGATCGTCCAGGTCGCCAGGATGTCCGTCAACTTCAAGGATGAGAAGAGCTCCGGCTGTACGGTCATTTCCTGCTCCGACAAAATCCTCAGTCGTATTGATAATCAGATTATCCATCATTTCCAATGTGGTCGGAATAATTCCGGCAGCAACGATATCAGCAACAGACTGAGAACCATCTTCAGGAGTGTTATAGATAGCAAGCATGGTTTTCTTAGCTTCAGGAACCGGTTGAATTCGGATAGCGATCTTGGTAATCAAACCAATGGTACCTTCAGATCCGACCATGATTCTGGTCATATCATACAAAGGCTCACTGGCAAAGTCCCTACCGCCGACCCAGATAACCTTGCCGCTTGGGAGAACGACTTCTAAGCCATAGATGAAGTCACGAGTAACGCCGTATTTAAAGCATTTTGGTCCGCCTGAGCACTCACCCAGATTACCGCCCATGGTGGAAGCTTTCCATGATGCCGGATCAGGTGGATAATAATAGCCGTATTTTGCTAGGATTTCTTGAATATCCCAGTTTACAACTCCTGGCTCAACAATGGCCACATAGTTTTCGATATCGATCTCTAAGATTTTTTTCATACGGCTGAAGTTCATAACAATACAACCATCAACGGGAACGGATCCGCCGCTCTCATTGGTTCCAGCTCCACGGGGAACAATGGTTATACCCTGCTCACGGCAGAAGTTTACAACTTCAACGACTTCTTGAGTTGTTTCAGGCATAACAATGCCTTCAGGTACACCCCATAACATGGTGCCGTCATATCCATAAGCATACATACCAATCTTACTGGTTATGACATCTTTTTCGCCGCAAATACTTTGTAATTTAGCGACAGCAGCTTGACTTAACTTTGAAGAACCGACTGTCTGCGTTGAATGACCTGACATTTTTTAACCTCCTTTTCAAACAAGTTTCCTATAATTTAATCCCGGGAGCCATGATTCCTTTCGGATCAAACTGGCTGCGGACAGAATTAAGAACACGGGAGATTTCTTCGAGCATCTCATTGTCGTTATAAGCTTTGCAACGGAGCTGGCTTCCAAGGAGACCAGTTACGTTACCACCGAAGGACATAGCCATCTTGTTGATCGCAGCTGCATTAGCATCCGGATCGGTAAAGACAGCAATTTTACCATTCAGGCCTTCAATGAGTACGCCCGGGTTCTCGTCGATATTGCCGACAATACCGGAAAGACCGCCAAGAGCATTAACGACTTTAGCAGGACCAACAGTGAATTTCACTGTTTTCTCTTCCAGGTTAATTTTCTCACGAGTTTTAAGCCATTTTGACCATAGCTCATCATACTCAGCCTTGTCTTCAACAATCTTGGTAAAGGTTGCTCCGACAATTTTGAGTTCAGCTTCGATTTCTTTGGCGTATTGTGCTGAGGAAACAGGGAAGCTCTCAATGTCGACCAGGACTAAGCAGCCACTTGTTGCCATGATTTCATTACCCAAAGCTTTGTTCACCGCGTTCAGGCGTGTTGGGAAAATTCTACGCTTCTGAATGGCTTTGAAAGCCTTAGCAGCAGCAGTCAGAGATGGAACATCAGCAACAACCGCTCTGGTAGCTTGAGGCAACGGTAATACTTTGACCAGAACCTTGGTAATAATGCCAAGAGTAGCACGGCTTCCGACGATGAAGTGAATCATGTCATAACCGGAAACGCACTTGATGCATTTAGTTCCCACTTTGTAAATTTCACCTGTGGGTAGAACTGATTCGTATGCCAGAATAAAGGTTCTGGTAGGCAAATAATTGAAGGCTTTGCTGTCAACATCACCGATACTAAAGCAGCCACCGATGGAGCTGGTGGATACGGCATAAGGCTCCGGAGGGAAGTTTAACTTCTCTTCAGCCATTTTTTCAACAAGTTCCTGATGGTTCATACCAGCCTGAACCCAGCAGGTGAGGTTTTCATGATCGACTTCTTCGATCTGATTCATTCTGGACATAACGATGGCAATTCCGCCTTTTAAACCTTTGGTTTCAACGACCTTACCACCAACGTTAACTTTGATATTGGCTTCATATGCAGCTTTTACGATGCCGGATACATCCTCGGTTGAACCGGGAAAGACAACAGCTGCGGGTTGCTCATTACCCCTTAAATATTGAGACATGTCAGCCGTAACAACATACTGATCGCCAACGATGCCTTTAAGTTTTGCAACTATATCGCTCATTACTACCCGCCCTT
>CAYZDF010000007.1:0-74570 GCA_964477085.1 uncultured Gracilibacteraceae bacterium | reverse complement strand
ATTCAAGAGTCGTCACCTAGAGTTAGGTCTCAAATAAGATGGGAAAGTTGAGTTATTAAATAATATGCGCGGAAGGAGTGAAATGGATCACTCCTTTTGTGTTATACTATTAATATACCAATTATTCTCGAGTAGGTGAAAGGATGCCTAGACCAACCAAGCCTCGAATTGTTTGTGGAGTGCCGGAATACAATCTTTACGCTCCTGTTAATCATGTTAGTGAACAGGGTTTGGTTGTAATGTCCATCGAGGAATTTGAGACTATCCGCTTGATTGATCATGAAGGCCTGGATCAGGAAGAATGTGCGAACAGGATGGAAGTAGCCCGATCCACGGTTCAAAGAATATATAATGATGCCAGAAGGAAAATAGCCTTAAGTTTAATCGAGGGGAAGACACTACGCATCGAAGGTGGTTACTATTCGATCTGTACCAGAGATGATGATAGCAAACGGTGTGGTAATTGTCGGCGTAACCGACAAGGAAAGCACAAAAACAGGGTAAATCTAATACAAAGAGATAGTGGTGATGATTATGGCGAGACCGATTAAATGGAGGAGAGTTGAATTTATCCCTGAAAACAGATATTATTTACCTTGTCCCAAAGGCAACTGCGGGTATTTAGGACAGACCGAGGAGATACAGCTTAAAGTAGAAGAGTTAGAAGCGATGAGACTGAAAGATATTGAAGAACTCTCGCAAGAAGAATGTGCCGAGAGAATGCAGATATCCCGCCAAACATTCCAACTGATCATTGATCAAGCCAGAAAAAAAGTAGCCATGGCCCTGACGGATGGTAAAGCAATCTCTGTAGGGGGAGGTCATTATACCAAAAATGTATGCAAGTTCAAATGTATGGTATGCGGAGATGAAACAGAAACATCCTTCGAAGATAGACGAAGAATCTGTAAGTACTGTGGATCAAAAGAAGTAACCTGTAATGAAAGAAAGTGCTACACTGAATGTGGTGAAAAAACTTTAGAAGATAAGGATGAAAGTTAATCGGAGTTTTGGCATCAGCTATAGGGCAGATGCTTTTTTTTATTATTCACTAATTTGTAATCATGTGTTCACAAAACTGACACATAAATAGGGTAGGATATCAACATAGAAGATAAATTCTAGGTTTAGAAAGGAGAATTATCGAGTGAACAAGAAAAGGATAATGGTCTTGAGTCTTTCTGCGGCCATCATTTTTGGAACAGTTGCTGCCGCCAGTGGCAGTGTCTTTGCCGAGGGGACAGAAAGTAAATGGAGAGGGCCTAAACCACCCCTCATGCAAAACAAGTTCTTGGATAAAGCTCAGTTTGAGGAAAGGGCTAAGACAGAAATTAACAATCTCGTCACTTCTGGAATTCTGACCCAGGCTGAAGCGGACAAAGTCCTTGAGTATTTGCTCAAATTCGAGCCTACTTCTAATAACGGTGTCCGAGTAAACCCGATTGACCAGATGACAAAGGATGGAGTACTTACTCAGGAGAAAGCTGATGCTGTAGTTCAAGTGCTGCATCCTAAGCGCGATGGCGTATTTAGAGGTATGAAACCCAAAATTAATTTGTCAAATCTTGTAACAAATGGAACGTTAACTCAGGAAGAGGCAGATAAAGTACATGAGTACTTAGGAAAATATCGGCCCGTAAATAAAGATGACGAAAATAAAGTCAATCCGTTTGAGCAGATGGTTACTGACGGAGTATTAACCCAAGAAAAGGCTGACGCTGTAAGTAAAATATTTTTTGCTTCACCCCTCGACAGGATGAAGACCTCTCTTACCGAACTGGTTAATCAAGGCACGATAACTCAGGCTGAAGCAGACCAAGTCATCGCCTCTTTTGAAAAAAGTTTCTCAGAAAGGTTAAAAGCAGAAAAATTTAAGCCCCTTGAGCAGTTAGTGAATGACGGAGTGTTGACTCAGGAAAAAGCCGACGCTATCGCCAATACTATTCAACCTAAGGCTCCAAGGTACTTTGAAAAACATCATTTTGTCAATGAATCTCTAAATTAGAAAGATTCTTTAACTTTTCCAGGCGATATAAGACAGTCAGTGCGATCAGAATCACCAGTAGATCCTGAAGACTGACTGTCCTTGCTATTTTTAATTTCTAAGCAAGAAAGTCTTTTCGGCGCGGCATCTTTCTTTTATGATGGTAAATAAGGGTAATACTATTAATTAGCTTAAGAACAAACCCCTGGCGGGAGGTAATCATTTTGACTGGTGTAACGATATTGATCGCTGATGACGAAGCCCGGATGAGAAAACTGGTGGCAGATTTTTTAAAGAAGGAAGGCTATGCCGTGCTGGAAGCCGAGGATGGGAAAAAGGCTTTGGAAGCTTTTCATTCCAATTCGCATATCGGTCTGGTCATTCTTGATGTAATGATGCCGGTATTGGATGGGTGGACGGTCTGTAGAGAGATTAGAAAAAACACCAATATTCCCATTATCATGTTGACAGCACGTTCGGAAGAAACTGATGAGTTATTTGGATTTGACCTTGGTGCGGATGAGTATGTCACTAAACCTTTCAGTCCGCTTATCCTTGTTGCCAGAGTTCAGGCCTTGCTGAGAAGATCAAAGAATCAAGATATAGTGGTGAAAAATATACAAGGGTTGGAGGTCGATGTCAATCGACGTGTTGTTCGTATCGACGGGGAAAGAATTGAGTTAAGTCCCAAAGAATTTGAATTGCTTTTATACTTTATTAATAATCAGAACCTTGCCGTATCCCGAGAACAGATTCTCAGTTCGGTTTGGGACTATGATTATTACGGTGACACAAGGACGGTAGATACTCATATTAAAAGGCTTCGGTATAAGCTGGGTTTTAAAGGAGCATTTATTCAAACAGTCAGGGGCTTAGGATATCGCTTTGAGGTAGAACGATGAAATCATCTATCAAGTTCAAACTTTTTTTAGCCATAAGCGGACTAATAACCTTTTATGTCATCATGTCATGGTTTCTTAACAGCCAGTTCCTAGTGAAATATTATTATTTAAATAAAGAAAGTACTCTTAAGCTCAGTTATCAGCATGTTAATGAGGTTTACCAGGGAAAACCTTTTGAATTGTTGATAGATCTTGAAAAGTTGGAACGGACCAAAGGCCTTGATATTATCATCCTGGATTCGTTTTATAACATTAAGTATAGTTCTTCATTTAAAGAAGAAGGTTTCTTTATCAGACCAGGTAAACAGCATCCTTTACAAGCACCCTTTATTCAGGAGAGAGCCATTATCAAAAAAGCGTTTAAGGCAGAAAAAGAAAAACCAGTCATTGATAAGTCCATAGACCCCAGGCTGAACACTGAATTTATCAACTTGGTTGGGGTTCTCAGTAATGGCGACTACATCTTTTTGAGTACACCGGTAGCTGCGATTCAGGAGAGTGCAGCCATCGCCAATAAATTTTTTTCAGTTACGGGTTTGCTAACCATATTGATTGGTCTATTCATCGTTTTTTTCTTTTCAGATCGTTTTACAAAACCTATCCTGCAGCTTAATGAGATTGCTCAACGCATGGCAAAATTGGATTTCAGCAAGAAATATGCGGTTAAAAGTTATGATGAAATCGGAGAATTGGGACAAAGTATCAATTCTCTTTCTGATCAGCTGGAGAAATCGATAACAGAACTTAAGCAGGCAAATGAACAATTGCTGGAAGACATCGAGAGAGAAAGACGAATTGACGACATGCGCAAAGAATTTATCTCCAGTGTCTCCCATGAATTAAAGACCCCCATTGCTTTGATTCAGGGGTATGCAGAAGGGCTAAAAGTAAACATTAACGAGAACAAAGAGGATAAAGACTTTTACTGTGAGGTTATCATCGATGAAAGTGCTAAGATGGATAAACTAGTTAAGCAGCTTTTAGATCTGTCCCAGATTGATGCCGGCTATGTACACATTAATAAGATAGATTTTAATTTGGCAGAGTTAGTAGAATACGTGCTCAAGAAGAATGAACTGCTAATAAAAGAAAGAGATATCTGCCTAGTGACTCAATTTGACAAGGATTTAAACGTGAATGCAGATAGTGAGCGTATTGAACAGGTGATAATAAACTATCTTATCAATGCCATCAATCATTGTGATTATCGTAAGGTGATAAGAGTTCAAGTTGATCGAAATGGAGATAAGGCGCAGGTCAGAGTTTTCAACACTGGAGACAATATTCCCGAAGACTTACTTGATAAGATATGGACTAGCTTCTATAAGGCTGATCAAGCAAGAACTAGAGAATATAGCGGAACTGGTTTGGGTTTGTCGATAGTGAGAGCTATTTTAGAATTACACCAGAATCGATATGGTGTTGAAAACAAGAAAGATGGTGTAGAGTTCTGGTTTGAGGTAGATTTGACTCAGTAATGTCAACTGCAAGTTGGGTTTTGGATCCAGAAATGGTCAACTATTTTAATAGCTCTTGATAAATAATTCAGCATCTGAAATGTGAACAAAAAATCATAAATCTATGAGCATTATTATTATCTGAGATCGCCAAGAAAAAAGGGGATTACGGCAGAAGAATTAAAGAAACAAATGGCTGAAGGTAAGTTTCGCAAAGGACCTCGTAAACCTTTAGATGAAGCTAAACTCAAAGAGATCGCTGAGAAAAAGGGTATCACCGTGGAAGAATTGAAAAAACAGATTTCTGAAGGTAGGCTTAGGAAGGGTTATCGAGGGTCAATTGATGAAGCCAAGCCTCTCCAATAACGGGTTACCCCTGCGAAAAAACTAGGGCCTTAAGATAACTCTAAAACCACTAGTCTTGCCCTTTCCCCCAATTACGGTATGATACAAACATCTGATCCTGTTAACGCTTAACCCTGTTTAAGAGACAAAGAAAAAGAGAAGTGTTCGTATACTAACTATGATAAACTGTTTTATTACAGTGTCAGACTTGTTAAGTAAATACGTTTAAAAAGCTAGTGGGGATGGAACGAATATTGACATTGTAGCTAATAACTTTGAGTAAGATACTCTTCCAGGGTCAGAGCCTGATTACTGATTTTTCTTGCCACGCTCTTACCTACATAACGAATATGCCATGGTTCATAGACATAACCGGTAATGGATTGTTTACCCTCGGGGTAGCGGATAATATAACCATACTGTGGTCCATTCTTTACGAGCCATCTGCCTTCTGGAGTATCTGCGAATCTCTGGGTTAATCGGTAATCAACAGAAGGACCGGTCAGATCCACCCCCAGACCGGTTTGGTGTTCGCTTTCCCCTGCCCTGGCACTTAATACATTGGCAATTTTTGGGGAACGCCGATAATTCTTTGCAAAAATCTCTGCTTGTCTTTGATAAGAACGAAAAGCAGAGATGGCAGCCAAGGTGATATTATCTTTTTTGGCGTAATTGATGAGATCTGCTAAGGCTCTTGCTGCTTCTGCCCTCATTTGCTTTTGGGGTAATACACCCGATATAGTAAAAGGTACGTCAGGAATAACCATATCCTTGGGTATATAGTTATAGGATAAACCGTTATGCTTATTGACTAATGCCAAGATGCTTTGGGGATTCTGGATAATATGAAATCCGCTCTTTAGCATCTCTTCGAGCACTTCTCTCGTTTCTGGTCCATAAATGCCGTCGAGAGGGAGAGGAGGATACTTCATTTGAATATGATAGATCACTTCTTCAGTCTGCCAACCATAAATCCCGTCGACATCCACAGCGTAGCCGATAGCCGTCAAGGCCTGTTGGATCTTTCTCACGGGGGGGCCACTGCTATCAGGGCCGAATATTCCTTCAGGCAGATAGATAGGAGGAATGATAATCTGTTGGTTGGGATACACGATATCTCCAATCCAATTGTTTAGCTTTCTTAATTCTGGGACAGAGGTATCCAACTGTTGGGCAATCAAATATAAGGATTCTCCAGGCTTTATGATGTATGTAGGCATATTATAACCCTTCTTTTCCTCGTTATCAGTTTCTTCACAAAGATTTATAGCTCATGTTTTGACAGTTTTTTAATACTTTGATATAGCATATGACTCATGATAAGAAAATGAGTTATGCATTTTGTTTTTCTGGCTAAAATAATTAAGTGAAAGAAGATATTTTCTTTTACTCATGTTAAATAGATGGTATAGTATTGATACCATACCATGTTAATGGAGCAATAATAATTTGAATTATATATCTTGATTATTTTGACTTGAAAGTGAGGCAGAGTATGAAGAGAATTGCTTTGGTTACTGATAGCACAGCGGATCTACCGAAAAAACTACAGGAAGAATGTCATACGCATATTATCCCTTTAAAGGTGCTTTTTGGTGAAGAGGAATTCTATGACGGTGAGGTCACGAGTGAAGAATTCTATCAACGGTTAGATAAATCCCCAGAGTTGCCGAAGACCTCCCAACCTTCTCCTGAAGAGTTCTTTAAACTTTATAGCAGATTACTTGAAGAATACCAAGAAATAATATCCATACATATCTCTTCAGGCCTGAGTGGGACCTTTAATGCTGCTCGCTTGGCTAAGGAAAAGATCAAAGGGAGAATTCATCTCGTAGATTCCAAAACCATCAGTCTGGGTGTGGGGATGATAATCCAGGAAACGGCCAGGCTCATTCGTGATGGTTTAGACTCAGTTCATATTATAGAAAAGATTACCAAAGCAAGAATGAATGTTGAGACGCTCTTTACATTGAATACTTTGGAATACTTGCAAAAAGGCGGTAGAATTGGTAAAGTCCAAAGCATTATGGGATCATTTCTTAACATAAAACCGGTTATTCGGGTCGGAGATGATGGCATTTATCATTCTTATGCTAAAGCACGAAGTCAGGAGAAAGCTTTAAAAAGTATTTTAGAAGCTTTCCGGGAACTCTCCGGAGGCCGGAAATTTGTTCGTTTAGGGGTTGCCCACGGAGCAGCCACTGAAGCAGGGCATTTTCTAAAAGAAGCGATGGAGAATGCATTTCAGATTCCGGCATCCATCTTTACTCAAGTCGGTCCGGTGATCGGCGTCCATACAGGACCTGGAACAATTGGGGCTGCTGTTCAGTTTGAATAAATCAAAAGCCAGGATATCCTGGCTTTTGTCATTTTTTTGTTAAGATGTTTTTAATGCGCTCATAGTTTCTGCTTTCTGTTATGATAGGCAATCATTGCATCGCGTCCTATTTGATGTACCTTTTAATGGAGACGACTCAATCTTTCTGTATAATATGGTACATTGGTTTTAAAACGAATTTATTATATAATGAACAAAACCAATTTGTGCTTACAATATAACATCAATGGAGGAAAGAAATGGATAGACTCATAAGAGTAGAAAAGACAGACGATATCTTCCCTGATCTTGTAAGGACTCCAGTCGGAGACCTACTGCAATATCATAATCTTAATCGTGCTTACGAAGCCTATGATAAAGCCCAAATCTTAATAGGTATGTGTATGGATAACCGTAAACACCTCAGAATACCCGATAATTTTGCTTATATTATCCGAAGTGGCGGAGGTAACTTGAGATACAGTGAGTTCAAAGTGTCTTATGCTATTGCCGTTGGAGGGGTCAAGGCCATTGCCCTGATCGGACATAATGACTGCGGAATGGTTAATCTTTTTTCCAAGAAGGATTGCTTTATTAACGGTCTGGTAGAGAATGCAGGCTGGGACAGAGAGTGGGCGGAGGAACACTTTATGCACTTCTCACCGATGTTTGAAATAGGAAATGCGATTGATTTTGTCCTGAGCGAAGCCAAGAGAATCAGACAACGATATCCAAAGATACTCGTGGTTCCATTGTTTTATAAGACACAAGATAATTTACTATATCTCATTGATGAACGGTTGAGAGAATCATAAGTCAGCCTAGCGAAGGTTTTCGGAATGGCTTGGAACCAGGAAAAGACAACAGCTAATGGACAATTGATCCGAAGAATAACAGATAATAGAAGTAAATGACACTGTATGTAAAAGAAAGGATGAGCAATGAAACATCGTGTTCTTAAAAAGCAGAATAACAGTAAGATGTGTTTTGTATGCGGATTGAATAATAAGGCTAGTCTGAAAGCTGGATTTTATGAACTGGACAATAATGAGATATTTGCTATTTTTAAGCCATTGGAAGGTCATCAAAGCTATCCGGGCCGATTACACGGCGGAGTAGCGGCATCAATTCTCGATGAAACCATTGGCAGAGCTATTAACATGAAGCACGAAGGGATCTGGGGAGTAACAGTTGAACTGAATGTCCAGTATAAAAAGCCTATTCCTCTCGACCAGGAGCTCAAGGTAGTGGGGAGGGTTACCAGAGATACCAGCCGCATTTTCGAAGGAACGGGAGAAATATTGCTGAGCGATGGAGAAGTAGCAGCAACAGCCTATGGAAAATATATCAAATTACCGATAGAAAAGATCGCTGACTTTGGTGACCAAGACGAATGGAAAGTTTCTCGCTTTGAAAGTGATCCCGAGGAAGTTGAGTATTGAACTGTAACGACAAAAAAAGGACTGTTATCATCGTAAATCTTGATAGACAGTCCTTTGATATTTATTAAGCAAGCCCGCCTTGCCGTTAGACTCCAAGTTTCGTGACCCTGCTTTTGCAAGGTGGGTACCGGGAACATTTGTTTCTAATTTCCTTGAAATTCAAGGCATGTTATACTCCAAAAGTTACCTGAGTTCCCGAAATGATAATAGGATCAAAACTTAGAAATCTACTCGAACGAGGTAGGTAAGTGTTATTATAACAAATTAAAAAGTGGTGACAATACAAAGTTTTTTCCTTGTTTACCGACTGTTGCTAAGCTTAAAAATTTAACTCAGTAAGAAGAATTTACATCGTATGACATATATACTCTGTGTAAAACTAATAACAATAACATCAAAATCAAGTTAAATTTGGAGTGATTTAAATGCATCCAATGAGTCCTCAAGATTATCAACAATATTTACAAGAAGCCAAGATTCAAGTAGCAAAAGAATTAGGTCTACAATTTAATATGGATGGTGATAATGGCCATCTTACTTCCCGTGATGCGGGAAGGATCGGAGGTCGTCTGGGTGGAAAAATTGGTGGTAATATGGTTAAAGAAATGGTTCATTTTGCGGAAGAACATCTTAAGAGTCAGGGGAGACTGTAATCTGATTATCTGTACTTCCTGTTTAGAACCCCTTTACTTCATGGTAAAGGGGTTCTGATATGAGCTTTTCAAGTTATTTAATTTTATCAGGGTATATGATGATTAAATTCTAATGATCAGGGTTTTCGCTTAGAAATTCTAGGGGTGAATTTGGGATCTCGTTTGCGGTGAAAACCTCCTTGATCAAACCTATCTCTATCAAACCTATCCCTATCAAACCTATCTCGATCAAATCTATCCCTGCGCTGCTGTCTAATTCGGAGCGGTGATTCTTCTGTGAGACTAATCGGAGTCAGATTAGGCTCTTTCGTCAAAAGTTTGAGAGCAGCGGAGAGGAGGGAAGTTGAATCACTTGATTCTAAGAGTTCTTCAGCCATACCTCGATATTTTATAATATCGGGGTCTTCGACTGTTTTTAGAATTTTATCCATGGTGATCCGTTGCTGACCGGCTAATGCATCAGTAACGGTAGGTAATGGTTTACGAATAATCCTTCGCTTAGCTACCTGTTCAATTAGTCTGAGATGACCTATTTCCCGAGGTGTGACCAAGGTAACTGCAAGGCCGGCTTTTCCTGCTCTTCCGGTTCGCCCAATCCGATGAACATAGCTTTCAGGATCCTGAGGTATATCAAAATTGTAAACATGAGTAACACCGCTAATGTCTAGTCCCCGGGCTGCAACATCAGTGGCAACAAGTATCTCGGTCATCCCTTCCTTAAAATGTCTCATCACAGTATCTCTTCGTGCCTGGGTTAAATCTCCGTGAATACCTTCTGCAGAGTAACCTCTTTTGCTCAAAGCCTCATAGAGTTCATCAACACGACGTTTTGTCCTGCCAAAGACAATCGCTAAATCGGGAGAATGAATATCTAATATTCGGCATAGAACGTCGAACTTGTGCTTTTCCTGAACTTCCACATAATACTGCTCTATAAGGGGGACGGTCATTTCTTTGGCTTTAATTCCAATGAATTCAGGCTCTTTAAGGAAACGTTGAGAAAGATCCTGAATGGATTTGGGCATGGTTGCCGAGAAAAGCATAGTATGTCTTTGGGTTGGAACTTCAAGTAAAATGTTCTCGATATCTTCGACAAAACCCATGCTTAGCATTTCATCAGCTTCATCAAGTATCACAATCTGGATTTGCTGGAGTCGGAGGGTTTTCCTTCTCATGTGATCCATTAAACGTCCAGGAGTTCCAACAACTATTTGGGGACGGTTTTTAAGAGCTCTGATTTGACGGTCTATATCCTGACCACCATAGATCGGCAAAGCGCGAATCCCTTTAAACTGCCCGATTCTATTTAATTCTTCAGCCACTTGAATGGCTAGTTCTCGTGTTGGTGTAAGGACCAATCCTTTTACAAAGTCTCTTTCAGAATCTAACCGTTCTATCATTGGGATGCCAAAAGCCGCAGTTTTACCTGTTCCTGTTTGAGCCTGGCCTATCAGATCTTTACCTTCCAAGGCAAGGGGTATAGTTTTTTCCTGGATGGGGGTGGTCTCTTCAAAACCCATTTCAGTAATGGCTCGAGTCAAGTAATTACTCAAGCCGAGTTCATTAAAATTGGACATAGAATAATATCTCCTTCTTAATTGATTCGATTATGTAGCGGTATTGGTTTTTATCTTGGGCCAGGAAAGACAAGGTGTTAAATAATAGTTAATTCTATTTTTAACTTCATAACCCATATTTATAATACAATTTAATAAAAATCTTTATGAATAAGCAGCAAATCATAATAATAGTATATCTGCCTCTGATTGTCAACATTATCCATACTATTTTATTAGATTTTTTTCTTAATTTTTTTCTTAGTACTCTTTCTAAGTATTTTTCTAACCAAGAAGATTCTTTCAAAATATACATATATATGAAGTAAAGCGAATATATATGGATTGTTCTCACTCATTTTAAATATCACTTATGGATACGAGCATGTCAACAGGAGGTGTAAGAATGTTCGCCAAACACTGGATGCTAAGAGAAGTTGCACATTGTAAAGAAGGCTGCAGTATGAAGTCCTGGGCAAGACCTTAAAAGGCCTAAATAAGAAAGGGACTGTTCCAGACGAAACAGTCCCTTTCAATTTGCAGATTAAGATAATGATTAAGTATTATTAAATTAGGATCGGCTTAGAGATGATATGGCCTAAATCTGTCCTAGCTGGAATGGACGACCTTATGTTTTTTACGTCTGCCAGCAATAAGAACACCAGCTACTATAATGATCATGACGGGATATCTTAAAATAGGTTGTTCAAAATAGTGAAGAAGGAATGGCTCATGTGTAATCATTTTCCCTGCTGTGTAAGCGATTACCGCAGCTCCGGCATCAATAATGATTGGGAATTTTTCGATGAGCTTAATTATAATTGTACTACCAAAGACCATGATGGGAATACTGATTAAGAGACCCAGAACAACCATAATATAACTACCATGCGAAGCTCCAGCGATAGCAAGAACATTATCAAGCCCCATCACAGCATCGGCGATTATAATCGTCATAATGGCTGACATTAATGAATCGTGACATTTTACATCGTCATTATCATCTTCCTTGGTCAGTAGTTTGTAAGCAATCCAGATAAGAAGGATTCCTCCACCGAACATTAACCCTTTTATTTGAAGCAGCCAGACAACAGCCAGGGTAGCGAGAATACGAATAATAATTGCACCTGCAGTACCGAGTACAATAGCTTTAAGCTGTAAATTTTTAGGAAGGTTCCTACATGCCAGTCCAATGACGATAGCATTATCACCGGCAAGAACCAGATCGATCATGACAATCGAAAGCAGTGCAGTTATAAATTGAGTAAGAGATAATCCCATAATTTCCATCTACTTATTCATCTCCTTAAACTTTAATAGTGTGTAATTACGAATTTAAAGTTAGAAATTAGCTGCGAATAAAGAACTATTACCTCCTTCAGTTAAGTTTGAGAGATTAAGGTGAAAACGGCCATAAACTTCAAGAAAAAAATAAACCTTAACCCTAGAAGGTTAAGGTCTTGCTTACAACTTGTATTGCCTCAAAGCCGGGATCAAATCCGTATTGACGGCTTTGAGTGAAAAGCTACTCCCCTTTAACACACTTAGTATAGCTTAATAACTTATGCATGGCAAGACATTTTTGGTAAACAATAGCATTAGTTATAAGTTTTCATGAATAATTATTACAAGGGGGGATCTGCTTGCCTGTTAATTGGTGGGGTGTCTTACTCATTTTTATATTAGTATTCATCAATGCTTTCTTCGCCACAAGTGAGATTGCAGTGCTATCATCCCGAAGGGCCAGAATTGAAAAACTAAGGGAAGAAGGTCATAAATCCGCAGCTACGGTTATTCGCCTGTTGGAAGATCCCAGTCTTTTTCTGTCTACGATTCAAGTCGGTATTACTTTAGCCGGCTTCTTTGCCAGTGCAACTGGTGCCGTCGGTTTATCTAAAGCTCTGGCTTTTGCTCTGGCCAATTACGGAGTACCAGCTGGGTTAGCCAATACCTTGGCTGTATTAATCATAACAATCGTGATTTCATATATAACGCTTGTTTTTGGTGAGCTGGCACCTAAGAGGATGGCTATGCAGTGGTCTGAAAAAATTGCCTTGAAAGTAGCTAGACCGATTGAACTTTTATCCAGATTTACTTCACCAGTAACACACTTACTCACTCTATCCACGAATATGGTCGTACGGCTATTCGGTGGAAATCCACTTGAGCAAGAAAAAGAGATTTCCGAAGATGAAATCCGTTTCTATGTCGCCAAGAATAAAAAACTTCCGCTGGAAGAAAAGCAGATGATCGAAGCCGTATTCGATTTTGGAGATCAAGTAGTTAGACAGGTGATGGTTCCCCGGACCGAGATTATCTACCTCCATTCATCAGATAAGATTAAAGATGCACTGGATAAGGTGTGCAAAACAGGATATCATTCCTTCCCTATTTACAGGGAAGACTATGATGATATTATCGGTATGGTTAAGATTCAAGATCTAACTTGTCATTTGTTGGCGGGAGACGATCTTGTTATTTGTGATATTAGCTCCCCCATTTTATTTGTACCTGAAACTAAAGATACCGTAGAGCTTCTTAAAGCGTTTTGTCAAAGAAAAGTCTCAATTGCTATTGTCGTGGATGAATATGGAGGCACAGCCGGATTGATCACAGTAGAGGATCTGGTCGGCGAATTGATTGGTGATATTATTCAGGATGAGGAAAGCATCCGGAAAACTTCTGAAGGGCAATGGCTGGTCGAAGGTGATACTCCCATTCAATCTATCTTGGAACTTCTGAATATCAAAACTATTGTTCCAGATGCCAACTACGAAACCATCGCCGGTTTTATGCTTGAGCAGTTGGGTCATCTCCCGGTTGAAGGTGAAGCTGTAACATACGATGGCTACCAATTCCTGGTTAGAGAGATGGGAATCAGGAGAATTAATAAACTGCTGATTAAGAAGGTATAAAATAATAAACCGCGCTGTGGCGGTTTAGGGATGTGAGAAGATTTTTGTTTTAAACGATCTGATATAGATTCCTATTCAATGCTGAACCATGTTTCTTAAGATACTTATATAGTTTTCTGCTTCTTCTTTTGTAAAGAAAATCTCAACTCTGTCATCAGCGATTTCCGCATCGTCCCAGGCAAGGAACTTACCATGAGGTAGTTCACTTACACACCAGGATACATTATCATCTTTAAAGATGATAGCAGAATTATCAATCATCTCTTCATAATCTTCAAATCCAAAGGTTTTTGCAAAATGATCTTTGTTCATCAGTTTCATCCCTTATTTTGAATTAATATGAAAAAATCTAGTATTAAATAAATCATTCTAGTTTGTTGCTTTTTTTGAGGAAATATTCATATACTAAAAAAAGAATACGTAATACAATCTTGTCTTCGATTGACATCTGTCTCAGAATAATTTATAGTGATCATATAATTTTTAGAAAAAAAGCAAAGGTGCTTTTTCTCCTCTCAGGGAAAAAGTGCCTTTCTATATTATCATCTGTTTTTATCTTAAACATCACCAATCATAAGAGTTATTTTAGCAAAGGTGCTTTTCATTCGAGGTTCTCTCGAATAGGAAAGCGTTATTTTGTTCTAAAGCAAAGGCGCTTTTTCGTTACACGAAAAGCGTCTTTCTCATAACAGGCCAGATTCATCTGGACATCAAAGGGAGGAAATGAATTATGAGACAAGTCGCAATTTATGGAAAAGGTGGTATAGGTAAGTCTACCACTACGCAAAACACAGTTGCAGCCTTAGCAGAGGCAGGAAAAAAAGTAATGGTCGTTGGATGTGATCCGAAGGCTGACTCCACAAGATTACTTCTCAATGGACTAGCTCAGAAAACAGTAATGGATACATTGAGGGATGAAGGAGAAGACATCGACCTTGAAGATGTACTAAAGTCAGGGTTTAAAGGAACAAAATGTGTTGAGTCTGGAGGACCAGAACCTGGTGTAGGCTGCGCTGGCAGAGGAATCATCACCTCCATTAACTTACTTGAATCCCTTCATGCTTACGATGCCGATTTAGATTATGTTTTCTACGACGTTTTGGGTGATGTGGTATGCGGTGGATTCGCAATGCCGATCCGTGAAGGTAAGGCAGAAGAAATCTATATAGTCGCTTCAGGAGAACTTATGGCTTTATATGCTGCCAATAATATCTCTAAAGGAATTCAGAAGTACGCCATATCAGGTAAGGTTAGATTAGGGGGTATTATCTGTAACAGTCGTAAGGTTGATAATGAATATGCACTCTTAAAAGCGTTTGCTACAGAAATTGGTTCTCAACTCATTCACTTTGTTCCGCGCGATAATATCGTCCAGCATGCCGAAATCAACAAAAAAACAGTTATTGATTATGATTCAGTCTGCAGTCAGGCAGACGAATACCGCAAATTGGCTCGGGCAATCGATAGCAACGATATGTTTGTTGTCCCTAAGCCAATGATTCAGGATAGACTGGAAGAACTTATGATGGAACACGGTATTCTTGGATAAGTATATACGACTTAACAGCACTTAAAGATGGTAAGTACTCATAGAAAACTTACCGCAAAAAAGAAAACTCAAGGATAAAAAAGAAACGAGGCGATTAAGAAATGTTAATGATCAGAGCGATCGTAAGACCTGAGAAAACGAATACTATCCTGTCTGAATTGCATAGTGCCGGCTTTACTGCGGTAACAAAGATGGATGTCTTCGGGCGCGGTAAGCAAAAAGGTATCAAAATCGGAGACATCGTCTATGATGAGTTGCCTAAAGAAATGTTGGTCATGGTGGTTAAAGATGAGGACAAAGATGACGTCGTAAAGACGATCCTCAAATACGGAAAAAATGGAGAAAAAGGAAGCTACGGTGATGGCAAGATCTTTATATCACCTGTAGAAGAAGCATATACCATCAGTAGCGGTAAAAAAGAGCTTTAAGGAGGGTCTGATGTGAAAGAGATCATGGCGATCATCCGAATGAATAAGATCAACCCGACAAAGAAAGCACTTCTGGACATCGGGATAAATTCGTTGACGGTAAGGAGAGTCATGGGCAGAGGAAAGATGTTCAATGTACTTTCAGTTTTAAACGAAGTAGGAATTCAAGAAGAAGTTGCCGGTAAAATCGTGGAGGGGCTGGTATCAGGAAGCCGTCTCATCCCGAAAAGGCTGCTTACAATCGTTGTACAAAATTCTGAGGCTCAAAAGGTTGTTGATACGCTGATACAAGTGAATCAGGAAGGTAATGCGGGTGACGGTAAGATCTTTGTGTTACCGATCCTAGATGCAATAAGAATCCGAACAGGAGAAACTGGAGAGACAGCTCTTTAGATAGGAGGTAAGAATATGGTAATTAGTGAAAAGACTTTAGAACAAATACTGGATATATACCCCGCCAAGGTAAAGCGCTCCCGAAAAAATCATATCGTGATTAAGGAACCTTCGCAAGTGGCCCAGGAGATAGACGCGAATACCAGGACAGTGCCTGGAATTATCACCAATAGAGGCTGTGCTTATGCCGGATGTAAAGGTGTGGTACTTGGACCGTTAAAAGATATGGTTCATATCGTCCATGGTCCGATCGGATGTGCTTACTATACCTGGGGAACCAGAAGGAACAAAGCTAAAACAGAAGAAGGGGAGAGAAATTTCCTGAACTACTGTGTTTCGACAGATATGCAGGAGAGTGACATCGTTTTTGGCGGAGAGAAGAAACTCTCCAAAGTGATTGATGAGGTTGTAGAGATTTTCAAACCCGAGGCTATTACAGTTTCAGCTACCTGTCCGGTAGGACTGATCGGTGACGACCTGACTGCGGTCGCGAAGGTGGCGGAAGAAAGACACGGAATCAAAGTGCTGGCATTTAACTGTGAGGGATATAAAGGTGTCAGTCAGTCGGCAGGGCATCATATCGCCAATAATGGGTTAGTACAATACGTGATTGGTTCTGGGCAGCTTAATGAAGAAATACCTCGTTACCCTATCAACCTTCTGGGGGAATACAACATCGGCGGTGATGGCTGGGAGATCATGCGCGTTCTTGAAGATATCGGTTATCATGTCCTTTCCGTAATGACGGGTGACGGTTCCTACAAAGAACTAAAAACCGCACACTTGGCAGAATTGAACCTTGTCCAGTGCCACCGTTCCATCAACTATATAGCGGGGATGCTGGAAACAAAATATGGAACTCCATGGTTAAAGGTTAACTTCATCGGCATTCAGAACACGATAAATTCTTTAAGAGATATGGCTATATATTTTAGTGATCCAGAGCTAATCGCCAAGACCGAAGCGGTTATCGCCAGAGAAACAGCCAGAATACAACCGATGATGGATCAGTATCGGAAGATTGGTGAAGGAAAGACGGCGTTCTGCTTCGTAGGCGGTTCCAGAGGGCACCATTATCAGGGATTATTTGCAGAGCTTGGGATCGAAACTGTTCTCGCAGGATATGAATTTGCCCATCGGGATGATTATGAAGGCAGAGAGGTACTCCCTTTTATCAAGACAGATGCCGATAGTAAGAACATCCCCGATCTGACGGTGGAGCAGGATAAAGAGCTATATCGGTTAAAGATCTCTCCGGAGAAATATGAAGAACTTAAAAAGAAAATCCCGCTTGGTGATTACAAAGGTATGATGATCGAGATGAAGGAGGGAAGTATCATCGTGGATGACCTGAATCACTTCGAGACAGAAGAGTTCATCAAGCTGCTTAAGCCCGATATCTTTGCCTCAGGAATCAAAGATAAATATGTCGTACAGAAGATGGGTATACCTGCCAAACAGATCCATTCCTATGATTACAGCGGCCCGTATGCCGGCTTTAACGGTGCAGTTAAATTTGCAGAAGATGTAACAAATTCGTTTGTTTCTCCGACATGGAATTTTATTACACCTCCTTGGAGAGATGAGCCGCTGCTTGAAGGAAGAATAGAGGAGGATTAAGATGCTGGAATTTACGCCAAAAAAAGTAGTTGAACGAAATAGCGGTGGGGTCATAAACCCAGCGAAAACCTGTCAACCGATCGGTGCAATGTATGCCGCCCTGGGCATCCACAAATGTCTTCCTCACAGCCATGGTTCCCAGGGATGCTGTTCTTATCACCGGATGCATTTGACCAGACATTTCCGCGACCCCATTATGGCTTCCACAAGCTCTTTTACTGAAGGGGCATCCGTATTTGGTGGTGGTTCGAATCTTAAGGCAGCCATCAAGAATGTCTTTACTATCTATAATCCAGATATCATGGCCGTTCATACCACCTGCCTTTCCGAGACCATCGGTGATGACTTAAATAGTCTCATCCTTACATCGGAGATACCGGAAGGGAAGATCGTCATTTATGCTAATACACCGAGTTACGTTGGATCGCATATCACCGGTTTTTCTAATATGACCAAAGGGATAATCAATAGTCTTGCTCAAAAAGAAGAGGGGAAAGAAGCTAAAGAGCAGATCAATGTATTCCCAGGCTTTGTCAATCCAGGTGATATGAGGGAGATTAAAAGGATTCTGAAGATCATGGGGATCAACTTCATCATGCTCCCCGATACCTCAGGTGTAGTGGATTCACCGATGACAGGACAATTTGAAATGTATCCCAAAGGGGGTACGAAAATCGAAGCAATTAAGGATACCGGTAACTCCAAGTTAAGTATAGCTCTCGGAAGTTTCGCGTCTGCCGATCCGGCCTATGCTCTGGAGAAGAAGTGTAAGGTTCCTGTAAAACTTCTCCGTACTCCCATCGGGATTAAAGCAACAGACAACTTAATCATGTCTTTAGCCAAAGTTTTTGTGAAAGATATACCCTATGAACTTGAGGAAGAGCGGGGCCAGCTGGTTGATATCATCACAGATACACATTTTCACTTCCATGGGAAGAAGGTTGCAATCTTCGGCGATCCGGATACGGTGACAGGACTTGTCGAATTTGTCTTAAGTCTTGGCATGAAGCCCGTTCATGTTTTAACCGGAACTCCTGGAGCCAACTTTGAAACAGATATTAACGAGATGCTGGCATCAGTAAATATTGAGGGTAATGTTAAAGCAGCCGGTGATCTGTTCCTTTTCCATCAGTGGATAAAAAATGAACCGGTAGATCTTCTCGTCGGTAATACCTATGGTAAGTACATTGCCCGGGCGGAAGATATCCCCTTCGTTAGGTTTGGTTTCCCGGTCTTAGATCGAAGTGTTCATTCGTATTTCCCTGTGGTCGGTTACAGAGGAGCTATGCATCTGCTTGAAAAGATCAGTAACGCACTGCTGGACAGAGCTGACCGTGATGCTAAAGATGAAGACTTTGAGTTAGTTATGTAGTTTGTTGATGCTTACACATTGGAGCTGTTTATCAAAGATAAGTTAGGAAGTGATCATGGTGAATGCATTAGCTATTGAAGAAAGAAAGAAATCTATTTTTACCAAAGGCACTCTGAATACGACTTTTCAGTGTGATGCCGACAGTATCTCTGGTTCAGTTAGCCAAAGGGCCTGTGTCTACTGTGGAGCAAGGGTCGTATTAAATCCGATCACCGATGCTATTCATTTGGTTCACGGCCCGATCGGATGTGCTAGTTATACTTGGGATATCCGAGGTAGTCTTTCCAGTGGTTCTGAATTGTTTAGGAACAGCTTCTCCACAGATCTCAGAGAGCAGGATATTATATTCGGGGGCGAACCTAAACTTATCAGAGCTATCGACGATCTAGTCGCAAAGTATGCGCCAAAGTTAATCTTTGTTTACTCTACCTGCATCGTTGGTGTTATTGGAGATGATATCGAGGCCGTATGCAAGAAACAAGCACAAAAACACGGCATAGAGATTATCCCTATTCAGTCCAGTGGTTTTCTTGGAAACAAAGCTACTGGATATCGGGCTGCTTGTAATGCGTTGATGAAACTGATAACACCAGCACCTGACACCGTGTTACCACAAAAGAGAAATACCTTAAATCTCCTTGGAGACTTCAATCTAGCAGCAGAAGCATGGATTATTAGGGCATACTTTGAGAAAATTGGTGTAAGACTTAATGTTACTTTCACCGGAGATTCTACCTATCAGGATTTGAAAAAAGCGACATCAGCGTCCCTCAATATTGTGCAATGTACTGGATCGATGATATATCTCGCCCAGAAGATGGAGGAACAGTACGGGATCCCATACTTAAGGATATCCTTCATCGGAGTCGAAGACACAATTGATTCCTTAAGAAAAATTGCTGCATACTTCAATGAACCTGAGATCATATCAAGGACAGAAGCCTTAATCTATGAGGAAACACAGAGAGTTAGGCCTGTTATAGAATCATACCGTATTAAACTTCAAGGCAAGAAAGCAGCAATTTATGTAGGCGGTGGTTTTAAGGCCATTTCCTTGATCAAACAATTTAAAGAGCTTGGTATAGAGGTCGTTATGATTGGGACCCAGACGGGGAGCAGCGCAGACTATAATACCATTGGCGAATTGGTTGAAGATGGGACAGTTGTACTTGACGACGGTAATCCTGCTGAGCTGGAGGCGTTTATGCTGGAGAAGGGAGCTCATCTTCTGGTGGGTGGGGTTAAAGAAAGGCCTTTAGCTTACAAGCTTGGAATCGCCTTTGTTGACCATAATCACGATCGCAAACACCCGCTGAGTGGATTTGCAGGAGCAGAAAACTTTGCCAAAGAAGTCTATTCAACAGTTTGCTCACCTGTCTGGAAATATCTTATGAAGGAGGGATAGACATGAAGAAGGAGATCGCAAATTACCGCAATGTCAGTATCAACCCGTGTAATATGTGTATGCCTATGGGAGGGATCATCGCTCTTAAAGGTGTTAAGGGCTCCATGACTATCCTTCATGGTTCCCAAGGGTGTGCAACTTATATGAGGCGTTCAATATCGGAACACTATAACGAACCGGTAGATGTCGCCTCATCATCCCTCAATGAAAAAGGGACAGTGTACGGCGGCGAAGAAAATTTGAAAAATGGCCTGGATAATGTGATCAAGGTCTATCAACCCGAGATTATCGGAATTCTTACTACCTGTCTAGCTGAAACCATCGGTGAAGACATCGGGAGGATTACGGTAGAATACCGGCAGGAAAGGGGATTGACCAGCCTCCCCATCATCACATCGCCGACTCCCGGATATAGTGGAACCCAGACTGAAGGGTACTGGACAACCCTGAAAAACATCGTTACAACAATCGCCAAGAAAACGCCACAACATTCCAGGATCAATGTGATTATACCCCATTTAAGCTCTGCTGATATCAGAGAGTTAAAACGCCTCCTGGAGATGATGCAAGTGGACTATACCCTTCTACCCGATTTTTCTGACATTTTAGATGGGCCATATGATAAAAACTATCGAAGAGTTCCTGCTGGTGGAACACCCTTGGGAGATATCGCAGCCATGCCAGGGGCGCCGGCTACTATTGAGTTCAGCGTCACATTAGATGACGGATTGTCTGCAGGAGTCTTTCTTCAAGATAAGTATGGTGTTCCGCTTTATAGGCTGCCACTGCCTATCGGGCTAGAGTATACCGACAAACTTATTCAAACCATCTCAGTACTCACTGGCAAAAAAGCCCCCCAGGCGTTAAAAATTGAACGGGGAAGATTACAAGATGGGATGATCGATTCCCATAAATATAATTTTATCGGTCGGGCTGCGATTTATGGGGACCCTGAACAGCTCTTTGCCCTTGCCAGTCTGTGTATGGAAAATGGGATACTCCCTAAGGTCATTGCGACAGGCAGTAAAAATAATAAAATAGAGGAAATTTTGCGTGAACAACTTAATAATCTGGAAGAATCTTGTGAGGTCTTGAAAGATACCGATTTTATGCGTATTAGAGAAAAGTGCTTAGCTCATCAAGTTAATCTCGCTATAGGTAATTCGGAAGGAAGGTACCTTACCGAACAAGAAGGTATACCCCTGGTCAGAATTGGATTCCCCATTCATGATAGGGTTGGGGGACAAAGACTGTTAACCTTGGGATACAATGGCAGTCTAACTTTACTGGACCGGCTGACTAATACGCTGTTAAATCAAAAATTAAGCCATTATCGAGCTAAACTGTATCAAAAGTATTATTTTGTTCCCAATCAACCCATATGATTTGAATTAAAAGCAGGTGAGGAAATTGTTAATGATTAATGAACAAACTAACAAACATCCCTGTTATTCACTTGAAGCAAGTCATCAATATGCCCGAATGCATCTACCTGTAGCCCCTGCTTGCAATATCAGCTGTAATTATTGCAGCAGGAAATTTGATTGCGTTAATGAAAGTAGACCTGGCGTAACGAGTAAGATATTAACACCCGAAGAAGCCCACGTCAGGTACCAGTCAGCTAAAGAACGCTTACCTTATCTGGCTGTGGTTGGGATCGCTGGCCCTGGAGATGCGCTTGCAAACTGGGATCAAACAAGAAAGACGATTGAGCTGATCAGACAAGATGATAAGGATATCGTATTGTGTCTCTCTACAAACGGATTGATGCTTCCTCAATATGCCGACGAATTAGACGGGTTAGGTGTCAAACATATCACAGTAACGGTTAACTGTCTTGAACCGGAGATAGGCAGCAAAATTTATAAGCATGTTAATTATGGCGGGAAAAGATTTGTTGGTATTGAAGGTGCACAAATACTGATAGAGAATCAGCTTGAAGGAATCAGATGTCTTATAAAAAACAAAGCCATTGTTAAGGTGAATATGGTGATGGTAGAAGGAATAAACGAAAAACATATCGCGCATGTAGCAAAGGAGGTCGGAAGTATGGGTGTTTACATTGGTAATATTATGCCAATGACTCCTGCGCCAGGAAGCGTTTTCCAAAACTTTAAACCGACAAACAGTTGTAAGGTCCATCAAATGAGAGAACAATGTAAGAACTATCTATTACAGATGTCACACTGTAAGCAGTGTCGTGCGGATGCTGTGGGGCTGTTAGGTGAAGATTTTTCGCGAGATTGCACATCTGAAAAAGACAGTGTTGCCAAGGCAGAGAGGCGGTGTGAATGTCATGAAAAAGCCTGCTGAAATCGCAGTATTTCTTGGAGATAATGGAAATACAACCAAATTCTACGGTGAAGGGAGAATTGTTATTTTCGTCCAAGAAAATAATAGTTGGAGAGTATCGCGAGAAAAGAGGTTTTCTCTTAAAGAAATTCAGGAGATGATGGATTTCAGACAGAAGATGGAGGAGACGCTGGTATTTCTCGATCAGTGCAAAGTCTTTGTCGGTTCAAGTATTACCGGAATGCCTTATTATTTTCTGGAAAAGGCTAAGTGCAGTGTTTGGGAATGTGATGGCATTCCATATGATTTCCTGGACTATGTCCAATTACAGGAAGAAATAAGTGCAGAAAAAACTTGCAAGAAAGGACAGCAACAAGAGAAAAGCTCTGTTGATTCCAGCTTTATTGAAACAACACCTGGCAATTACTCCATTTCAATTAAGGGAATCCAGGAAAAAAGTGTCCAATTGACCTCTAAACAAGTACTATTACCTTTCTTGCGTAGAGGTAGTTTTGAATCCCTGGAGATCATCTGTAACCATATGCCGATTTGGCTGGAAGAGGAAGTATTAAGGCGCAGAATTTCACTGCAAACCAAGGAATTAAGTCGAAACCAAGTTAAGATAACACTGAAGAAGTAACATCTCAAAACCTTCCAATAAGCATGTTGTGGAATTTGTAGGTCTATTTAATTTGGAGCGAACAACATGTCTTAAGACGTTAGAATTATTTCAGACGGTGCTTTTGTCATCATCAATAGATAAATTAAGGGGGTGATAAACATGAAAAAACTGTATTTTTTTGATACAACATTAAGAGATGGAGAACAATCCCTGGGATTTACACTAAACAGACATCAGAAATTAGAAATAGCCACACAATTAGTAAGATTAGGTGTTGATATCATTGAAGCCGGTTTTCCTGCTTCTTCTCCGGGCGATTTTAAGTCAGTACAATTGATCAGCCAAGAAGTCAAGGAAGCAGCTATTTGCGGTTTAGCCAGATGTAAACAAGGTGATATTGATCTCTGTCTTGATGCAATAAAAAAAGCCGAATCACCGATCATTAATTTGGGATTGGCCGTTTCTCCTATTCATATGGAAAAAAAGTTAATACTAAAACCTCAGCAAGTTATCGAAAAAGCGGTCAGTGCAGTGAGATATGCTAAGAAAAAGCTAAATAATGTACAGTTCTATGCAGAAGATGCAGTAAGAAGTGATCCTTCATTTTTAAGCCAGGTAGTTGAAAAAGTTATACAAGCGGGGGCCAATGTCATCACGGTATCCGATACTGTAGGTTATGCAACACCTTGGAAATACGCAGAGATCATAAAGTATTTAAACAATAAAGTCAGGAATATCGATAAAGTCAGGATAAGTACACACTGTCATAATGATCTAGGTATGGCTACCGCCAACTCTTTGGCAGGTATAAGCGCAGGAGCCGATCAAATAGAAGGAACCATCAATGGGATAGGGGAGAGAGCCGGCAATGCCTCTATTGAGGAAATAATAATGGCATTGACAACCTTCGACGAATACAGTGATATTTACTCCAATATTAAAGCTAAAGAGATTTATTACACAAGTCAGTTGGTATCAAAGATAACCGGAATCTCAGTTGCGAGTAATAAAGCCATCGTGGGATCAAACGTTTACATCCACTATGCAGGGATCCATCAGGACGGGATAATCAAAGAAAGAAGCACCTATGAAATCATTGATCCAGAAACTATAGGTGCTCCTAAAAGTAAAATAATCCTCAGTGCCCGGTCTGGTAAAACGGCACTTAAATACAAATTACATGAGCTTGGTTATACTTTTCATAAAAAAGATCTTGAAAAGATATATGAAAGGTTTATTAATAACGCCGATGAAAAGAAACAAATATTTGAGGAAGAATTGTATTTGTTGTTAAGTCCTAAGTAAAATCTACTCGCTAAGTTCTTTCAAGGCTTCAATATCCTCGATCTTAATCGCAGTACCATGAAAATCAATCAGGCCTTCATCGCGCATCTTGCATAACTCACGTGACAGGGAAGGGCGTGAGACATTAATGAAATCCGCTAACTCGTTTCGATTAAGTTCTAATTGGAAGGTTTTATTTCCAGATTTTTTATGTTCTTCCAAAAGGAAAGAACTAATCTTTCCTCTTAAGCTTTTAATGGACAGATACTCCACTTTTTTATTGAGCATTAGGGCACGGTTCGAGACCACCTTTAACATATTCAGAATCAGTTGTTTATGACTGATACACACCTTATCACAGCAGCCAACTATTTTATCTTGAGGAAAGAACATAACGGTACAATTGGTCTGAGCTATTACAGAAACTGGCCAGGATTTATTACCTGAGTAAGCAGCCATCTCCCCAAACATCTCTCCTGCCCCTAATAAACCTATAATGACTCTGTTTCCCATCACAGTATCTTTAGTCAACGCCACAGTGCCACTTAACACGACACCGATTTGAGACAAGTCTTCACCGGCATTTGTTAGGTAATCATTCTTCTTGTGTTCAGAGATCCTCAGATTCATACAAGTGAGAATACTAAGCATTTGATCTCTACGGATATTTTCAAATAATGCACATTGAGATAAAGTATCAAGCCATTTTTCGTACATCTTTAACCTACCTAATATTTCCCTTATTATTTGTACTGTATAACAAATGATGTCATGAAGTCAAGGAATGGTATAGATATATTGGGTTTGATTTTTATTGAGAGTCTTAAATATATTGGTATAAGTATTTACAGATAAATAATTACATTTTACGCCAAAAAGACGGCTACCAGCATGTGCTAGTTACCGTCTTTTGTTCTTTTCTTAAGACCTGTTATCGTGGCAGCCCCTACTGTTTATTGTTAATGTAGGAATTCACCTCTGGGGGTTTTAATAATACGATTGATTTTTTCTTCTGTACCATCTACGGCATTGATATAGATTAAATACTCTTCGTCGTCCAGGTTCCCCCGGAATTCATAACAGAATGCTTCTTGCCAACCAGGTAAGGGAATCACAGCCATTCTGCTTTCCTTTACCTTTATACCAGATTGAAGTTTGCTTTTGGCCTTGGTGAGAGTGATCTTCTGTTTTAAGTTTCGGTTATGGTGGAATAACCAGTAAGGAGTTGAATCATAACCTGTAATCCTTCCGTTATCTTTTCCGACTGTTAAACGGATCTTGTCTGGGTATATCCGGATGTCCTGTTCTTCGCTGACTGCTTCTAATTGAATGTATCCGCCAAAATCTTCGGTTGCTGTGTTGATGAAATCGTTCCAACCGAGTTTTTGAAGTGTAACTATCGCTTGTGATGCGGCCTGTTCAGAAGTCAAAGTCTGTAAATCAAGTGGTCGCTCATCCCTGAATAATGTAACAACACCACCTCTTTTGCAGACGTCCAAGGTAGTACTATTCCATTTGTAAATATAGCCGCTGAAGGGACCATTGGTTGTACCGGAGAGTTGGGGTGAAGCGTTGGTATAGCCGATGGTCTTTAAAAAATCAGTAGCTATATCGGTCGCTTCTTCTTCAGTTACAACGCTCTTGGGAAGCCCCAGAGGCTCGGGGACAGAGTGAGTATCCGTTTGACCGGTATACGAGAAAGGGGGTAATTTTTGCAGAGAAGCATCGAGTTGTTCTAATCCTGACCGAACGGATCCTGGTTTAGGTGACTGATCGGGTTGTCCCTCCGTAGAAGCAGGGGCGACTCGATTTCGATTGGGCCAAATAGCTTGGCTTGAAGACTTGTCGAACCAGGCGATGTTTTCAACGTTTAGATCAACATACATTTCTTGAACATCACGATTAGCATTAATAAGGCGTTTGTGCATCTCTGCCAACGTTTTTTCCTGGTCTGGTTTGATTAAGTCACCTTTGGCAACCTGCTGAGTCAGTACATTAGAGAACTCCCCGACCTGATTGAGAAATTGATTGATATACCCAAGTCCAAACTTCTCAGCCGGAAGAAGTGAGAGATCTTTAACCGCCAGGTAGCTTTGATGCGAGGATTGGCTTAAGTAAAAAACCTGTTGGGTGGGGGTGCTGGCTGCACGGCTTTTTGCCAGATTAGTTTCTAAGCCGTCAAGTTGCGTTACAAAATCGGACAAGGATCTGCGGTATTGATTTTCGGTCGCGACTCTTAAGTCATCAGCCCTCCTGTATTCACTTACACTCCAAAGGAGCGAGATTGTGAGTAAGACGGCTAAGGCAGGAAGCCAAAACTTTCTTTCCATTATCGTTTCCCCCTAACGCGTGAAGATGTGATTACCAATTTTAATGATCTGAGGTCTTGACCAGATAAAGGCATTGCTTGTTTTTGCTGGGTTGAAAAAGAACAATGCCCCATAACAAGGATCTGTACCGGTTAGTGCTTCATTAACGGCATTGATAGCTGAAGATACGGGCTCTTTCCAAATCTCGCCGTTTGCTACAGGAGAAAAAGCTCCTGGCTCATAGATGACGTCCGGAATGGAATTAGGAAAGGATGAACTCTTAACTCGGTTTAAGACCACTGCAGCAACAGCGATCTGACCTTTGTACGGTTCTCCCTTTGCTTCTGCACTGACAAGCTTGGCCAGGAGATTGATGTCAGAACTCTTATATCCCACTCTGGTTCCGCCGGCAGTAACACTTTGTCCGGTAAGTCTTTTTAATTCACCTATGGTTCGAGGACCGGCGATCCCATCAATTGCTAGGCCGTGTTCTTTCTGGAATAATCGTACTCTGGCTTCAGTCTGACGACCAAAGATTCCATCGATAGGTCCAACCACATAACCAAGCATTTGCAGTCTTTTTTGCAGTTCAGATACTTCAGGGCCTCTAGACCCCCTGGCCAATACCCTGTCTCCTAGTGCTGCATTACTTATGGATGATGTACAGACAGTCAGTACAAGCAAAAATGTTGTTATTATGAGAAGTGAACGTGGACGTAGAGACATAGAATCACCTCTTATGTTTTTTCCAATAGTTTGCTCAATAACATAAGATTTATCCGGAAAGCAAAGATTTGAGAAAATTATTAAACCAATTTAAATGTTTTTTTGCTTTACCTTATTTCTCCTAACCTTAAAGTTAATTTTATGATATAATCCGATGTAGTAAGGTAAGACGTCATACAAGTTAAAAAATATATGATAATACAAGAAAATCATAAAACTTAATACGTTGCTTAGAAAAACAATGAAAAATAGAGGGGATGGTCAATATGGAAATAAAACCTATTAAAAATCGAAGAACGACGGAAATTATTTTGGAGCAAATAAAATCATTCATGAAACAGGGACATCTTAAACCAGGGGATAAGCTTCCAACGGAGATGGAATTAGCTGAAAGGTTCGAGGTAAGTCGAACCTCAGTAAGGGAAGCCTTATCAGCCCTAAGTCTTACTGGAATTTTAGAAATACGCCAGGGAGAGGGTATTTACGTCAAACGATCCTCATCTAACGCCATCATCGAGCCTTTAAGCTTTATTTTACTTCTGGAAAAAGATCAAATTCAAAATATCCTGGAAGTAAGGAAAGCTTTAGAGATTGAAGCAGCAGATCTTGCTGCTCAACGGAGAGAAAATGAAGATCTTGACACTATGCGCAGCTTGATTGAAGAGATGGAAAGTGACTTGCCTGAAGCAGTCAACAGTGAAAACATCGACTTAGCATTCCATCTGGCGCTGGCTAAGGCCACTAAAAACCCTTTGCTAGACCGACTGATGAATACTGTCCAGGAGATTATCAGTGAAACACTCCATGTCACAAGGGCTCTTTGGCTGAATTCCGGTTCTACCCAAAGGTTGTATGAAGAACACCGGGAAATTTATCTGGCGATAGCCGCCAGGGATAATGAAACTGCTCGTCAGCTCATGCACGAACACTTGCTTAAGGTCGAAAGAGAATTAAAAAGGATGCGTCATTAGGAGTTATCTAAGAATTATCATTCGTGTTACTTACTAATAGTCATTCTCTACGAATTATTTAAATTTATTGTTAAAGAAACACAACAAAGTCTAATTTTTCAGAAATTAAAATGTTTACAAGTTGTGTTTGGGAAACTATAATAAATTTGTAATATGTATTATGGTCAGACCGCAATATATTTTAAATAAATAAGGAGGATGATAGTAATGTTCACCAAGGAAGTTCTAAACGAACTGATTAAAGCTTTAGGTAAGGAAAATGTTCTAAGTGAAAAAGAAGATTTAGTCACATACTCTTACGATGCGACTGCCGCTGTTCCAAGTGTTGAACCTGATGTCGTCGTTACACCCGTAACTACCGAACACGTCGTCGAGGTGGTTAAAATTGCTAACCGTTATAATGTACCAATCTA
The DNA here is from genome assembly GCA_964477085.1 of uncultured Gracilibacteraceae bacterium. Taxonomy (GTDB): domain Bacteria; phylum Bacillota; class Desulfitobacteriia; order Desulfitobacteriales; family Syntrophobotulaceae; genus Dichloromethanomonas. Next base: position 45,615 of record CAYZDF010000007.1, on the reverse strand, counting down.
TCCAAGAGGATCAGGTACCAACTTAAGTGGTGGTGCAATTCCGATTAAAAAGGGTATTGTACTGACTACCATGAAAATGAATAAGATTTTGGAAGTTGATGCTGATAATCTCTGTGCAACGGTTCAACCGGGTGTTATTATTCAGGACCTTAATAATGCAGCAGTACCACATGGTTTAATTTATCCTCCCGATCCCGGTACAGTTTCCACCGCAACCATGGGGGGATCTGTCTCTGAATGTTCAGGTGGCTTAAGAGGACTCAAATATGGTGTAACTAAACACTATATCATGGGTATGGAGCTTGTTCTGGCCAATGGGGATGTCATTAAATGGGGTGGTAAGACTGTTAAAAACGTGTCCGGCTACGATCTTACCGCACTCTTCACAGGTGCTGAAGGTACTTTAGGTATCATCACCAGGCTTCTGGTTAAGCTCATTCCTGCACCTGAAGCAAGAAAGAGTATGCTGGCTGTTTTCGATGATTTGGACAAAGCAGGAAATGCGATCTCCGCTATCATCCGCAATAAAGTTATTCCTGCGACTCTTGAGATTATGGATAATGTCACCATCAGAACGGTAGAAAACTTTACCCATGCCGGACTGCCGGTAGATGCCCAAGCGGTTCTTCTCATTGAAGTAGATGGCTATAAAGAAGTGGTGGAGAGGGAAGCGCCACTAGTGGAGAAGGTCTGCCGTGAGAACGGAGCTGTCGATATTAAAGTAGCGAAAACAGACGAAGAAAGAGATCTTATCTGGTTCGCTCGTCGTAATGCTTTGCCATCTCTCGCTCAGGTCAAACCTGCGCTTGTTTTGGAAGACGCCACTGTTCCACGCAGCAACATTCCTAAGGTAATTAAAGAAATACGTCGTATTGCCGAGAAATATAATCTTATGATCGGAACCTACGGTCACGCTGGGGACGGTAACCTTCATCCAACCATTACTATCGATCCCAGAGATCAGGATGAAGTGCATCGTATGGAACAAGCCGTCGATGAGATCTTCAAAGCTGCGATTGCTTTGGACGGAACTCTCTCCGGCGAGCATGGTATTGGTATCGGAAAAGTGAAGTACCTTCCTTTGGAATTCGGCCCAGCCGGAGTTGATACCATCCGCCGCATCAAAGAAGCACTTGATCCCAATTATATCCTCAATCCTGGCAAAATGGTGATAAAGGAGGAGTAATCAATGTCAATCTATACTTCTCTGGATTCGATTCAAGAATATCTGATCAAATGTATGAAGTGTGGTAACTGCCAGGCAGTTTGCCCTATTTTTAAAGAAACCCTGCAGGAAGTTGGGGTTGCCAGAGGAAAGATCAGCCTTGTCCAACATCTTCTCGAAGGGAAGATTGAGATGACAGAAGGTCTTGCTGATCGCTTTTCGCTCTGTACGACTTGCATGGCCTGTAACAAAAACTGTCCGAATGCGGTGCCTTTCGATAAGATTATTCTGGCTGCAAGAGCAGAGGCTGTCCGCCGTAAAGGGCTGCATCCCATCAAGAGCGTGATTTTTAAGACCTTGAAACTTCAACGTTTGTTTGATTTCGGCATGAAGACAGGCAGTAAGTTCCAGGGCCTGGCCATGAAACGCGTTGAAGGCAAGGATTACGGTGCCAGAATGAGATTGGATGTAGGCCTGGGTAAAGATAAGGTATTTCCTAATCTTGCGCCAAAGACATTCCGCACCATGTATCAGAAGGTGGAAGTCCCTAATCCGAAGATGAAGGTAGGATTCTTCACCGGCTGTATGATCAACTACTTCTATACAGATATGGGTAAGGCTGTGGTTGATGTATTAAGAGAGAATAACGTTGAAGTCATCATCCCCTCTGAACAAGGATGTTGTGGGATTCCTGCATCTGTCAATGGTGATATCAAAAGTGCCATTGACATGGCCAAAAGAAATATTCAAGCGTTTGAAAAAGCCGGTGTCAATGCCATTATCGTTTCGTGCTCTTCCTGTGGTGGAGCCTGGAAACATTCCTTTGCCCAGTTGCTGGAAGGTGATCCGGAATACCATAAGCTTGCAGAAAAATGGGAAAAGAAAACCTATGACATTCACGAGTTTCTGGTAAAAGTGGTTCTCTTTAAGAAAGAGGGTCTGGGTACAATCAAACGTAAGGTTACTTATCATGATCCTTGCCATCTTAACAGAGGTCAGGGTATCAACAAGGAGCCTCGTAAGATCCTAAAAAGCATCCCTGGCTTGGAATTGATCGAGATGAAAGAACCAGGCCGTTGCTGTGGTATGGCAGGATCGTTCATGATCGTCCATCCCGAACTATCCGGCAAGATTTCCAACAAGAAAATTGCTGATATAGCAACCACCAACACGGAGACCGTTGCAACGGGCTGTCCCGCATGCAGGCTTCAGATTGCCAGTGGTGTCATCAATGCCGGACTAAACCATAATGTTGTTCATCCGATACAGCTTTTAGCCGAGGCGTATGCCAAGGGCAAGAGATAACAGATGAACGAATATCAAGAATACAATTCTTAGAGAAAATAACCGCGATTAACATCGCGGTTTTTCTTACTATATTGATTTAATCAATTTCCGGCTCAAGGATATTAAGTAGCCTGTACTTTCTAAAATCTGATGGCGAGCATATCTTGCCAAGATTATAAGTAAAATACTCAACTTTCCCATCTAAACTTGAGACCTAACTCTAGGTTACGACTCTTGAATTGAACAGAATGGGTCCAAAAGAATGCAACCAAAAAACTTACGGCAACCCCTGACTAGTTTTCGTAATGAATAGCCAGCGCCAAGCGGAGCACGGATTGCGAAGCGCGGCTGATTGCGTCATGGAGGGCGCAATCAGCCGAAAGCGGCTATCATTACGAAGACTGACCCAAGCAAAGTCAAGTATCTATAAAGATATTTAAAAATATAAGTTTTCCAAGTGGGAAAGTTGAGTAAAATATCCAAAGACTTCTGACAAAGATCTATGGATAAAAAGGTAAACTATAGAATTTTTTCAGCAAGCGATAAGACGATCTCGAAGGCGATCAGGATGATAATAATCCATTCTAAACGATTACCTCGCTTATTGTGGGCTAACTCCGTAAATACTTGGGTAATATCCATCAGCATCTCAGTCTTATGCCGCATGTTCTCATAACGATCAGCTAACTCAAATAGGGAACTTAACCGGTTATAGAGAGCCTCCGCTTCCTCATTTGTCCAAGTGATCTCAGGCTTATCCAGAAGCATGATGGAAGAGATAGTATTTAAGCGGAATCCCAGAATCCTGGCGGAGGTCTTAGCCAGTTTACGATCTGAAACATCAAGATTACCTTTACGGAGGTCGAGCACGATATCTTCAATCTCATCGAGCAGGTTGTCGATATCCACTTCAATCCTTTCCAGGGCTACGGATTTAGCCAGGATGGTCGCAATGATCTCTTGATGATAATCTCTTTGTTCAGGAGAGATAAGTGTCTCGTGACCGATCAGTAATTCCTGGTCGGGGTCGAGTTCAATACTATAATCATCAACATACTCAAGAGAATTAATAGTGAACAGATTCTTTTCAACTCGTCCCAGATACTTGATCACATCAATAATTTCATGGTGCTGAAAGTTGACAAAAACCATGCTGCCGAAGAAAAAAATAATAACCGTTTTCTGAGATGGGTCCAGTACGATCCCTTTTAGAGAGGATTCGTTTAACTTTAAGGACTCTTCCCATCTATACTTTCGGTTAATGCCGAAATGGGCAGCAATTTTATTCAAGTTAAGTTCGTTAGCCAGAGCTGCAGCTTTTAATTCTAACGTGTTCATCTTTTTATCCTTAATGCCTAAATTATAGTGATCCATACTAATAACAATCATTTTACTGAAGACATAAGTTTACGTAATGAAGCCTATGTCTATTATACATTATTCCCTAAAAATGGCTAAAGTAGTATTTATCAGTAAAAGAGTTGAACTCTAAAAGGGTTTTGCTCTGTTATGTAGAAATCAAACTGTACCAATCAAAAATAAAAAAGTTTAATAAGAGGTGTCGAAATGTTAATCGTTGGGTTAAACGGAAGTCCGAACAAAAATGGAAACACCAAAGCTCTCTTAGAAAAGATACTCATCAAGGCAAAGAGTCTGGGAGCAGAAACCATTATTTTGGATGTACCTGAACTTTTGAAAAGTGCAAAACAGCCTTTCTGCATCGCCTGTACCAATCCTTGTTCAGGACAGTGCTTCCAAGGTACAGCTTTGGCTGAAGCCTATGAGCAATTAAAGAAGGCTGACGGCATACTCCTGGGGAGTCCGGTATACTTCGGCAGTGTTTCGGGCCAACTCAAGGCCTTTTTTGATAAGACACGGAAACTTAGAGGAGAAAAAGGTCTGTATAATACCGTAGCAGCAGGGGTAACCGTAGGCAATTCGAAGTACGGTGGTCAGGAAACGACCATCAAAGCATTACACGATATCATGCTTGTTCAAGGCATGATCATCGTTGGGGATGGCTACCATGAGGATGACTGCGGACATCATGGGGTATGTGCTCAGAAACCAGGTGGGGAAGATGAGTTCGCTCTAAGGAGAGCAGAGATTTTAGCCAAACGAATGGTGGAAGTATGTGGTGCCACTGCTTCGCTAAGAAAAACAGACGGATAATCAATTCCAAATAGCGGAGGAGGCTTGTTGCAGAATGTTTTGCCGTCAGCCTCTTTTGCCTTGTCATAGAAGAGTTGCTTGTATGATCTGGCGTTAGATGATTTGCTGGGAGTTCACTCCTAAGGACCTTCTGATATGGTCGGAAACATCAGCTAATTCTTTGGGAATTTCACGTGTATCCGTAAAGAATGACAACCTGACCACTTCATTGGAATCCAATGACCACCAGTATTCGAGGCCGCTTACCACACTCTCGCCAAAATCAGCGGACCATTCTGTTTTGAAACCTTGTGAGTTACCTTGCAAATGCTGCATATGATAAGAGATAAAGTCAAACGGACTAAGGGACTTACTTTGTTCGAGGAAAGACTGCAAATCTTCCACTCTCCAGACCTGAATATAGCCACGAAAAGCCAAACTCTTATTGACAAAATAAATATTGAACTTCATTTCCTCTCCTTGGTCAGGCGTACAATGCACTTCAGTATCTTCCGGTAACTCTAATGCTACGACATAGTCAGCCATTCGATACTGATGAGGCTTATAACCATTGGCAAGGACCTCTTTGACATGATGGTATTTGATGAAACTGCCATAAGATAAGATGATTTCTGGGCCTCTCAGAAGAAGATACTGAAAAAGGAGAGCAAAAATAACTATAGCAACAGCACTTCTTAATCTTATCGTTCTCATTCTCGTTACCGCCTCCCAAGTGAATACATAAGTTTTTCTATATAATCTTATGCAAGTATTTTTAATAAAAGGAGACAAGTATAATCATACGGGTAGGAAAAACTTAAGAGCACCACCTTAAACTCGATTAAATGAGTTTATCCACCTATAATTTAGGCAATATAAAGCAGAACCTAAAAAAATTTTGTTTTAATGATTTGAAACAATATGATCTTAATACAACAAGGATTTAAGCTCCTAAAAGGATTCAAATTACTCTGAGTCCTTTTTGTTTCTTACCAAATCTAGCAAAATTAGACAGTAAAACCAGGGTGTAGATTTGCTATAATAAAGTCACCGGTGCATTTATTGGATTTCCGAGAGGGAGGAAATGTCATGACGACGACTATCCTTATCGTAGACGATGATAAGAATATTTGCCAACTTCTTGAACTGTATCTTACCAATGAAGGATATTCCCTTATCTTTTCCCATGATGGAAGCAATGCTCTTAATGTACTTAGGGAAAAAGAGATTGATCTGATCGTATTGGATATTATGCTCCCTGTTATCAACGGCTGGGAAGTATGTAAAATGATCAAAAAATCAAGCAGCATACCGGTGATTATGTTGACAGCACGCGATATGGTAGAGGATAAGGTTCAGGGATTTGAACTTGGCGCCGATGATTATATTGTTAAACCATTTGAACCACGAGAAGTGGTAGCCAGAGTTAAGGCACGATTAAAACATAAAACGGTTCGTGAAAATAGGAATAATACAGACATGCCTACTACCCATATCCTGACCGTTGGAAACATTGAGGTTGACATTGACCGTTATGAGCTGAGGATCGATGGACATAAATTTGAGTTAAAACCTAAAGAGATTCAACTCCTGTATTTTTTATTGCGCAATAAGAATCGGGTGTTCTCACGTGAGCAGCTCCTTGAAAAAGTATGGGATTATACTTTTGAAGGAGATACCCGGACAGTTGACGTTCACATCAACCGACTGCGAGAAAAACTGGAAGGAGCTTCTACATCTTGTCGGATTCGAACGATCTGGGGTGTAGGCTATAAGCTGGAAACCGATGTTTAGAATTAAAAAATCCATTTTTACCAAGCTGCTTACAACCTATTTGGCTCTGATGATGACGCTTCTCTTGATTATTGCTTTGCTCCTTTCCTGGGGATATAACAATTACGTTTTTAAGCAAAAACAAGATGAATTGCGTTCTGCTGCCGTTCAAACAGCTTCACGTGTGGAGAGCTATCAAAATAATGAAATTCCCTACTCTGAATTAAGTCATTCCTTGGATATCCTAAGTTCGCTGACGGGTTCCAGAATCTACGCCATCAAGTATAGTCAGGCTTCCCTACAGGAACGAAATGTAATCCTGGATCAGGAAGTGGTCGATAGTTATCTGATCCAGGATCTAAAGGCCATCCTTCAAGGTGAAGAAGTATATCGCCAAAAGCAGTACTCGGACAAATTCGATACGCATGTTGTTTTTGCCGGTATTCCATTGGAAAATCAGGTCGGTCATATTGAAGGAGCTGTCCTGCTTTTTGCCCCCATTAATGAGATCAATGCCAATATTGCCAGAATCAATATGATTATTTGGATATCGGCACTCATTGCTTTGATCATCAGCGGAGTCATCATTTATTCCGTATCCAGGAAGATCTCCAGACCATTAAAAGCAATGGAGGAAGGAGCACGAAAAATTGCTGAAGGAGACCAGATTGAAGATTTAGACTTCCATTCAGGTGATGAATTAGATCTGATGGCCAATGCTTTTAATCATATGAAAAATCGGATTTTGTCAGTAGAAAATATGCGCCGGGAATTTATTGCCAGTGTCTCTCATGATTTGAAGACACCACTGACGACAATCAATGGGTTTGTTCAAGGGATGCTCGACGGTATTGTCAAGCCAGAAAACTATGATAAATATCTCAGAGTTATCAGGGAAGAAACGAAAAGGTTGATCGCACTGACCAGTGATATCCTGGAACATGCCAAGATGCAATCAGGAACGATCCATTTGTCTCGGAAGTATCTCTTTTTAAAAGACTTGATTGAAAAACTACTGGAGAATACAGGTGTAAAAGACAATGGTAAAAGAATTAGGATTGAGATAGACTGTCCCCAAACGATCGAGATTTATGCGGATGAAGAGCGGCTGAAGCAAATCATCCTGAACATTTTAGATAATGCCTTGAAATTCACGAAGGAAAACGGGGAGATTCTAATCAGCGCTACAGAGACTTTGGAAAAGGTCACTATTATGATTAAAGATAACGGGCAGGGAATAGTGCCTGAAGATCTTCCACTTATCTTCGAGAAGTTCTACCGTGGCGATAAGTCCAGACAGGGAACAACGGGAGGTACAGGCCTTGGTCTCAATATTGCCAAGATGCTAGTCGAACTGCATGGAGGGACGATCACGGCTTATAGTGAGCTTGGAAAGGGTACAGAGGTCAGGCTTATTTTCCCAAAGTAAAGTTTACAATTTGTTTACAAATTATCATGTTTTTATTGATATTTACCTTCTATAATGAGTTCAACTGGATGAATCAGGTACGTGCTTAAATCAGCCGGGGAGGTTTGTCGCATGAGAGTTGTTTTAGTGGTATTGTTAGTCTATTCTCTCGGGTTAGGAACCGTGGGGTGCTCAACAGATGTTGGGAAGGAACCATCCGTTCCACAACAGCAGGAAACGGGTGTTCAACAAAACCCACAAAGTAGTACATCACAAGGTAGTGGCAGCAAAGAGATATCAGTGATCGCAAAGTCGGGTAGTCAGGCGCCTAGTGATGAAAAAGAAGCTGTATTGGACGATATAACGAGAGAGCTTGACGAGATACTCAACAATGCTAATTCGCTGGACGAAGTAGCGGAAACAGATTTTAATTGATAGGAGGTATAATGTCATGAAAAAGACAAAGAAATGGATTGCAATCTTAACATTAATCTGCTTGTTATTAAGTAGTAACGCCGTCTTAGCTAGTAATACAACCACTGAAGATACCACCGGGGCTCAGAAGATGGTGCAAAGGGACAAAGGTCAGGTTACAACTGGAGAGAAAGTTCAAGAAAGAGTTCAACTCATCAGGACTTCGATGCAGGAACTGAAGCCTTACTATGATGAAATTCGCAAGAATAATGTAGAGATTATCAAGCTGCGTAATGAGCTTACTCAGACTAGAAACAAAGTTAGGGAAACCATTAAAGAGCTGAGAGAACAGAAAGAAGAGCTGACTGAAGAGCAGCTCCAGGACCTCAAGGAATATCTGGAAGTCATCAAAGCGGATAAGACTCAAATCAAAAATGAACTTGGCAATATTCACCGGGAAGTTGTCAAATTAAGAGTTGCAAAAAGAGAAGGTCAGCTAGATAACGCCAAAACCGTTCTGCAGGGTATCATCGATACTCAGCAAGAGAGGATAGAATTACTACAGGAAACCATTGAAGATTTAAATCAGATTTTCGAAGTATAATCTCATTAAATGTAATAAAACCTCCTACTAAAAGGGACGTCACCGTCAGAAGGTGACGTCCCTTTATAAAATTATGCGTGAAACAGATCTGTCATGTAAAATAGGTAATAAACATATATCCGACAATCACCACCACTGTGATAACACCGATCAAGGCAGCAGCGATTATCTTGCCAATATTTTTATATTCATTGGCAGAAAGGGATTCCCTGGAAATCAAATAGGCTGCACCAAGAACGATTAAAATGATAACAAGGATAGCAGCACCGATCACAGCATCCACTCCTTAAGGTAAAGGTGTTATTTCATACTATTATAAAATATTAAATGATTGTTAAGGGTTATTATTACTATATAATTTTTTCTAAAGAACAAAATGAAATGCTATCGAACAAAGAAATAGGAATTGTAAATATATATAAAAATAAAAAAGTTTAAAGAGATATTTGTCGAAGGGAAACTTATGGATACTGCCGAAATACATATATATATATAAATTGATGGAGGCAGTACGATGGAAGGTCAGGCCCAATTAACCCCTACCCCTCAAGTTCCTTCACAATCGAATAAGACAAAGGTTCTGATGGTATCCGTTATTGTCCTCTTGTTGATCTTAGCACTCTACTATTTATATCTGGACAATGTACAGGAAAAACGATCACAGGAACTAATGCTCACTTTTTCGAATGAGGTTAATAACAATCGATACCAAGAAGTATATCAGACACTGAACACACTGAAAAATCAAGGATTAGGGAGACATCTTGGTAAGACACAAGCACAATATGATCGAATAATTGCCATGAGAATTGAGGAAATAACTGAAGATATCATTGGTGAGAAAGATACTGCATTTTCAACTTACCATGAAGTCGAGGAAATACAAATCTTAAGAAACTTAGCTGGAGCCGAAGATGCATTCACCCATGAAATTGAGAAAAGGACTAACGATTTTCTTAATGATAAAATATCGTTTACTCAGCTTGATTACTTGTTTAAGAATATTCAAATGCTTGGTTTCACCACCGATGTGTTAGAAAAGAATAAAGTTATTACTGAACAATGTTTGAAATCTCGTGACCATACCAAACAAGGATTGGCTTTGGCAGAGAAAGGTGACCATCTGCGTGCTCTTCAGAAGTTTGTTCAAGTCACCGATGAAGACCAACATAATTATCAAATAGCTCAGCAAAGTCTTACCTTGAGTCTGAACAAAATCTATTTAACAGCAGATAAATGGGGAAAACAAGGACAGTACATTCAGGCCTCGAATTTGCTAGGTGAATTGAAATCCATATTACCGAAAGAACAGGGCATTGCAGAAAAAATTGATGCACTGGAAACTGCCCGTCAAGAAGAAGAAAAAAACCTGATCCCTTATCATGGACAGGTTCAACACATCTTTTTCCACCCATTGATCGCTTTTCCTGAACTGACATTTGATAGTGATCTTCAATCCAGGGGCTTTAACGAATGGTTCGTTACAGTGCCCGAATTCAAAAAGATGATCGCTTCGATCTACGCCAAAGGATTTATCCTTGTCGATTTCGACGATGTCTATGAGGTCAAAGAAGAAGACGGGAAGGATATTATCGTAGCTAAACCTTTATACTTGCCCAAGGGCAAAAGACCCATGGTCATCTCCATCGATGACCTAAACTATTACCGGTATATGATCAAAAATGGAACCGTTCATAAACTCATAGTCGATCAAGAAGGAAAAATTGCTACGTATTCAAAGGGACTTCAGGGAGAAGAGATTATCTCTTATGACAATGAAATCATACCAATCTTAGATCGTTTTGTTGAAGAACATCCCGATTTTTCCTTCAGGGGTGCCAAAGGGGTTATTGCTCTTACGGGGTATGAAGGAATTCTTGGTTATCGGACAGACTTTGACAGTCCGACTCACTTAGAAGAAAGAGAGCTAGTTCTTAAGGTTGTTCAAATCCTCAAAGACAATGGATGGAGTTTTGCTTCTCATGGTTACGGCCATCTCAATACCCGCGAAGACACGTATGCAAGAATCCTCAGAGACACCCAAAAGTGGAAGAGTGAAGTCGAGTCTCTGATTGGTCATACGGATATATACATCTATCCATTCGGCGCGTCCGTCAAGCCAGAAGACCCTAAATTTAAGAGCTTGCAGGATGCTGGGTTTAAAGTGTTCTGCTCAGTCGGACCCAATCCTGCTCTTAAATTCTCTAGTCAGTTTATTCTTACCGAACGCAGACATATCGATGGAATCGCCCTATTCTGGCAAGCCGACAGTTATCGGGATCTTTATGAGAGTGAAGAGATCATCGATCAGGTTCGACCTGTTCTGACGCGATAATTTGATGTATTGTGTTTTTGAAGTTCGTTTTTGTTGAGTCTTATTACTTTTTTCTTCTTGTCGTTTCCACCATGAGATTGTATTTTAATTCTGATTTATTCAAAAACATAAAAAGTAATCGTGAATAAAGGCTATCGTAAAAATTATTAGCAATTTCTTAGACTTGGGGATCCAAGTCTTTTTTAATACATTTTTTTGGTTAAAAGTTTCAATAATAAGCCTGTATAGTAACTTCAAAAGGAGGATTTTTGCATGACAAAAAATATGGCAACAATGGATGGTAACGAAGCGGCAGCACTGGCGTCATATGCTTTGACCGAAGTTGCCACCATCTTTCCCATAACACCTTCATCACCGATGGCAGAAGGAGTTGACGAATGGTCTGCCCACGGAAAAAGCAATATCTTCGGCCAACCGGTCAAAGTTGTTGAGATGGAATCCGAAGCAGGTGCGGCTGGAGCAGTCCACGGATCTCTTGCTTCCGGAGCGCTGACGACTACATACACCGCTTCACAGGGACTTCTCCTGATGATCCCCAATATGTATAAGATCGCAGGAGAGCTCTTACCCAGTGTATTTCACGTCAGCGCCAGAGCTTTGGCTACACATGCCCTGTCTATTTTCGGTGACCATCAGGATGTCATGGCCTGCCGTCAGACTGGATTTGCTCTGCTGGCATCCACCAGTGTTCAGGAGTGTATGGATTTGGGCTATGTGTCCCACCTAGCTGCGATAAAATCCAGAATACCATTCCTGCATTTCTTCGATGGTTTCCGGACATCTCATGAATATCAAAAGATAGAAATGATCGAGCAGGACACTATCAATCAGTTGGTTGACCATCAAGCCATTCAGAACTTTAGGGACAATTCCTTAAGTCCCGAGCATCCCATCGTCAGAGGATCCACCCAGAATCCGGATGTCTACTTCCAGTTTAGAGAGGTATCCAATCCATTTTACGATCAGGTTCCCGATATTGTTGAACAATATATGCGGGAAATCGAAAAGGTATCCGGCAGGGTATATCACCCGTTCAACTATTACGGTTCTCCTGATGCAGAGAATATCATCGTTGCCATGGGCTCGGTCTGTGATACCATCGAGGAAACCGTTGATTACTTGATAGGTAGAGGTGAAAAAGTTGGAGTTATCATCGTTCACCTCTATCGGCCGTTCTCCACTAATTATTTCTTTAATGTTCTCCCTAAAACGGTCAAAAAAATTGCCGTACTGGACAGAACCAAAGAACCCGGCTCACTTGGAGAACCATTATATCTCGATATCGTGGAAACCTTCAGTAATCATCCCAATAAGCCGTTGATCGTCGGTGGAAGATATGGTTTGGGATCCAAAGATACTACCCCGTCACAAATTAACGCTGTTTATCAGAATCTTAAACAGGATAATCCCAAGAATCACTTCACGATCGGTATCAAGGATGACGTCACGCATACATCATTACCGGAAGAGGAGATCGTCGATACCACCCCGGAAGGAACGATCAATTGTAAGTTCTGGGGTTTAGGTTCTGATGGAACCGTAGGAGCCAATAAGTCAGCCGTGAAAATTATCGGTGATAAGACCGATCTTTACGCCCAGGCTTACTTCTCGTATGACAGTAAGAAGTCAGGAGGGACCACGGTATCGCACTTAAGATTTGGCAAAAAGCCGATCAAATCCCGTTACCTTGTCTTTGATGCCGATTATATTGCCTGTCATAATAAATCATTCCTTTACCAGTATGACCTGCTTAAAGGACTCAAGAAGAACGGAACATTTGTTTTAAACTGTCCCTGGAAGCAAGAGGAACTTGATGACAAACTTCCGGCTTACCTCAAGCAATATATTGCCCAAAATAATATCAACTTCTATACCATTGATGCCATTGACATCGCCCAAAAAATTGGATTAGGTGCCAGGATCAACATGATTATGCAGGCAGCATTCTTCAAGCTCGCTAATGTTATACCGGTTGAAGATGCTGTGAAATACCTCAAAGACTCTATCGAGAAGACCTACGGCAGAAAAGGCTCTAAGATTGTTGAGATGAATCAGGCTGCTGTGGAACAGGGTATTACCCAGCTCATTAAGGTAGATGTACCTTCATCCTGGGCTAATGCTCAAGAGCATCGCTCGGCAGTCAAAGAAGAACCTGACTTTATTAAAAACATTCATAAACCGATTGCCCGTTATGAAGGTGATGAACTTCCGGTCAGTACCTTCCTGGGAATGGAAGACGGACGTACCCCGCTGGGGACGACGGCCTATGAAAAACGCGGAATTGCCGTATTCATTCCTGAATGGCAGATCGATAAATGTATTCAGTGTAATCAATGTTCCTATATCTGTCCGCATGCTACCGTCAGACCGTTCCTCTTAAACGATGAAGAAAAAGCCGAGGCACCCGATACGTTCAAGACTAAGGAAGCCATCGGCAAGGGCCTGGAAGGTCTGCATTACCGTATCCAGATAGCCCCATTGGATTGCACAGGCTGTATGAATTGCGCGGATATCTGTCCTGCTCCCGGTAAAGCCTTGATCATGAAGCCGGCGGTCCAGGAGATTGAGATGGAATCTGAAAACTGGGAATACGCGCTTACTGTAACACCTAAGGAAGACCTTTTGGATAGATATTCGCTTAAAGGAAGCCAGTTCATCAGACCGTTACTGGAATTTAACGGTGCTTGCCCTGGTTGCGGAGAAACTCCGTACGTCAAACTGTTGACCCAGCTTTTCGGTGAACGGATGATGATCGCTAATGCCACCGGATGTTCCTCCATCTGGGGTGGCAGTTATCCTTCCATTCCGTATACCACCAATGCCGAAGGTAAAGGGCCGGCCTGGGCCAATTCACTCTTTGAGAACAATGCTGAATATGGTTACGGGATGTATCTTGGGGCCAAACAGGTTCGGGAAAAAATTGCCCAGCTGATGAGAGAAACCCTCGATTCCCCGATCGATGATCAAATCAAGAGTGCTTTCGGTGAGTGGCTGGATGCCTATGACGACGGTGACAGATCAAGATTGGCTTCTGATAAGGTACTTAAACTTCTCCAGGCCCAGACGATCAGTAATCCTACATTTGAAGAGATCCTTAAGCGTAAAGATTTTCTGGTCAAACGTTCCGTATGGGCTGTCGGTGGGGACGGCTGGGCTTACGATATTGGATACAACGGCTTAGATCACGTCCTGGCCAGTGGTGATGATATCAACCTTTTGGTTATGGATACCGAAGTATATTCCAATACAGGCGGTCAATCTTCCAAGGCAACTCAGACGGCAGCTATTGCCAAATTTGCGGCTGCAGGCAAGAAGATCCGCAAGAAAGATTTAGGGATGATGGCCATGTCCTATGGTTATGTCTATGTGGCTCAGATTGCGATGGGAGCCAATATGCAGCAGACCATCAAAGCCATCAGAGAAGCAGAAAAATACAAAGGACCTTCACTCGTCATCGCTTATTCGACTTGCTTTACCCATGGCATTAAGAACGGCATGGGGACGAGCCTCGCTCAGCAGAAGAAAGCTGTCGATTCAGGCTACTGGCATCTCTACCGCTACAATCCCGAACTTAAAGAGCAGGGTAAGAACCCATTCATCATGGATTCCAAGGAGCCGAAAGGAGACTTCAAGGACTTTCTGCAAAGTGAGATCCGGTATTCATCACTCATGAATGTCTTTCCGGATATCGCCGAAGAGATGTTCCATGTGGCAGAAGATCATGCCAGGGCTCGCTACGATTCTTACCGCAGGATGGCGGAAAATGATTGTTTTAGAGGATGAGGTAAGTAAACATGAGTGAAAAACACAATATTATCTCGATAATTACCCGATTAGCTGAGAAGAATATTGCAGAACACCAGTTGAAAAACAAAACATCTTTGCATCATCCCAAGAAGGAAAAATAGACAATATAATACAACGGGGCTTTAGGCGAGGTATCATAGGAACAAAAAGTGAACTGAGTATAAATCTTTATGATGGGGCGGACAGTTTTAGCTGTCCGCCCTGCTTTTTGTGCGCCCGGCATTCGTGTATCACCCCGGCGGTTACCCTGCATCTCACTTATCTCCTGTGTGGTAATGAATTATAAATTGAATTCACCTATTCTTTGCGTTATCATTATCGTACAGATAAAGCATGGAGTACACAGGGAATTTTATGCCCTTTGCGGATGCAGCCCATAATGGGCAGTATGCGGAAACGCTGGAAAAAGTGTGCGTTGATTAGAGGAAAGGTGGACATATGAAACAGGTATTAATTGTCGAAGATGACCGCAATCTCGGCCGAGGCTTGTGCCTTGCTTTAAAAGATCAGGACCTGCAAATTGTTCCATGTTTCGATTTGAAATCTGCTCGTGAACAGCTTGCCTGTGGTGTGACGGATCTGGTGTTGCTCGACATCAACCTTCCCGATGGAAGCGGGTTACAACTTCTGCGTGAAATTAAAAGCACTGGCAAACCGATTGTCGTGATCCTTTTAACTGCCAACGACACCGAAATAGATGTAGTCATGGGCTTGGAGCACGGTGCGGACGATTATATCACAAAGCCCTTTAGCCTGGCGATTCTTCGCGCGAGAGTAAAGGCTCAACTGCGCCGAGGTATGATTCGTGTGTCCAAGCCGTTTGTCATTGACAGCTATCGGTTTGATTTTGAGCATATGGAATTCTTTAAGGCGGATACTGCGGTGGAGTTAAGCAAAACGGAACAAAAGCTCCTTCGATTGCTGGTAGAAAATCGGGGCGTAACCATAAGCCGAACGGTTCTCCTGGATCGTGTTTGGACGGATGGCGCCGATTTTGTAGATGAAAATGCACTTTCTGTGACCGTTAAGCGCCTGCGGGACAAGCTGGATGCGGCTCAGTATATCAAAACCATCTACGGTTTGGGCTATGTATGGGTGGAGAAACAGGATGAATGAATGGAATCTTGCCCCATTTGTCATTGCGTTGGCAGCCATTCTGCTATGCTTTGCAATTATACTGCATCAAGACCGTAAAACTAAGAGAATTATGAAGACGCTTGATCAAATGCTGGATAGCGCACTGGATGGAAGCTTTACAGAGCATCGCTTTGACGAAAGCCTGCTGTCTTCAATGGAGTGCAGACTAAACCGCTATTTAACCGCCTCTGCGGTATCTGCACGCAACTTAACGGCAGAGAAAGAAAAAATCAAGGAGCTGTTAGCGGATATCTCTCACCAGACCAAAACGCCGATTGCTAATATTCTGCTCTATGCACAGTTGTTGGAGGAACAGGAACTGCCGGAAGAAAGCATCGCTTGTGTTACTGCGCTGCGGGGACAAGGGGAAAAGCTGAGCTTTTTGATTACCTCGTTGCTGAAACTGTCACGACTGGAAACAGGCGTTTTTAGCCTTCATCCGGTTTCCCGTGCTATTGCCCCTATGCTGGAGGAAGCAGCCGGACAGCTGGCGCCAAAAGTCATGCAAAAAGAAATTCGGTTGACCACGAATCCTACGGAAGCCAATGCTGTATTTGACTATAAATGGACGACAGAAGCACTATGCAATCTAATGGATAACGCTATTAAATACACGCCCGCGGGCGGCAGCATACAAGTTTCAGTCAAGGAATACGATTTGTTTTGTCGCATTGACGTAGCGGATACTGGAATTGGAATTTCAGAAGCAGAGCAGGCCAAAGTGTTTTCACGTTTTTACCGATCCCCATCCGTCAGCGAACAGGACGGCGTGGGGATCGGTTTATATCTGACTCGCCAGATTTTAGCCGGGCAGGGCGGATATATTAAAGTGACATCCTCGTTAGGCAGTGGCTCGGTTTTTTCGATGTTTTTGCCCCGACAGGCTTGATTCTTATAAAACTGTTAGAATTCCATGCCCACCGGAAAGATTCTGGAAAGAAATTGATGCTAAAGTCTGTATTGTAGCGATACATGCAGACTTTAGCATTGGAGGTATCTATCATGACTATTTTGCAGACAGATAATTTGAAAAAGGTTTACGGCACCGGTGAAAACGCCGTTCATGCTCTCGCCGGCATCAATCTGCAGGTGGAAAGAGGAGAATTTGTGGCGATTGTTGGTACATCCGGCAGCGGCAAGAGTACGCTCCTGCACATGCTGGGTGGACTGGATCGCCCCACAAGTGGCACAGTATGGGTGGATGGCAAGGACATCTTTTCTCTGAAGGATGAGGAGCTGACCATCTTCCGTCGCCGCAAGATCGGCTTTGTTTTCCAGAATTACAATTTAGTTCCCGTGCTTAACGTCTATGAAAACATCGTGCTGCCAATCCAATTAGACGGTAATACGCCGGATTCCGCCTATGTGGACAGTATCATTGAAACACTGGGGCTTATGTCCAAACTGCAAAACCTGCCTAATAACCTCTCGGGTGGGCAGCAACAGCGGGTTGCCATCGCACGTGCTTTAGCTGCTAAGCCCGCTATCATTTTAGCGGATGAACCCACCGGCAATCTGGATTCCAGGACCAGTCAGGATGTGTTGGGGCTGCTGAAGGTCACAAGCCGGAAATTTGTTCAAACCATTGTTATGATTACCCATAACGAGGAGATTGCCCAGTTATCCGACCGCATCGTCCGCATCGAGGACGGCTTGATCGTCGCTCGCTAAGGAGGTGAAAAGCATGAACGTAGCTAATCAAAAATGTATCCGCCGGCTGAGTGTGGAAAACATGAAAGCGGCAAGAGCAAGAAATCTGATTGCCATTCTTGCCATTGCCTTGACCACCGTACTGTTTACGTCTATGTTCACGGTGGTGCTGTCGATTAATCATTCCTTTCAGCAGGCCAACTTCCGGCAAGCCGGAGGCTGGAATCATGGAACGTTCAAGTACATGACCAGGGAGCAGTTTGATGAGATCAAAACCGATCCCCTCATCAAGCAGTATGGGCTGCGCCGCTTTGTGGGTATGCCGGCAGGCGCGCCGTTTCTCAAATCGCATGTGGAAATTGGATACAGCGATGCTAACCAGGCGCACTGGATGTACTGCGACCCTGTTGAAGGACGCTTGCCTGCCGAGGGCACCAACGAAGTCGCTACCGATACCCGGGTATTAGAGCTGCTTGGCGTTGAACCGGTATTGGGAAACGAGTTTACCCTAGCTTTTAATGTGGACGGCACAGAGGTAGCGGAAACCTTTATCCTGAGTGGCTGGTGGGAATATGACGAGGCAATTGTCGCCAACCATGTTCTCATTTCCCACAGCCACGCCCAGGCTATCTATGATCAAGCCGGCATCGGTGGCGGTATCGGCAAGGACGGCATGACCGGTTCATGGAATATGGATGTCATGCTGGGCAGCACGCTGCACATGGAACAGGATCTGAACAAAATTTTGAAGAATCACGGGTATCAAAATGAAAGCCGTTCCTTAGGGGATAACTACATATCTATAGGCGTCAACTGGGGCTACACCGGCGCGCAGCTTGCCGACAGTATGGACACCATAACCGTTATCGCCATTGTGGGTCTTTTGCTGATCATTATCTTTACAGGCTATCTGATTATCTATAACGTATTTCAAATTTCCGTTTCAAATGATATTCGCTTCTACGGACTGCTTAAAACCATCGGCACGACGGGGCGACAGCTGCGGCGTATCATCCGCCAGCAGGCACTGCTGCTGTCCTTAATTGGCATTCCCCTTGGACTTTTGATCGGCTATGGCGTCGGAGTTAAGCTGACCCCTGTGATTTTGTCTCAGCTTAATGGCGTTGTTCTGGACGCGGTGTCGGCAAGTCCGCTGATTTTCGTTGGTTCCGCGCTTTTTGCTCTGGTCACGGTGGTGATTTCCTGCCGCAGGCCGGGGCGGATGGTGGCAAGAGTATCTCCTGTGGAGGCTGTTCGCTACACCAAGGGGGCGGCGAATAAGAAAACGATACGCAAGGCTCAGTCAGGCGCATCGCTGCCTAAAATGGCCTGGGCGAACCTGGGGCGCAACCGCGGCAAGACAGCAATCACAGTGACTTCACTGTCCCTTGCGGTGCTGCTGCTTAATATGACAGTCACCTTTACAAAGGGATTTGATATGGATAAATATCTGGCCGATGTGGTTTCAGATTTTATCGTGGCGGATGCAGGCTACTTTCAGACAGGAAATTTGTGGTCTTCGGAAGGTGCTTTGCCCGAAGAAATTATCTCCATGTTGGAGGCTAACCCTGGCATTGAAGCTGGAGGGCGCGTATACGGCAAAAGTAGCCCCGTGGAAGAATTTGTCACCGAGGATTATTATCGTGCGGTGAACAGTAAGTGGAACGATAAAGAAACTTTGGAACACGCTGTTGCCTTTATGGAAAAAAATGAAGAAGGCCTGCTGGCCGACCGGGTACAGCTTTACGGGATGGAGTGCTACGCTCTCGACAAGCTCCGGGTGCTGGATGGCGATTTGTCCAAGCTCCACGAACTGGGCAGACGCTATGTCGCGGCCGTGTACGGCGAGGATGACTACGGTAATGCAGAGATGGATTCTCATTGGGCAAAGGTTGGCGATACCGTTACCCTGCGTTATGTGACCGAGTATGAGTACTATGATCCTCGAACGGCCGAGATTCTGGACTCTGCTCATCTTCCCGACGACCAGCCTTACCGCTATCGGGCAAAGACCTATCAGGATATTGATTATGAGGTGGTGGCCCTGATCACTGTGCCGCATTCCCTCAGCTATCGCTATTATGGAGCCGATGAGTTCGTCATGAACGACAGGACATTTATTCAGGACAGCGGTACCAGCAACGTCATGTATTACGCTTGCGATGTTAGTGACGATAGTACTGCTGATATGGAAGTTTTTCTGTCTGATTTGACAAATGAGCAGATGCCTCAGTTCGACTATGAAAGCAAAGCAACTTATGTGGCGGAATTTAACTCTTTTCGCAATATGTTCTTGATGCTGGGTGGCGTGCTGAGCTTTATTGTCGGGCTGGTAGGCGTGCTCAATTTCCTCAACGCGATTCTGACGGGTATTCTGACCCGCCACCGTGAGCTTGCAATACTCCAGTCCATCGGCATGACCGGCAAGCAGCTTAAAGCCATGCTGATTTGGGAGGGGCTATATTATGCGTTAGGTGCCGTAGCAGTCTCTCTTTTACTCAGCTTTGCTGTCGGTCCTTTGCTGTCCAATGTACTGGAGAATATATTTTGGTTCTTTACGTACCGGTTTACAGTTTTGCCCATACTGTCTGTCGCACCTACCTTTACCGTGCTCGGTATTGCCGTACCACTGGTGGTGTACCGGGCTGTTTCCAGATATTCTGTTGTTGAGCGTCTGAGGGAAACGGAATAACCGATAGAAAGCACTCTTTATCAGTAGGGCTAGAGCAAACCACCCGCTAAAACGGGTGGTTTGCTCTAGCCCGATAAGGGCTTTTTAGTAAGCATTATAACTGATTGGAATCAACCCATTCTTTGGCATTGCGGACATCGTATTCAGTAGGGATCACGACCTGAGATTCAGGCTTCACTTCTTCCCAGTTTTCTATCCAGGCAGCTGTCTTGTGGTTCTCTACGGGAAGTGCCATAAAGCTGTCTTTCTTTTTGTTTTTTGTCATGTCTATACCACCTTGGTTCAATGTCTAATTAAGTTTATTTATTTCTGGATTCCACCCATTCTCTTGAATTAACTGCATTATAGGCAGTAGGAAACGGGATGCCGGAAATTTTGGGATTGATGCTTGGAAGATCTCCCCATTCTGTGGTATGACCCTTGCCCCAGGTTCCGCTGTATCTAAACCATTTTTTATCCATTTTTTATTCACCTCACATTTTGTAGGTTTTATCATGATTTAGTTTTTGATATTATGCAAAAAAAATACTCTTTTATTTTTGGAAATGGATATCAAAATTGTCAAAACAAGTTTATCTTATATTTAAAAGTTATCCTCCTATTATCTTCTATTTGTTTTTGAGTATTGCACATGATTAACCAAAATTTTGTAAAACTTGTTAGTCTGAAAGCGAGTAGCTTATTAAGTACTATCGAGGTAAAATAATGATAACAGTCAAAAAGTCTATAATTATGTCCTAAGGAGCAGGATGATGAGAATAAAGTACAAAATCATGATTGGCATAATTCCCTTATGCTTGATACTAGGGACCATGGTTCTGAAGTTTCCATTATTAAGCTACCGTTTGCATCTTGCCCCCATAGATCTGCCAGGCGGTTTTCTTAATAAATTACTGGAGGATGACACCTTTCGTAACAGTATCCCCAAAGTGGAGATTGATCATGATCAGGATGGTGATGGTCTCAAAGATATGGCTGATATTGTCGAGGGAGCACGTAAGGATGCGGCCAATAAGCCATCCTATCGAAGTGCATATTACAGCGGAGGATATCCGCCTGACCATGAAGGGGTATGCACGGATGTTGTTTGGCGAGCCTTTAAGAATGCCGGTTATAACTTAAAAAACATGGTGGACCAGGATATTAAATCCAATACAAAAGCCTATCCCCGTGTCGAGAATAGGCCTGATCCCAATATTGACTTCCGCAGAGTACCTAATTTGGTCGTTTTTTTCAACAGAAAAGGTACAGTTCTTACGACGCGCATCATTCCTTATGACCTTGAAAACCTCAAAGAATGGCAAGCGGGAGATATCGTTGTCTTCGACAAACCGGTAGAACATATTGGTATCGTTTCAGATTTAAGGCGACCGGACGGTGTCCCATACCTCATCCACAATGCCGGACCGTACACGAAAGAAGAGGATGCCCTTCTCTATTGGAACGATCATATCTCCAAGATTATTGGGCATTACCGCTGGCCTAAGATAGAGGTGACGGCGCAGTAAAAATCAGACCACTAAAAGTCAGGACATCATCAAACTCTAAGAAATCCCTGTCGTGTTGCTGAGCACTATTCATCAGTTCAGAAATAGGCGATGTAACCAGAATCACATCTTTGGGCTCCATCAACTGGGCGATAAGGTTAAAGTGCTGGGTGTTAAAACGAATGGCGATATGTATTCCTATTTCCCAGGTGATCTGGAGAACATAGGTATCTTTCTGCTCATTCTCGAACCAATTATACGTGTAATGAGTTAGTCCTGACACTCTCACCTTACAGACTTCATCTGAAAATTCTTTGACGTAGAGAATGATTACATCTCTGCCATTCTCCAGTTTTCCGAAGGCTGCCTGTTCCGGTGAAAAAGCTTTAGTCAGCATCCCGATCCGCTCCCGCATTATTTTCAATACTTCTCTAGAATAACACTCCTGGTGAAGATACTCAATTAGGCTTCTACTAAAAACCTAAAAAAAACCAAACAGACGATGATAAGAACAGCAGGAAGGGGTTAGTTCATTAACACCAAGAGCAAAGATCAAGATGCCTCAAAGATACCGATCATCCTTGAGACATCCAAAATCCTCATGTATTAAACTTGATAAAGGAAAAGAGACGATTATATTTCTATTTCAGTTTTATGTGAACAATTTTGGCTTCGAATATTCTTTCAGCAGTTTATGATTACTTCGAATGCAGGGTGTTCTTTACTTTGTTGATCGTCTCGATGAGGGAATCAGCTGCTTTTACCACGATATCATCTTTTTGAGCTACACTTTGGGACAATTTTTCCTGAATGGTATACTGTACCTTTAGAGCTTTACCTTCTAACTCACTGATTGCTTCCTGTACATTATCGCTTACCTTCTCTTCAACTGACTGGAAACGTTGTTCCATGGCTGTCTTCATCTCGTTGACACTTTCCAGAAGTTCATCTTTGATTTCCCGAGTTTCTTCAGTGGTTTGTTCCTTAATCAATACAGCAAGTTCTTGAAGCTTATCTTTGATTTTCGTGATTCCTTCCTTTGACATATATAACACTCCCTTGCTTTTTATTTTATTATGCGGTAAAGGTCTTTTTTTTCCAACTTTTTTTTATCCGTAATAATAAATATCATGCCTTATTTCTAAGCAAAATATGATATTAAAAATGATTCTAAAGATAATATAGAGGAATTAACACTCACAGAATTTGATTTTATCTATAAGGTTCTGATGACAGTATGAAAACATGATCCAAAAGTAATTATTAAAAGAAAGACAGGGGACATTCTCCTGTCTTTTTTAATTGATCAGTAAAATGTGTCCCCTGTATGAATGCTTGGTGTGAGTTCTATATGATTTTTGATTTAATAGCTTTGTGTATAAGGAAACTGTGCCTGGTATTTGGTGAACATATCCAAAGCATCATCAATCTGTTGTTTTGTAGCAACATCCGCTTGATATTCTCCCAGATTAAATAATTCTTCAAAAAGGTGTCTGTGCAGTTGTTTGACACCATTAAGGTTGTTGTTAATGATGCCATAGAGATTTTGGCAGAGCACTTCTTTGGAACCGGTTGTGTATGCTTCGATGATATACTTTTCACTGGAGAGTGTGTCATTGAGCCTGTCCCGGAGATTATAGCTGGAATCCTTCTCCTTGGGAAGGACAGGAGATT
The DNA here is from genome assembly GCA_964477085.1 of uncultured Gracilibacteraceae bacterium. Classification (GTDB taxonomy): domain Bacteria; phylum Bacillota; class Desulfitobacteriia; order Desulfitobacteriales; family Syntrophobotulaceae; genus Dichloromethanomonas. The sequence goes on along the minus strand of CAYZDF010000007.1, from coordinate 22,031 downwards.
TACCTTTACCGATCTTCTGAACACCGAATTGACTGGTAACTGTTGAATTGGTATCGATCATTGTACCATACCTCCCTGTGATGATTGTTGCTGAAGATAAGTAAGAAGGTTCTGGTAGTTAGTCTGATGAACCTGGCCGGCATTGTTAAAGATACCTTTAAAATTGGGGTCAACTTCTTGATTGGCATATTCATTAAACTTTTTGGCCATCAGAAGTTCCCAGGACAGAAAATCTTTAATGTAATTGAGTTCTTTTACAGATAGCATCGCTTAACCTCCTTGCAAAATATACTGTAGTTATTGTTTGCATTCGATTGTGGAGTTATGTAATCAAATTGTCAAGTTTAGAAACATAATTAATCTTTCATTCTTGATATTCAATCCTGGTCTCAGGATCTATCTGATAGCATTGCTTCATAAAGTAAGGCATATTGTTCCAGTTGTCCAGATTATAGCCATAGGGACTGACAGGTACCTTTTTAAGAATCAGTTTGTCTTTGGCAGTACTCTGATGATAGCGTTCGATGGCTTCAAGGTTATCAATCTGCGGTATAGCTTGTTTTTGATAGCCTGCATACGTCGTTCCGAATACTAGGAGAGCTAAACTTAAAGATATTAAAGCACTTGCCTTGAAAAATGATCGAAAAACTATGGATAAGATCAGAACGAGTAAAGCAACAATGGCAGCAGACCATCGATCTGTCATCAATGCAATAGATAATGAGATAAGGGTTACGGCCAGGAAGATGAACGTCTTATTGCGATGAAATTGAATGATAGAGAAAATGATAAAAATACTCATTAAAAGCAGAGATGGGAACATCATCTTATAGGCTTGAGCAAACCTGGCATTAACGATCAGAAGCATAAGTTGGGCACCGATGGCACAGATGCTATTAAAAAACGGAAAGGGGTTATCTCTTATTAACAGAATCATCCAGGAGCTTAGAAGGATGCTGAAGAGGTACACACCAGTAAAAGCAAGCATAGTAAAACTCAAAATCATATTTCGGGTTCCGTCGCTGAACAGTTCCACGGGGACAGATTTAAACAGCACAACATAGATGTACCCTGGTATGGCCAAAGACAGGAGCACTAGTAACATTCTGCTCAGTCCATAAAGAAAAGGGTGCAAGGAATGCCTGACTTTTGAACCACAGTATGCGAACCAAAAGATACAGCTTAGACAGGTGAGCAGGACAAATAGGGCTGCCGGCTGAGAAAATATATTGATACGTAAGAGCCCAGTGATCACTTCGATCGGATTAACCGTATTGCCTGCATGCTTTTCAAAGAGCAGCCGGTTAAAGGAACCGTAAAGGATCAACGTGAAGCCACTCAGGAGAGAGATGTAATAAGGGATATAGGAATGAAATACGCTCTGCTTTTTAAAGAAGGTAAAATAAAATGTTATGAGTACTGTAAAACCAATGGCGATCATCCCACCTTGCTGGGTGGATGACCCGGCTAAAAAAGCAAGTACCATGATCAGAGACTTAATCATAAGCCTTTGATCCGGTTTTTTTGTCGAGCGAAAAAGGATATAAGCGTAGAGCATTGTTAAGGCAGTAGGATACAAGTAGTTAAAGGCACAGGCCACATAATAAATCGTGGTGTGAGAGATTTGGACAGGTAAATAGAGAAAGAATAAACTGGAGCAGAACAGGGCTGTGCTTATTTCCTTAGGTGAAAGTCCATCTGGAAGCCCATCTTTCATTTGAGAATAAGTTGTTATCCTGGCCATCAAAAAAGCCGTCAGCGTAATCATGACAGGGTTAAAAATCCTGAACACAGCGATCTGGTTTTTGAGGACTGCAAGCATTGCTAAGCCAATCCAGACGCGCCCATTAGCCTTTAGTTCACTCCAAGTGAAGTGGGGAAGATGACTTAAACCATAAGAGGCATCCCTGCAGTAATAAAGGTCATCGGCATAGAGAAAAATATAACGATGAATAAGAAGCATACATCCCAAAAGCAGGCCAAGGATAAGATAACCCCAATATTTATTAACAATAGAAGTAAAATCTTTGTTCTTTATATTCATAAAATAAATTTTTGCCACTAAAAGGGAAAATAAATCAACTTTTTGGTAAAAACTATAGAAAATAAGGTAATTGCCGTGATAAATCCAGAGACCATTGGCCAACTGAAGTGTACGACACAGCACCGCGCTGCTAATAAGGAGGTGATCTCTTTGATTTCACTTATTATTCCGGCTTATAACGAAGCAGATCAAATTTATCCCAATATTGTCCAGATCATGACGATCCTGCAGAAGCATAAGATCGGTTCTGAAGTACTCTTGATCAACGATGGCTCAAGTGACAACACCTGGGAAGAGATGAAAAGACTTGCTAAGGACTACAGCCAAGTCGCCATTATCGATCTAAGCCGAAATTTCGGGAAAGAGTCAGCCCTATGTGCCGGACTGGAGATTGCTAAAGGTGATGCCTGTATTATTATGGATGGAGACCTGCAGCATCCACCCCAACTCATACCGGAAATGGTTCGTCTTTGGGAAGATGAGGGCTTCGACGTGGTAGAAGGGGTTAAGTCCCACAGAGGTAAAGAAACGTTCTTTTCTAAATGGATGGCCCTAAGCTTCTATCGCTTTTTTAATAAAGTATCAGGAATCAATTTGGATAATGCCTCCGATTATAAGCTTTTGGACCGCAAGGTCGTAGATGCCTGGAAGCAATTAAAGGAATCGGATACCTTCTTCAGGGGTATGTCTGCATGGTTAGGCTATCGTCGGGCTCAAGTCCCTTTTCAGGTTCAGGAGCGGCTAAAAGGAGCTTCAAAATGGTCTTACGGAAGTCGAGTAAAGCTTGCTTTGCGCTCTATCACATCATTTTCTTCGGCACCACTGTACCTGACCACATGGTTAGGGGCAGCATTGTTAATCGTCGATGTCTTCCTTATAACCCAGACCTTATTCATGAAAGTAACCGGCAGAGCCTCCAGCGGTTTTACCACCATTATTATTCTTCAACTTGGTTTAGGGAGTCTGATCATGATCAGCTTGGGGATCATCGGACTCTATATCTCAAAAATTTATGATGAAGTAAAACATCGGCCCCGATATATTATCTCTGAAATTCACCATAAAGGACAAAAACATGATCGAAAATATTCCAAAGTGGAAAAGTATAAACGAAACGCATAGACAATTCGTTAAGTATTTGGTGGTAGGCGGCTCAACTGCATTATGTGAGGTTTTACTTTTCACTCTTCTTGTCAGAGTGATTCAGCTCAGGCTTGATCTTTCCAACATAGCTGCGGTTGTCCTTGCTGCCATACTAAACTTTTTTCTGAACAAAGTATGGGCTTTTCAAAGTCGGGCTGAGGTTAATCGCAGCCTGGTCTTATACATCATGCTATTTTTATTTAACCTGTTTTTTAGCACTTATTTCATTTATACCCTGGTGAGATGGGGACTGCTGGATATCATCGCCAAACTCATCTCCATGGCCCTCATCACCGTCTGGAACTTTATGCTCTATCGTCAAGTCATTTTCGCAGTTTCCTCCAGGGATTATCAGGAATAACAAAAAAAGACGTCAGATTGACGCCTTTCATCTGGGCTAAGTTGTGATATAGTCCCTTTATAAATCAAGTAATATGCTTAAGCATATAGATTATTGGGTGTTTTAAGCTCCTGCAGCAGGGCCTTAACATTATTATCCTCAAGGTACTCATCATAAGCCATCTGTCTGTCGACCAGACCTTTAGGAGTGATTTCGATGATACGATTGGCAATGGTCTGCACAAATTGATGATCCTGGGAAACGAAGAGGATGGTTCCATTAAAGTCGGTTAAGCCGTTATTCAGAGCAGTGATAGATTCTAAATCCAGGTGGTTGGTTGGTTCATCCAAGAGGAGAACATTGGCTCCACTGAGCATCATCCTGGAGAGCATACACCGGACCTTTTCTCCACCCGAGATCACGTTGGCGGATTTAAGGGATTCATCGCCAGAAAAGAGCATCCTGCCTAGAAAGCCTCTGACATACGATTCATCCGGATCCCTGGAATACTGTCTCAGCCAATCCACCAAACTCAGGTCTGTGTCAAAATACGTCGTGTTATCTTTGGGAAAATAAGCCTGAGTCGTGGTTATACCCCAGTTATATTCGCCACTGTCAGCTTCAATTTCACCCATAAGCACTCGGAACAAAGCAGTCTTGGCATTCTCATGAGAACCGACGAAAGCGATCTTATCACCTTTATTGACCATAAAAGAAACATCATCAAGTACTTTTTCACCATCTATACTATAAGAAAGATTCTGAACGGAGAGAAGATTATTTCCGGCCTCACGGTCAGGTGTGAAAGCAATATAAGGATATTTACGGGAGGATGGCCTAATATCATCCAGGGTAATCTTCTCAAGCAGTTTCTTGCGGGAAGTAGCTTGTTTGGCTTTGGAAGCATTGGAACTGAATCGCTGAATAAACTTTTGTAATTCGACAATCTTATCTTCCTTTTTCTTATTGGCTTCGCGCATCAGCCTTAAAGCTAGTTGGCTGGATTCATACCAGAAATCGTAATTGCCCACATACATTTGGATTTTGCCAAAGTCGATATCAACAATATGCGTACATACTTTATTTAAAAAATGACGATCATGGGAAACCACGATGACCGTACTCTCAAAGTTAAGCAGAAAATTTTCCAGCCACATCTTGGATTGGAGGTCTAAGTGGTTGGTGGGCTCGTCTAATAGAAGGATATTCGGGTTGCCAAAAAGTGATTGGGCCAGAAGAACTCGCACTTTTTGGTTACCATCGACTTCTTCCATTTTTTTGTCGTGAAGATCTTTGGGGATGCCCAGACCCATTAAAAGTTCAGCTGCTTCTGCTTCAGCCTGCCAGCCATTGAGTTCGGCGAATTCGCCCTCAAGTTCGGAAGCTTTAAGCCCATCTTCTTCTGAAAAATCAGGTTTAGCATACAAGCTGTCTTTCTCCACCATAATGTCATAGAGTCTTCGATGCCCCATAATAACAGTATTCAAGACATCATATTTTTCAAACTCAAAATGGTCCTGTTTAAGCACTGCAATCCTTTCGCCCGGGGTTATGATGACATCCCCTTTGGAAGGCTCAATCTCACCCGATAATATTTTAAGAAAGGTTGACTTCCCGGAACCATTAGCTCCAATTAAACCATAACAATTCCCAGGCGTAAACTTAACATTGACATCCTCAAATAGTGCTCTTTTCCCAAAACGGAGAGTGAGTCGTTCGGTACTAATCATTGAATTCTTCCTTTACATGTATAAGTTTAAATCTTACCCAAATCAAAATTATAACCCAAAGCTTAGAAGGATTGCAAAGAATATATTTAATATAGGCTCTTGTAAAATAAAATACAGGGACCCAAAATATAATATAAACATAAAAACCCTCCCGGCTTAGATACCGGGAGGGTCTTGCTAACAATTTACCAGTTGTTTCTGGAACGTGGTTGATAGCAATCGCGACAGTAAACGGGTTTGTCACCGGTAGGTTGGAAAGGAACTGTGGTTTCTTTGCCACAAGCTGAGCAAACTGCAGGGAACATTTCACGTTGTGGACGTGAATAACCGCCACGGCTTTGCTGTTTTCTGGCTGCACGACACTCAGGGCAACGACCTGGTTCGTTTGTGAAACCTTTTTCAGCATAGAATTCTTGTTCTGATGCAGAGAAAGTAAATTCACGGCCACATTCTTTGCAACTTAGAGTTTTGTCATTATACATGTAATGACCTCCTGATTTTTTATTACCCGCCACATGGGAAGTTCGTTCGACATCTTCCCTGAGCCTGAGGCAATCGAGAAGGTCTTCCTAAAATCTATCCACAAGAACTAACGAGCTTAGTATAGTATAACCAAAAAAATGAAAAATGTCAAAGCTAACGATCAGATAACGAGTAATTATTAACAAATTTTAATTCAAATTAGATGAGATCATAATGTATATTCAAAAAACACTTCGAAATTTATCTAAATAAATAGAATTATGTTTAATTATAATACTCTCCTGGCACCCAGGTACTTTGATTTCCAGTAAGAACTCATGGTGCTGATCGTTACCCCTTTAGTTGAAGAAGCATGAATGAATTGGCCGCCTCCGATGTACATGCCCACATGATCAGTTACTTTATCTCCATCTAATGAGAAAAAAACAAGATCCGCAGGCTTCAGATTACTATAGGATACTGGTTGACCAACGTTATATTGATCACGGGAAACACGTGGAAGTGTGATACCATGCTTAGCATACACATATTTCATATAACCTGAGCAATCAAATCCGGAAGGTGTCGTACCACCCCACACATATTTGACGCCGATATACTGTTTGGCAGTATGAATAATAGAGGCAGCTTTACTGGTTGTGGTAGATTTGGTAGTGGTAGTTGAAGTAGCCGAGGCTGTCTTGGTGGAAGTGGCTTTTGTGGTAGTCTTTGGTGCGGTTTGCCGGGAAGGTGCCGGGGTAGATGTAGCTCTTTGAGTTGGTGAGGTGGAAGCAATCTTAGTGGTTGTTTTAGATTTCGAACTTGCAGTTGGAGCTGTTTTCACTTCCGTTTTTGTTTGCTCAGCATTTAGGGATTCTGCTGCTTTTGGCTTAAGCTCTTTATCTGAGATCATGTCAGGGACATCCTCTAATACAAGTGCTTGGCGCGACAGCTCTGATTGATCCTTAAAAGCATTTTTAGCAAATGTGGCCTGTGGATTAACCAATTCTACAACCAACGTCAGAGTCAGCATCAGAGAAATAATAATCGAGTAAAGTAATTTAATAATCTGCACATCCTTTCAAAGATTGAAATGCTCAAATAACATCATGGCACTAAACCGTCACCATAACCGACAATCTGTATACAAATCGAAGATGTCTCTAGTATAAGTGAGCATTACCACTTTTTCCTTAGCAAAATGCTGGACATGCAGACAGTAATAACCATTTTTGTGACTTAAAAACTAAATCTATGATAGTATGGAAAAAATATAAAAATAAATATAATCAATAACAAAACCCTTCAGAGTATGCTGAGAGGTCAAATCATATAATTAAATCATTAAAAATTAGTATTTTCATTCCTTGACCTTTATTGCAGGTATTTATAGGATGAATTACGATATACACCAGAGTTGAAGTTGAAATATAGCTTCAGAAGGATATTCCCAACGGAACACTACGGGAACACTTACTTAAAGTCATAGGATACGGAGGACTTTAGAGTGAAAAGTGACCTGCAATCTTATTTTTTGATCTATATTTTAGTCATTAACGCCTTGAGCTTCCTCACGGTCGGTGTAGATAAACTCAAGGCTAAGCGCAGAAAATGGCGCATTCCTGAAAGCAGGTTCTTTATCTTTGGCCTATTAGGGGGAGCTTCGGGAGTATACCTGGGTATGCAGCTTTTTAGACATAAGACTCAGCATCGGAAATTCACCATCGGGATACCAGTATTGATCATTCTGAATGTGATTTGTCTTTATTATCTTTGGTAATCAATAGGATAAAGAAGGGCATTAAACTAAGGGTCTAAAGAGCTTACGTTAACATAGTGTTTTAAAGATATAAAGTGATTGAATCAAATAAGGGGGATATAATGGATAACAGTCTGATTCAGCTTTTTGTCCTCACAGTTATTATCCACCTCATCGATACCTTAGCTTATTCCGTACGCCTCAATTCGGTAAAAAGCAAGCAAGTGGCTCTTTCTTTTTCCTTGTTTAACCTCTTCGTCCTGGTCTCAAGAACAGCAAATACCTTTCAGGCTCCTCTGATTGGAGGCATTATCGGATTAAGCATCGCTGAAGGGATTGACCCCATCCTGGATATGCGCAAAATAATCCTGGCGGCCACCGTCGGAACAGTATCCGGAGTGATTCTCATACCCACATTCTCAAGAATCTTTGAAGCAGCTGTCAGAAAATTGGAGACTACTGGGTCGGTTCCTTCTCTGGTCGTAGAAGCTCTGCATGTCAATAACATCAAACGCATGGTTCAGAGAGCAGCCCGACCGAAAAAGACCATGCTGCAACGACTCAGGTACAGAGAGATACCCAAGAGGCTGCTTCTCTTGCACGCCATGGTAACGGGTATCTATACCATTGGCGTTCTGGCTGCTAACTATTCTGCAATTCTGGTAGCCGAAGAACATCGATTGGCTGCGGCTGCTTCTTCGGGCATGATCAACGGGATAGCGACCATCCTATTAACACTGTTTATTGACCCGAAGTCAGCGATCATCACCGATCAGGCTCTTCGTGGGAAGAGACCTTATGAGGATGTCAAGGCCTTGGTGGTACTCCTGATCGCCACCAAAATCATAGGAACGCTGCTTGGCCAGATCCTATTTTTGCCGGCAGCCAATCTTATTGCCAGTGTTTATCGCTAAGGTCTATCATCTGTTCTTTTTCTGTTCTTCTTATAAAAGAAGCAACCTAATTAAGATAATTCCTTATTAAATTTAGAAGTCAGCTTAGTGAAATTCATTATTATATATAACTAATTCAATACTAATATCTAACTGATGAATTGAAATGTTTGAAGTGAGGTAAATAAATGATACTTGTTAGTTCCTGTCTATTAGGAATCCATGCCAAGTATGATGGCAGCATAAACAATCAACACGAACTACTGATGAAGTACAGTCATTTGGGTCAATATCTGCCTGTCTGTCCTGAACAGCTCGGCGGTCTTAAGACTCCCAGAAAACCGGTAGAAATTATCGGGGGGACAGGTTCAGACGTTCTTGCAGGATTGGCAAGGACTGAAAACACAGATGGCGTAGATTTAACTCCAGAGTTTATCCGAGGTGCGCAAGAGACTTACAGACTCACCAAGATATTCCCCATCAAAGCCGCTATTCTTAAAGAAAGAAGCCCTTCGTGTGGCGTTCATCAGATCTATGACGGAGGTTTCAGTCACGTGATCCTGGAAGGAAGCGGGGTAACTGCCGAGATGCTTCGACAGGATGGGATCGAAGTATTCTCAGAAGAAGATCTTTCGGAAGAATTGCTGGCAAGGTTGCTAGAGATCTGATCTAAATCTCTAAGATGGGCAAATCGATAACCTGTACATAGATTGGGAGGGAGAAGACTATGGCGTATTCAGCAGTGATCCTCATGTCTTTCATTATCATTCTCCTGTTTTTCCTGGGAGTTCTCATCAAGTACTATAAATGCTACTGGCTGATTTCAGGCTATAATACAGCATCTGAGGAAAGAAAAAAGAACATGGATATTGAAGGACTCGGTCGCTTTATGGGGGATTTTTGTTTTCTTTTAGCAGGTATCCTCTTACTTGGCACTGTACTCAATTACCTTGGATTTTTCTATGGTTTCGTCATCGCCTTAGGTTCCTTATTCATCATCATACCGGTGATGCTAATCAAAGCTCAGCGTTTTGACTATAATACGCAGACACCTGAGGGTAAAACCAAGAAAAGCGTGATCCTCATTATCTGTCTGGTGATGCTGGTCATATTCCTCATCCCTGCTGGAACGATATATTATGGAGCTAAGGAACCTCAGATTACCATCGGAACAGATCAACTTGTAATCGATGCGGTCTATGGAACGACCGTTCCTTTGCAGCAAATATCTGAGGTATCGTTGCTTGACGATCTCCCTTCTGTTGCTCAAAAGGTAAATGGCTTTGATTTTGGTCATATCCTCAAAGGCGACTTTGAATTAGATGAGCTCGGCCGAGTTAAACTATTCCTGGATAGGCGAAATCCTCCCTTTATTCTTATTCAAAGTGATAAAACAGTGATATTTAACTTTAAAGAAGAAGAGAAAACAAGAGAGCTTTATCATACATTGAAAGCGAAAATTGAGTGAAACCTAAGCCTTATACAGACAAGCATAGAGAATGGGCTGTTTTGCTCAGTCTTACGATGAAATGAGGGACACTATCGTGAAAAAAAGAATAAAATATATGCTATTATCCATAGTCATCATCGGTATGATCTTACTGATAGCCGTCCTAGGAATTAACAATTATGTTAAACAAATAGGATCAAGATACATCTTACCACCCGATCAGATACCTGAGGCTGATGCGGTATTAGTACTCGGAGCTTACGTCTTTCCGGATGGAACGGTTTCACATATCCTTAATGACCGTTTGTCTGTGGGGTACGACCTTTACCGCGTGGGAAAGGCACCGAAGATTATCGTCAGTGGTGATCATGGCCGCAAGGAATACGATGAAGTTAACGCCATGAAAGATTTCCTGAAAGCAAAGAACGTACCAAGTCAAGATGTGTTTATGGACCACGCAGGATTCAGCACTTACGAAAGCATCTATCGGGCCCGTGATATTTTTCAAGCGAGAAAGCTGATCATCGTGACCCAGGAATATCACCTCATGAGGGCCGTATTTATCGCTCGGGAGTTAGGAATCGAGGCTTACGGGGTAAATTCAGACAAACGTAACTACCGTTACATGACACAATATGAATTAAGAGAGCTGGTGGCACGTAACAAGGATTTTCTTATGGCTAAGGTTCTCAAACCAGAGCCTACTTTCCTGGGAGAAGAGATCCCTGTAAGTGGGGATGGTCGGTCTACCGATGATAAGCCCGTAAAGAATTAGAACCTGACATTTTTAAAAATGTAATTAATATTGGAATAGCCATTATCTAATATTTAATAGTACCTAATAGCAAAGACAAGGTCTTCTAAGAAGAATTTATGGGATAAAGTACTAAATATCAAGATAATTCCATATAAGAAATAGAAAGGAACACTGCCATGGGCGAATAAGATTAGCGAGAGAAGAAGATGCGCAAGATATTATAGACATATATGCTGACTACATTATTGACTCAGCTGTCAGCTTTGAAACGGAAGCTTTTCTAGTTCCTTAAGAATCAGGGTTATTGTAAATGCTTATTCCTGTATCTGTCTGCCCAACCCTGAAAGTGTAGGGATCCATGAGTATTTTGGGTTTGCGGAAATTGCTTATTTTAACAAGGTAGGCTATAAGCTCAATCAGTGGTGGGATATAGGCTGGTGGGAACTATTCTTGCTGGAGAAGGATGTTGTTCCTGCAGAACCGTTACCGCTGCGTGAATTAAATCAGAATGTCTTAGAAAAGATCCTGCTTGGAAAGAGGCAGAATTTCATGATCAGATCATAGATTGAGGTTGCGGGAGGGGATATAACGATGAATATGGTGACTAAAAATTGTCTTCTTAGGGAGTGGCACTGGGAAGATAAATCCTCTCTAATAAAAAATGCCGATAACATTAAAATAGCTATGATGGTTAAAGATCGGTTTCCTTACCCGTACGGTGAGGCTGCAGCTGATAACTGGCTGAAGTCAATGACAGGGGAAGCCACTCAGACCAATTTTGCTATTGTGGTCAATGATCAAGCAGTAGGTGGGATAGGCTTTGAATCACAGGGAGATATCTTCCGGCGAGCTGCAGAAATAGGCTACTGGCTTGGAGAAGAGTATTGGGGGAAGGGGATTGCGACAGAAGCCGTAAGGGCGGTCACTGCTTATGCTTTTAAGAATTTCGACCTCTGCCGCCTTTGCGCTGGGGTTTTTGCAACCAATCCGGCTTCTGTCCGGGTACTGGAGAAGGCGGGGTATCGTTTTGAAGGGCGGCTGCGAAAAAGCATCACCAAATTTAGCGAAACGATCGATCAATTGATCTTTGCCAAGGTGATCTAACTTAGAACATAGAGGCATTAAGTGTCATCTTACTTTAAAGTTTTTTGTTTTAATGCTCTTTCGACGATGGAAATGTGGAAGAGTATTTATCAGCATCCCCGATATCCCGTATTTCTTCTGTCCGCCCTAAGATTGGCCATTAGCTGACTAAAGGTATTAGGTTGACTGGTAGCCCACCATGATCGAGAAACTCCAAAGGCGTACCATGGATAACACGGTAGAGAGGAACATGTCGGACAATCATAAATAGTTCCGCGGGTCGTATTACCGCTTCCATCGTAAACATCAACGTGGACATGACCGCCGACGCTCATCAGGTTGTGATAAGACGTTCCGGCTCTTTTTACAACCTCTATCCGCCTGAATCCAGCATTATAGGCAGCCTGAGCTACTTCAATGAATGTTTTTCTAGGTACCAAGATATCTGCAGCCAGACCAGATTCATGGGTGGAACCGCTTCGATAGCCACTGGTCACGATGATGGGCACCCCTAACGCGTTGCGCATCGCTTGAAGCTGATCGACGAGCTTACGCATCACGCCATAGGGACGGACACCAGCAGGGTTGAACTCCCGCATCCGAAAGTTACGTGCAACAAACTGGTCATCTTTGTAATATGCGCATCTCCCGTCATACCCTCTGATTACACCATGGCCTGCGGGAACATAGCGGAGACAACCAGTATCTTGAACTCCCATTCCATCTCCTCCTTTCATGGGTAAGCAAAGATTTGTTTTTTCGGATTTATGTCTCTTAAACATATATATGTTAAAATGTAACAAGCGGTTAAGAACTCTTGAAATAAGATAAGCCGCCTTGTGGAAAGCTATAGACCGTTAAGAACATAATCGTGAGGTAATACTGTGGAAAACATTTTAGAAGTAATGCGCCAGGATACATTCGCAAATTTTATCGGCATCGAGATTATTGAAGCTTCGGGTGGCCGGGCCATCGGTAAAATGCTGGCTACAGATCACCATCTCAATGGATTGGGAATCGTTCACGGTGGAGCGGTCTTTGCCCTTGCTGATACCACGTTTGCAGCAGCATCCAACTCCAGAGATGGAACTGCCGTAGCAGCGAATGTCAGTATTTCCTTCTGTAAAGCAGCCCGACAAGGGATGCTGACAGCACGGGCTAAAGAAATATCACTTAATCGCAAACTAGCTACCTATGTGGTAGAAGTAATGGACCAAAATGAGAATGTCGTCGCCCTTTTTCAGGGAACGGTATACCGAAAAGAATAAACGTAGTAAGAAATATGCTTAAGAATTAAAGATAAGAATATGCGTTATAGAATATCCCCAAAAATACTATTAGAGAATAATTAGGGATATATATAAGAAAATATAAAAAAGAATAAACGCCATAAAGCGCTTATTCTTTGAAGTGCAAAGCTATTTAATTACTAACGGCTTTTGGGCTTGAATGTATCGCACTGTGTTTCGTCTGATTCGCTTGATCGTCTGACACCATTATGGTTTACCTGAATCATTGGAGCATCACACATAACATCATGATTGTATTGGCATTCCGTTACTGAACACTTGACTTTGCTCATTTCTTCTACCTCCTTGTGTCATCAAATTTTCTCTTTCGGTTATTATTATTAACATTTTTGCATTGAATATGTTTTAAGTTTTTTTGACAATTTACCATATTTTTTAAAAGTCAGTCAACAACAAAAAAACATAAGGGATTGAAATATTTAACAAATCTGATCTTGAGAACTGACATTTTTATTATTTTACCTTACAAAGAAGAAGGCTGCCTGTATAACAAGCAGCCTGTAGTTCTTCTTATAATATAAAAATGAGTCAATGAGCAATTGAAAATGAGAGCCATAGGCCGTAATCAGCTGTTGCATACTCAGGTTCATAAGGATTTACGACACCTGTATAGCCTCTTCCATAAATTTATCAGTAAATTTCAGATTTTATTGATGGTGTGTGTTAGTAAGTTTCTCGCTGAACACTATATATTATGGTAAACATCAATTAATGGTACATAATGGAAACTATCATCTCTAAAATAAAAAAAATAGACGCCTTGTGAGCGTCTGAGATCCCAGGAGATACGGACTAGTTTAATTCATATTATGTAAAATGGTTGTCAAGCGTGTCTATTAATGGAAAAAAATGCTTTCCATGATCTTGGCCTTGACAGCAAAATACGCCTTATTGGAAAATCTGCAGATATGGAGGGGAATATCCGTTCATTGTTCCTCCTGAAAGCAAAATGTAATATTATGGAAAACATAGTTAAGCTTATACGCATATGATGTAGAGTAAACAATACAAGGCGAAAACATTTGGCATGAAATAGGATTGGAGTTGAAAAGGAGTTAGAGGAGATTTATGTATACCAATAAATACAATCCCATTATCGATGTCGGTCATTTCTATTTTTCAAGCACAAATACCGATACAACTACAATATCTCCTAATCGTATTTTTAGTATTCCTTCGCAAAAGACTACCCGAAGGGTCTCTAGCTGTGTTCAAACAGGAGCAGATGGGAGAGTTTTTCCCAACTCCGTATTGATTCCTGATCAAAGCCAAAAAATCAGCCAGAATGAGTATAACTGGGGGGCAGTAGCTTACTCTCCTAATATATTACTTCTGACACCTGTAATATTTGGAGGTGCGGCCGTCTTTATCCTGGGTTTTAATTATTACGGACATACCTTATCAGGAGGGTATAATAAATATTTATTTTTTGCTATCATTTTTGCGATTATCGTAACCCTGGGGACAGGTGCTTTCATCTATGAGGCTCGCCGGGGGCAAACTACGTTAAGCGAAGTTATTGTTCCTGCCATTCTTCTTATTCTCTTCTTTGCTGGTTTGTATAATCTGACATATTCTTTATATCCTCAATCATTTTCCGGCACCATCGGAGATACACCGATAACCCAATTTCTTTCTTTTCTTTCTATCAGTATTGGCTCGGTATCGGTTGGAGAGACTTTAAATGTTACACCAGAACAATCGGCGACTCAAATCATGGTAGCAATTGAAGCATTATTCGCGCTGTTTGTTCTTAGCCTTATTATTTCTCTTGTTGCGTGATTAACAGGCAAAGACTAAACATTACAGAGCAAGAAAACGGCTATCATTACGAAAACTGACCCGAGCAAAGTCAAGTATATATAGGATATTTAAATATATAAGTTTTCCAAGTGGGAAAGTTGAGTTAATAATATAAATAAGAGCCTTATGTATTTACCCGGATATGTTAGACTTTTTCGGGTAAGTCCATTAGGCTTTTTCGTTATTCACTTAGACCAGTCGTTTAATCGTATTTAAGATCTTTAGTTGCTAATTTCTATCCTTATATCATTCTTGTTATCTTTTCTATTCCATAGAACACGCAGCCAGTAAACGCTTAGTTTCATGTCGTTATCTCATTCTTCTCCGTCTCCTGACAGGAAGACAGATAACCTGGCCAACCTGAAGGTTCAGGGGATCGACGCCAGGGTTTAACGCCGTTATGGCAGCCACAGAAAGACCATATTTTTCAGATAGCTTAGAATAGGTGTCCCCGGCTTTGATAATATATCTGCTTCCGGGTGGACAGGGGACAACGCTCCGGCGTATTGGAATACAGATGGATTGACCGATACGCAGATTGTTAGGGTTTACTCCCTGGTTAACAGATATAATAGCATCGACAGTGGTATTAAATCGTCTGGCTAGAGTACCAAAGGTATCTCCTGCTTTGATCACATAAGGGATAGTTCCTCTTGGGCAAGGTGACATCAAGCTCACTCCTGTTATTTTGTTTTGTTAATTATTCTATGAGTTCATTCCTTGTCCGTCTTACAGATGGACAGCTATTGGTATTTGTTTTTATTCATACAAAAAACGCCTTACTATGGAGAAAATACGATTTTTATGTCAAAATGAGTAGAAAAAACTAACTTACTTTGATTGTTAAAATGTTTGACAACTAAATTATGAATGGGTTAATATTTGGATAAGTACCGGAAGGAAGTGTGGTAATGGAAAGGTCTTTCAGCAATGTATTACATGAGCTACTTGTCAGGACCTTCAATAACATCCTGGCTGTCGAGGAGTATGAAATCAAAAAAGGCCCTATTAACAATCTAACGATATCAGAAATTCATACGATCGAAGCTATAGGAATGTATCGGCCCAGAACCATGTCACAGGTTGCTGCGGATTTATATATAACCGTAGGAGCGCTTACTTCAACTATCAATAACCTGGTGAAAAAGGGTTATGTAATCCGGGAAAGGGATGATACCGATCGGAGGATCGTTAATATCCGGTTGACCAAAGAAGGGAAAATCGCTTACCGGATCCATGAGAAGTTTCACCTGGATATGGTTAAGCAAACTATGAAGGGTCTTTCAGAAAAAGAAAACATCCTCGTTGATTCACTCCAAAAACTCAATGAATTTTTAAATTCGAAGTATCTATTAAACGGTTAATTATCTTGAGGCACACAACCAACACAAGAGTCATCATATGATAAATCATTTAGAGAATGTAGTAATAGTTTCCGGTTGTTATTTTCGAAATCAATAAAGAAATAGTCCGAAATGAATAAAGAAAAAGGAAGCATAGAATATGTACAACGCTGAAATTGTGGGAACAGGAAGAGCTGTTCCAGATCATATCGTCAGTAATGATGATCTGTCTAAGATTGTAGATACCAATGATGAATGGATCAGTGACCGTACTGGGATTAAAGAACGAAGGATTTCCACTACGGAAAATACCTCCGATTTGGCAGTCAGATCGGCGCAAGAGGCACTTAATGCCGCAGGTGTATCTCCAGAAGAAGTTGATCTCATTATTGTAGCCACGGTTACGCCAGACTATTTCTTTCCAGCGACGGCCTGTTTGGTACAGGCCCGTATAGGAGCTCCCAGAGCAACAAGTTTTGATATTAGTGCTGCTTGTTCAGGTTTTATCTATGGCCTGAGTATTGCCAGACAATTTATCGGGTCGGGTTTAGTAAAGACGGCTTTAGTGATCGGATCAGAGGTTCTATCCAAGGTTATTGACTGGGAGGACAGGAATACGTGTGTACTCTTCGCGGACGGAGCCGGTGCGGCCGTCTTAAAAAGAGGAGAGCAAGGTATTATTTCTGAGACGACGGGTACAGATGGGACAGGGGCAGAGAGTATTCAGTGTCAGGCCATTCCACTAAAAAATAAGTACTGTGACTTCTCGCAGGATAAACATCATTTCCTGACCATGAATGGCAGAGAAATATTTAAATTTGCAGTCAGAGTGGTTCCGGAATGTATTGAGAAAGTATTGCAGGATGCCGGATATCAACTGGATGATGTCAAGTACATCATTCCCCACCAGGCTAATATCAGGATTTTAGAATCAGCAGCCAAAAAGCTTAAGATCGATATTAATAAGTTCTATGTTAATATTGACATGTATGGCAATACCTCAGGAGCTAGCATTCCGATTGCTTTAGATGAGATGGTGAGGGATGGACTTCTGAAAAAGGGAGATATTATCATCATCGTTGGCTTTGGCGCAGGGCTTACTTATGGAGCTCAATTGATCAAATGGATGAAAGACTAAGGCCTTACAGTATAAGAGGTAAGAATAGATTGGAGGAAGAAGATGTCACTCGAAAAGATCAGAAGCATTATCTCGGATCAAATCGGTATGGAAGCAGATCAGATCAACTTGTCTTCAGAGTTTAAAGAAGATCTGGGAATCGATTCCCTGGATATCTTTGAAATCATCATGGAGTTGGAAGAAACATACGGGATCGAGATTCCGACAGAAGATCTGGAAGAAATGAAAAAGGTCTCGGACTTGGTTCATTATATTGACAGAAAAATCAGTTGATTAGCTTTGAGAGAAAAACGGATGAAGGAGATAAGTATGAATAATTTTGGATTTTTCCATAATTTAGGTATTAAATACCCTCTCATTCAGGGGGGAATGGCCTGGATATCGGATAGTTCCCTGGCAGCTGCTGTTTCCAACGCCGGAGGCTTAGGACTCATTGCTGCTGCTAACGCCCCTCTGGAATATGTGCGCGAGGAGATTCGTAAGGCTAAAGAACTGACGGATAAACCATTCGGGGTTAATGTCATGCTCTTAAGTGAGAACGCTGAAGATGTTGCCAAATTAGTCTGCGAAGAAGAGATAAAGGTTATCACCACCGGAGCTGGAAGTCCGGGCAAATATCTTAAAATGTGGAAAGAACACGGCATTACCGTAATCCCGGTCGTCCCTTCCGTTGCTCTGGCCAGAAGGATGGAAAAAGAAGGTGCCGATGCTGTTATCGCTGAAGGCGGAGAATCAGGCGGTCATGTCGGAGAACTGACGACCATGGCCTTGCTTCCCCAAGTTATCGATGCTGTACAGATTCCCGTTATTGCAGCAGGGGGGATAGGAGATGGACGTGGAGTTGCGGCTGCTTTTATGATCGGTGCCAGCGGTGTACAAGTGGGGACGAGGTTCCTTGTCTCCAAGGAATGTACGGTTCATCAAAATTATAAAGAACGGGTCTTGAAAGCCAAAGACATTGATTCGGTTGTCACTGGCAGATCGACGGGTCATCCGGTCAGGGTCTTAAGAAATAAGTTAACCCGACAGTTTGAAGAGTTGGAGAGAACGGGTGCGGCGGTAGAAGAGTTAGATAAGCTCGGTTCTGGTGCCCTGCGCAAGGCCGCCAAAGAGGGAGATATGGATCTTGGTTCCGTAATGGCTGGTCAGATTGCAGGCCTTATCAAAAAAGAACAAACCTGTAAGGAAATTATCGAAGAGATGTTTGCACAGGCTGAAGAAAGACTGGCAGCATTTAAAGGTAAACAAATTGTTTTGTAATTCGGAGGAAAAGGATGGGTAAGATTGCATTTCTATTCTCAGGCCAGGGTTCACAAAACGTGGGAATGGGCAAAGAACTTTTTGAAAATAACACGGCAGCCCGTGCAGTTTTGGCTATGGCCGATCAAGAACTCGGATATGCCCTAAGTGAACTATGCTTTTACGGCCCCAAAGAGGAACTCGATAAAACGGAGATAACTCAGCCTGCCATCCTTGCGGTGAGCACGGCGGCCTGCAAAGCTTTGGCAGCACAAGGGATATTTCCGGATGTGGTAGCGGGGCTTAGTCTTGGAGAATACTCTGCATTGGTTTGCAGTGATATGATCTCATTTCAGGATGCAGTAAAGCTGGTAAGCAAAAGAGGTCGATATATGCAGGAGGCGGTTCCTCAAGGAGTCGGCGGAATGGCCGCTATACTTGGTTTAGAGACTGAGAAGATCGAAGAAGCCTGCAGAGCAGCTTCTTCCGTAGGAGTTGTTCAGGTTGCTAACTACAACTGTCCGGGGCAGATTGTCATTTCCGGCGTGAAAGAAGCGCTAACTGAAGCTTGTGCTAAGGCCAGCGAATTGGGAGCGAAAAGAGTGATTCCTTTGGAGGTCAGCGGTCCTTTTCATACCAGACTGCTTCAACCTGCGGCGGAAAAATTGTCTCAGGAGTTAGCTGGAATTACATTTAATGAACCCAAGTACCCTATCATTTCCAACGTAACTGCAGATTATATCTCAGATTCAGCACAAGCCATTGAACTTCTTCCCAAACAAGTGATGAGTTCAGTCCTGTGGGAGAAGACGGTTACCAGGATGATGGCTGACGGAGTTGATACCTTCGTCGAAATTGGTCCGGGTAGTACCTTAAGAGGATTCGTCAAGAAGATCGATCGTAAAGCAACACTTCTTAATGTCGAGGACATGGCTTCCCTGACGGTTACCGTGGAGTATTTGCAGGATCGATAATTAAAGCGGGGAACATTTTCGGGAGGTTATAATGTTAAAAGGAAAAACAGCCGTTGTCACTGGAGCCAGCCGGGGGATAGGCAGAGCAATTGCCCTCAAACTGGCCAATGAAGGTGCCAACATCGTTATTAACTATGTCAGTAGCCAAGAAGAAGCCGATCAACTCACAGAGGAGATACGGGCACTTGGTGTCAAGGCTTTAGCTGTGCGAGCCGATGTCAGTATCTTGGGAGAAGCTCAGAATCTGGTATTAAAGGCTAAAGAAGAATTTGGTTCAGTGGATATCTTGGTTAATAATGCAGGGATCACTAGAGATGGGTTACTCATGCGAATGTCGGAAGATGATTTTGACAGGGTAATAGAAGTGAACCTCAAAGGCGTTTTTAATTGTACACGCCATGCCGTACCGATCATGGTCAAACAAAAGGCCGGCAGGATCATCAATATCACCTCTGTCATTGGTCTTATCGGCAATGCAGGTCAAGCTAACTACGCTGCATCCAAGGCAGGTGTCATAGGGTTTACCAAATCGTTGGCTAAGGAGATTGGCAGCAGGAATATTACCGTTAATGCTGTGGCTCCTGGATTTATTGAGACAGATATGACCGCTGATCTTTCCGATAAAGTCAGGGAAGCGGCCCAGGAGAACATTGCGCTTAAAAGATTGGGGAAACCTCAAAACGTTGCAGATACAGTATATTTCTTGGCTTCGGATATGGGAGAATACATCACAGGTCAAGTCATCAGTGTCGATGGCGGAATGGCTTTTTAGGGAGGGAATGTCATGAAGAGAAGAGTCGTCATAACCGGATTGGGGGCGGTTACCCCTCTTGGTAACGATGTCGCAGCATTCTGGCAAGGGATTAAAAACGGCAAATCAGGCATAGCAAAGATTGTGGCATTTGATACCACAGGTTATAAAGCAACTCTGGCTGCAGAAGTGAAAGATTTCGATCCGGAAACACTTCTTGATCGCAAAGAAGCCAAACGGATGGACAGGTACTGTCAATTTGCCATGGTCGCTGCGGAAGAGGCCTACAAAGATGCCGGACTGGAGACGGCCGAATTCGACAGAGAGAGATTTGGTGTCATTGTGGGCTCAGGTATCGGCGGGCTGTTAACTATCGAGGAACAACACAGCCGACTATTGGAAAAAGGCCCTGGGAGGGTTTCGCCCTTTTTCATTCCTATGGCCATCAGTAATATGGCTGCAGGGAATATTGCTATAAAGCTGAATGCCAAAGGAATATGTACTTGTGTGGTTACAGCCTGTGCCACCGCAACCCATGCCATCGGTGAATCCATGCAGAAGATTAGGAATGGGGAAGCGGACATTATAGTGACTGGCGGCACCGAAGCACCCATAACCCCCCTGGCCGTAGCAGGGTTTTCTTCGATGACAGCTTTAAGCAGCAGTGCCGACCCGCTAAGGGCTTCAATCCCCTTCGATAAAGATCGGGATGGTTTTGTTATGGGTGAGGGAGCAGGCATTCTTGTCTTAGAGTCTTTGGAGCATGCCCTCAACAGAAAAGCCAAAATATATGGTGAAGTGGTTGGTTACGGGGCTACCTGTGATGCTTACCATATGACATCTCCAGCCCCCAGCGGTGAAGGAGGAGCACGGGCCATGAAGATCGCCATGGACGATGCCGACGTGAAGCCGGAAGAGATATCTTACATCAATGCCCATGGAACCAGTACGCCATATAATGATAAGTTCGAGACAGAGGCGATCAAATCGGTTTTGGGGGATCATGCCCTTAATGTGCCTGTAAGTTCAACCAAGTCCATGACTGGCCACCTTTTGGGAGCAGCAGGAGCGGTGGAAGCCATCGTCTGTATCAAGGCTGCGGAAGAAGATTTCATCCCCCCTACCATCGGCTACTGTAATAAGGATGAAGAATGCGACCTGGATTATGTTCCGAATACCGGACGCAGACATCGAGTAAACTATGCGCTGTCTAATTCTCTCGGTTTCGGGGGACATAATGCTACGATCATTTTGAAAAAGTGGACAGAGGAAGAATAGTATGGATTTAAAAGAAATTCAGGAACTGATTAAAATATTGGACGAATCCAAATTGACCACGCTGGAACTGGAACAAGAAGGATTCAAGATTGTGTTGAAGAAGGAAACCGAAAAAATTGTTTCCAGAGAAGTTGTACAGGGATCTTACATAGGAGGATATTTCAATACAGATACTTCCCAGATCCAGGGAAACATCGTATCAACAGGGTCAACTGAAAAAACTCGACATACCATCGCGGAAACAACAGAGCTTCTCCCTGATCAGACGGCCATCAACTCTCCCATCGTTGGTACTTTTTATGCTTCAGCTTCTCCGGGAGAATCTCCTTTTGTTAGTAAAGGAGACATAGTCAAGAAAGGGACTACCCTCTGTATCATCGAGGCAATGAAGCTGATGAACGAGATCGAGGCAGATGAAGATCTGCAAATTATTGATATTATGGTCCAAGATGGTCAGATGGTGGAATACGGGCAGCCCCTGTTTATTGTTACTAAAGCTTAAGACTATTGGTCAAGCTATCACGGAGGTTATAT